>NC_008390.1:2700000-3000000 GCF_000203915.1 Burkholderia ambifaria AMMD
CGAGCGCCTGCGCGGGTTCCTGTCGGGCAGCCTCAAGTAACGCGCGCGTCGCGGTACGACACACGAGCGGGCGCCAGGCGGCGCCCGTTTCGCGTTTACGCGGCGTCCACCGGCGCGCCGTCCGCGAACGCGCGCAGCGCATCGCCCGCGAGCCGGTAGCGCACCCATTCGCTCTGCGGCGCCGCGCCGACGCTTTCGTAGAAGCGGATCGCCGGCTCGTTCCAGTCGAGCACGCTCCATTCGAACCGCCCGCAGCCAGTGTCCACGGCGATGCGCGCGAGCGCCTTCAGCAGCCGCAGCCCGGCGCCCGCGCCGCGAAAGCGCGGCGATACGTACAGATCCTCGAGATACAGCCCCTGGCGGCCGAGCCACGTCGAATACGAGAAGAAATACACGGCGAAGCCGGCCGGCTCGCCGTCGACCTCGCAGATCAGCGCACGCGCGGGCGAGCCTTCGCCGAACAGGCTGCGCTCGAGCGACGCGGGCGTCGCGACCACTTCATGCTCGGCCTTCTCGTAGACGGCCAGCTCGGTGATGAAGCGCAGGATTTGCGGGACGTCGGCGACGGTGGCGCAACGGATGTCGATTTGCACGGCGGGGAGCCCTCCTTCGGCCCGGACGGGAAACGGAATGCGGCGCGGCCCGCGCACATGCGCGTGGCGGCGGTCAGATCCACATGCTACGTTCCCGTCTCAACTGCAGGAAGTGCAGTTTCTTCATCTGGACATGAACATGATGCATCCCGATTTGCGCCGTCTCGACCTGAACCTGCTGCTCGCGTTCGACGCGCTGTACCGCCACCGGTCGGTGGCCGCGGCCGCGCACGAACTGGCGATGAGCCCGTCCGCGCTGAGTCACGCGCTCGCGCGGCTGCGCGACGCGATCGGCGACGCGCTGTTCGTGCGGCTCGGCAACGAGATGCAGCCGACCGTGCGCGCCGACGACATCGCCACCTGGGCCGGCGACGCGCTCGACACGATGTCGAAGGGGCTCGCCCGCGCGCGCCGCTTCGATCCCGCGCAAAGCGACCGCACGTTCGTGTTCGCCGCGAGCGACTACACGGCGTTCGCCGTGCTGCCGGCCTTGCTCGCGCGCATCGAGCGGGTCGCGCCGCGGCTGCGGATCCGCGTCGTCCATTCCGAGCGCAAGATTTCGATCGACGAGCTCGCGGCCGGCCGCATCGATTTCGCGCTCGGCTATCACGAGGAGTCGACCGCCGACTCGCCGGGCATCGAGGATTTCGACTGGTTCTCGGACGACTACGTGGTGATTGCGAGCGCCGCGCATCCGGACATCCGCCGGCGGCTGACGCTGGACCAGTATCTCGCGGCACGCCACGTGGTCGTCACGCCGTGGAACGAGTCGCGCGGCGTCGTCGACTACGTGCTCGACCGGCTCGGCCTCGCGCGGCAGGTCGCCGTGCGGCTGCCGAGCGTGCTGGCCGCACCGTTCGCGATCGCGGAATCGACGCTGCTGATGACGGTGCCGAACCGCGCCGCCCAGGCGCTGCGTCACGCGGCGCCGATCCGCATCTTCCCCGCGCCGTTCGAGATCCCGCGCTATACGGTGAAGGTCTACTCGCACGCGAAGCACGCACGCACCGATGCGCACCGATGGATCCGCGCGCAATTGCTCGATGCCCGACCCGCGCAGGGTTGAGCCGGGCGCGCTTGTCCGGCGGTCGATGGCCCCAGTGTCAGAGCCATTGCAGAGGCGGCCCGGCGCCGTTGGGCCATGCCGAATTTATTACGAAATACTTACCAATTTCGCCGCTCCGACGCTTACGCCCGCGCCTCTGCAACGTCAATAGTGGCAATCCTTGACCCCACCCCGCCGAATCCGTGTCTTCCTTGCCGGACAAGGGTTTACGGCAACCGGCGCGCGTCCGCGCGACCGCCGCGCACTCTGTTGCATGGCAAATTGGCGACACGTGTTAGTCAAACAACGATTTCGGTCGCCACAAAATTGTATTTTTGCTAAATTAGTAACCAAAGTAGCAAAACGAAGTTCGTGAAATGTAGTTTAGCTTCACGACACAACAAGGAGACCCCGCAAGCCGACCCGGCCGCGCGGGACCGCTCAACGGTTTTTCCGTCCGCTTGCCCGCGTGCCGCGCTTACCGGCCTGCACGAGGTCTCCCTGGTTATCCCGCTTTTCGCTTTTGCCCGACGCTCGCCGCGCCGGGCATCTCGTGCAGTCTGGGTTGACTTTTTGACAGGGTATGGAGGAGATGATGAAGAAAGCTTTGGTCGCGGCCGCGCTGATGGCTGCTGGGGTGGTTACGGCGCACGCGCAGAGCAGCGTCACGCTGTACGGTCGCCTGGATGCCGGCCTTGAGTACCTGAACGGCCTGCAGAACGGCCACCAAGTGCGCGCGGAAAGCGGCGACTGGGGCACGAGCCTGTGGGGCTTGAAGGGTAGCGAGGACATCGGCGGCGGCAACAAGGTCCTGTTCCACCTCGAAGGCGCGTTCAACACGATGAACGGCGGGCTCGGCACGAGCGGCTCGATCTGGGATCGTTTCGCGACCGTCGGCATCTCCAACGACCGCTACGGTACGCTGCTGCTGGGTCGCGAACTCGCGATCGCGAACGGCGTGTGGGACTTCGATCCGCTGGGCCAGTCGAGCTGGTCGTCGGCATCGCTCGTGCGCGGCCGCAACTGGAACAAGACCAGCAACAACGTGTCGTACCAGTCGCCGCAGTTCTACGGCCTCGACTTCTACGGCCAGTTCGCGTTCTCGAACTCGACCAGCTTCAACGGCAACACGACGGCCGGGCAGCCGGGCCGTGCGGCCGGCGCGCAGGTCACGTACACGAACTCGCTGTTCCAGGTGCGCGGCATCTACGACGAAACGCGCGACAGCAACGGCCGCTTCTCCGACGTGTTCAACTACTCGCGTGAATACTTCGCGGGCCTGAACGTGTTCCTCGGCCAGTTCAAGCTGCAAGCGGCTTATCAGTCGTCGCACGCGGACGGCAGCGGCGGCCCGGCCGTCAACAACGGCATCACCGGCACCCAGCAGGTCTGGGGCGGCGTGACGTGGCAAGCCACGCCGGCGGCGGCGCTGATCGCAGCCGTGTACCACGTGAATGCGAACCACGGCGGCGGCAACGCGAACATCTACACGGTCGGCGGTTCGTACAACATCTCGAAGCGCACGCTGTTCGACCTGCAGGTCGCGACGGTGCGCAACAGCTCGACGGCCAACTTCGGCCTGAACGCGAACGGTGCGGGCACCGCCGTATCGACGGGCAACCCGCATCCGGGCGGCAGCCAGACCGGCGTCTACGCCGGCATCCAGCACCTGTTCTGATCAGGCGCCCTCCAGAGAACGATTCGACAACACTTTCCACGCTGCTGCGAGAGGCGCGTATCGGTGCGGTACCCACCCGGGTATCGCACCGTTTTTTATTGGCGGGCCGGAATCGTGCGATCCGCGGCCCGATCGACCGGATCGGCCGAGTGCGGCGCTCAGACCGCCGCTTCGTTCTCTTCGCCGGTGCGGATGCGGATCACGCGCTCGACGTCCGACACGAAGATCTTGCCGTCGCCGATCTTGCCCGTGCGCGCCGCGCCGATCACCGCGTCGATCACCTGGTCGACCTGCGCTTCCGCGACGACCACCTCGATCTTCATCTTCGGCAGGAAGTCGACGACGTATTCGGCACCGCGATACAGCTCGGTGTGACCCTTCTGGCGGCCGAAGCCCTTCACTTCCGTCACGGTCAGCCCCGTGAGGCCGACTTCGGCGAGCGCTTCGCGGACTTCGTCCAGCTTGAACGGCTTGATGATGGCGGTGATGCGTTTCATGATGGTTGTCCCTCAATGCTCGTTTGGATGCACAATCGCGATCCCGATTGTAAGCCGGCCGGCCGCGTACGGCCCAGCGGCGCTCAGTCGAGACGTTCGGTAAAGCGTGACGTGATCGGATAGCGCCAGTCGCGCCCGAACGCGCGATGCGTGACGCGAATGCCGATCGGCGCCTGGCGGCGCTTGTATTCGTTGATCTTGATGAGCCGCGTCACGCGTGCGACGTCGGCCTCCGCATAACCGGCCGCGACGATCTCCGCGAGCGGACGGTCCTCCTCCATGTACATCCGCATGATCGCGTCGAGCACGTCGTACGGCGGCAGGCTGTCCTGGTCCGTCTGGTTCTCGCGCAGCTCGGCCGACGGCGCGCGCGTGAGGATCCGCTCGGGGATCACGTCGCGCTGCCCGTAGTCGGCGGTCGCGTTGCGATAGCGGCACAGCCGGTAGACCAGCGTTTTCGCGATGTCCTTGATCACCGCGAAGCCGCCGGCCATGTCGCCGTACAGCGTGCAGTAGCCGACCGCCATCTCGCTCTTGTTGCCGGTCGTCAGCACGATCGAGCCGAACTTGTTCGACAGCGCCATCAATAGCGTGCCGCGGATGCGCGCCTGGATGTTCTCTTCGGTCGCATCTTCCGCGCGGCCCGCGAATTCGTCCGCGAGCGCCGCCCGGAACGCATCGAACATCGGCGCGATCGCGATCTCGTCGTAGCGCACGCCGACGCGCCGCGCCATCTCCGCCGCGTCGGTGGTCGAGATGTCGGCCGTGTAGCGCGACGGCATCATCACCGCACGCACGCGCTCGAGGCCGAGCGCGTCGCATGCGACCGCGAGCACCAACGCGGAGTCGACGCCGCCCGACAGCCCGATCAGCACGCCGGGAAAGCCGTTCTTGCCGATGTAGTCGCGCACGCCGGTCACGAGCGCGCGATAGACCTGCGCGTCGATCGGCAGCGCTGGGGCGATCGCGCCCGGCAGCGGGCGCGCACCGTCGAATTCGACGATCGCGTGCCCTTCGTCGAACTGCGGCATCTTCGCGACGAGCGCGCCCTGCGCGTCGAGCACGAACGAGCCGCCGTCGAACACGAGCTCGTCCTGGCCGCCGACGAGGTTCACGTACACCATCGGCAGCCCGGTCTCGCGAATGCGCGCGCGCAGGATGTCGATGCGCAACGCGTCCTTGTTCATGTGGTACGGCGAACCGTTCGGGACCAGCAGCACCTGCGCGCCGGCGGCCTTCGCGATCTGCGCGGCGGACGCATGCCATGCGTCCTCGCAGATGATCACGCCGAACTTGACGCCGTTCAGCTCGAACACGAGCGGCTCGGCGTCCGTCGCGAAATAGCGCTTTTCGTCGAACACGTCGGCGTTCGGCAGATCCTGCTTGCGATAGGTGCCGGCGATCTCGCCGCCGACGATCAGCGACACCGCGTTGTAGGTATCGGCCGGCGGCACGCCGCGCTCGATCGGGCGGTTTGCATTACCATCGACGGCTGGCGCGCGTGCATCGTCGCCCGAGTCGCTGCCCGCACCGCTGCCCGGTCCCCGCAACGGATGACCGACCAGCACCGCGAGCCCGTCGAACGGACGCAGCGCGTCGGCGAGCGTGTCGAGCGCGGCAGCGGCCGCCGCGTAGAACGCAGGCCGCAGCAGCAGGTCTTCCGGCGGATAGCCGGACAGCGCGAGTTCGGGTGCGACCATCAGTTGCGCACCATCGTTGTGCGCGGCGCGGGCGGCCGCGACGATCCGCGCGACGTTGCCGGCGAAATCGCCGACGGTGACGTTGATCTGGGCGAGAGCGAGTCGGGTCTTCATGACGGGATCGGCGCAGCCCGGCGGCGCGCCCTGAACGGCTGACGAAAACGTCCCGGACGCGGGCCATGGCGGCACGCATCCGGCGGCATCCAACAGTACGGGTTCACGCTTGAAACACGAACGCATCGATTATCGCACGGGCATCCTGTCGTCCCCCGCGGAAGTGCCGGCCGACGAATGGAACGCGCTGCTCGAACGCGACGCGCAGCCGACGCCGTTCCTGCGCCACGAATTCCTCGACGCGCTGCACGTCGCGCGCTGCGCGGTCGACGACACCGGCTGGTCGCCGCACTTCGTCACGCTGACCGATCCACGCACGGGGCGGCTCGCGGCCGCCGCGCCCGTCTATGCGAAGCAGCATTCGTACGGCGAATACGTGTTCGACTGGGCATGGGCCGACGCGTACCAGCGTAACGGCCTGTCCTACTACCCGAAGCTGCTGTGCGCGGTGCCGTTCACGCCCGTGCAGGGCACGCGCCTGCTCGCGGCCGACGACGACGCACGTCGCCGGCTCGCGGCCACGCTGCTCGCGTTCGCCGAGCAGAGCGACGTGTCGTCGCTGCACGTGCTGTTTCCGACCGGCGACGAAGCGCGGCTGCTCGAATCGCTGGGGATGATGCTGCGCGAAGGCGTGCAGTTCCACTGGCTCAACGACGGCTACCGCGACTTCGACGACTTCCTCGGCACGCTCGAGCAGAAGAAGCGCAAGAACATCCGCGCCGAACGGCGCAAGGTGCGCGATGCCGGCGTCACGTTCCGGCGGATGACCGGCGATCGGATCACCGATGCCGACTGGCGCTTCTTCTCGCGCTGCTACCGGCAGACCTACCGCGAACACTACTCGAGCCCGTACCTGAATCTCGACTTCTTCCGCGCGATCGGCGCGACGATGCCGGAGAACCTGCTGCTCGTGATCGCCGAAGCCGACGGCCACCCGATCGCGAGCTCGCTCGCCGTCTACCGGCGCGGCGCGAACGGCGGCGGCACGCTGTACGGCCGCTACTGGGGCGCGCTCGAGCACGTGCCCTGCCTGCATTTCGAAACGGCGTACTACCAGCTGCTCGAATTCTGCATCGAGGCCGGGCTCGACACGTTCGAGGGCGGCGCGCAGGGCGAGCACAAGCTCGCGCGCGGCTTCCTGCCGACCGTCACGCATTCCGCGCACTGGCTCGCGCATCCGGCATTCTCCGATGCGGTCGCGCATTTTCTCGCACGCGAGACCGAGCATATCCACGCGTACGTCGACGAACTCCGCGAACACGATCCGTTCCGGCGCAGCACCGGCTAGCGTCATTCTGCATACCGGCATGCGGCGAGGCCGCGCATGGCCTCGCCGCATGCCGCACGACCGCGGCCGGCTCAGTGCGCGGCGAGCGTCACCGTCTGCGACAGCGCCTGCGGGTCACGCGACGACGCGGCCGCCAACAGCCCGTAGCGGCCCGCGCCGATCCGCCATGCGTGCGCATTCGCATCCCACACCGCGAAGCGCTGCGCCGGCACCGCGACACTGACCGTGCGCGCCTCGCCCGGCTGCAGCGCGACCCGGGTCCAGCCGACGAGCCGCTTCGGCGGCTCGCCGAGCGACGCGGGCAGCGCCGCGTAGATTTGCACCGTGTGCGTACCGGCACGCGTGCCCGTGTTCGTCACCGTCACGCCGACCGTCACGTTGCCCGCTGCGTCCGCCCGCGCCGACATCGCCGACAACGCATACGTCGTGTACGACAGCCCGTAGCCGAACGGAAACAGCGGCTCGATCGCCTTCGCGTCGAACCAGCGATAGCCGTACGCGAGCCCTTCGGCATAGACGTTCTGCGTATTCGACGGGTCGATCGTCGGCTGCGGCAGGTCGGCCTCCTGCTTCGGGAACGTCAACGGCAGCCGGCCCGACGGATTCGCGTCGCCGAACAGCAGGTCGGCGATCGCCTGGCCGCCCTGTGCGCCCGGGTACCATGCGTCGAGCACGCCGTGCACGTTGGCAAGCCACGGCATCAGCACGGGGCTGCCGTTCTCGAGCACGACGATCACACGCTTCGCCTTCGCGGCGACCGCGGCGATCAGCGCGTTCTGGTCGTATTGCTGGTTGTACAGGTCGGCCTTCGCATCGGGCAGCGACAGGCTCGCGAGGTCGAGGCCTTCGGTCTGCCACTGCGTGGCGAACACGATCGCGACATCGGCCTGCGCGGCCGCGGTGGCCGCCGCGTTCGCGTCGGTCCCGTCGCGATAGCTGACCGACGCGTTCGGCGCCTTCGCGCGGATCGCCGCGAGCGGCGCGGACTTGTACCAGGTCGCGCACCCGCCGAACAGCATGCCGGCCGGTTGCTGACAGGACGTCACCGCGTTGCCGTCGATCGCCGGCACCGCACCCGAGCCGCCGCCCGACAGCACGCCCGCATCCGCGTGCCCGCCGATCACGACGACCGACCTGAGCGTGCCGGCGGCCAGCGGCAGCACCGGCTGCGTATCGCCCGGCGCGGCCGCGTTCTTCAGCAGCACCGCCGCTTGCCGGGCGATCGCGAGCGCGTCGGCATTACCGGCGGCTTCGTCGATCGCGCCGCCCGGCTTCGGCGGCGCGTCCATCACGCCGATGCGGATCAGCGTGCGCAGCTTGCGCTGCACCATGTCGTTCAGCCGCGCGGCCGACACGCTGCCGGCCTGCAGCGCCGCGCGCAGCTTCGAATTGAAGTACGAGCCGAGCGGCGCGTTGCCGTCGTCGGCCGCGCCGGGCTGTTCCTCGTCGAGCCCGGCCTGCACGGCCGCGACCGTCGAATGCGTCGCGCCCCAGTCCGACTGCACGACGCCCTTGAAGCCCCACTCGTTCTTCAGCACGGTCGTCAGCAGATACGGGTTCTCGCACGCATACACGCCGTTCAGCTTGTTGTACGAGCACATCACGTTGCCCGGCTGGCCGTCCTTCACGCCGATCTCGAACGCGAGCAGCTCGGCCTCGCGCATGGTCCGCTCGTCGACGACCGAATCGACCGTCATCCGGTTGGTTTCCTGGTCGTTGAACGCGAAATGCTTGATCGTCGCGATCACCTTCTGCGCCTGCGTGGCCTGCGTGCGCGCGGCGCTCAGCGTGCCCGCGAGCACCGGATCCTCGCCCATGTATTCGAAGGTGCGGCCGTTGCGCGGCTCGCGCGCGAGGTTCACGCCGCCGCCGAGCCCTTCCGCGAACCCGAGCGCGCGCAATTCGAGCGCGATGCGCGTGCCGTAGGTGCCCGCGAGCGCCGGATCCCACGTCGCCGCGAGCGCGACCGGCGCGGGCAGCGCGGTCACGCGCGCATTCTTCACGTTCACGCCGCCCGCCGAATCGGCGCTGCTGAGCGCCGGAATGCCGAGCCGCGGCACGCCCGGGATGTAGCTTGCGCCGTTCAGCGCGTCGGCCGGAAACGGGCCGCCGAAGTTGAGCGCGGGCATGCCGGTCCCGTGCACGAGCTGCAGTTTCTCGTCGGTCGTCAGTTGCGCGACGAGGGCGGCCGCGCGCAGGTCGGCCGCCGCGTCGGGGTCGGCCGGCGCATGGATGTCGTCGCCGCCGCACGACGCGAGCAGCATCGTGAGCGCACATGCGGACGCAATCGTCGAACACCGGAACAGCGAAGTTTTCATTGATCCTCCAGAATCGATCTGTTGTACTGGTCGCCAAACTCCAGCGTCGAGTCTAAAAATCGACCGGTCACCACGCTTGACCGGCAGGAGCATGCGTTGACCTCTCGCAGCGGGGACAAACCCGAACGGCATGACGACAGGGGGCAGACATGGAGTTGAGACAGAAATCGGTATCCGTGCGGATCTACCGCTGGCTGTGCGAGGACGCGCGCACAAACGGCATCGATCCCGCCGCGCTTTACGAGACGCTCGGCATCGGGCCGGCCGAGCTCGCCGACGACACGCGCCGCATCGCCGGCGACCGGCACGTGGCCGCGATGCAGCTGACGAGCGGCTGGCCGCTGTCGTGGCATCGCCCGCCGCCGCAGGTCGTGCCGTGGCTCGTGCCGTTTCCCGAGCTCGCGGGCGTCACGTGCAACGCGGCGACGCTGCGCGGCGCGCTGCACGGCTACCTGCGCTATCGCGAGCTGATCGGCAACGTCGACTGGGTCTTCGCACACGAGAGAGGCGACGCGATCGCGCTCGAGTACGTGAACGAAGGAGAAGGCCGGAACGCGGGCAGCGCGTTCGTCAATCTCGCGATCCTCGCGGCGCTTGCGGGCCTGTACGATCCGCACGTGCGCATCGACGACGCCGAATTCGCCGGCCGCGCGTTCGCGCCCGTTGCCGCGCTGCGCGACATGCTCGGCGCACCGGTGGCGTTCGAGGCCGCGCACAACCGCATCGTGCTGCGCTCCGCGCACCTCGACACGCCGTTCGAGCGCTACAACGCGCCGCTCGCCGGCATCCAGCGTCATGCGGCCGACGCCGCGCGCGAGCGCGTGCGCGCACGCTCGACGTTCGGCGCGTCGGTCGAACAATGCGTGCGCGACTGGCTGCGTACCTCCGACGATACCGACGTGCCGACCGATACGCTGATGCAGCACGTGTGCACGCGCTTCGCGATGTCGCGCTGGACGCTGCGCCGGCGGCTGCATCGCGAAGCGGTCGGTTTCCATGCGCTCGTCGCGCAGGCGCGGCTCGGCGAGGCGCGCGACCTGCTGCTCAATACGCAGTTGCCGATCGGCGAGATCGGCGTGCGCGTCGGCTTCCGTTCGACGAGCGCATTCACGCGCTTCTTCACGCGCGAACTCGGCGCGGCGCCGAGCCGCTTTCGCGACGGGCACGGCGACCGGTGGCGTTGACGCACGCTTTTTCTGAGACACTGGCGGCTTCGCATCCCGCCGCCCTCCCATGTCCTGGTTTCTGTATCTGATCGAATGCGCGGACGACAGCGTCTACACGGGCATCACGACCGATGTCGCAGCGCGCTTCGACGAACACGCGTCCGGCAAGGGCGCGCGCTATACACGCTCGCGCAAGCCGCGCGCGGTGCTCGCGGCGTTTCCTCTGCCCGACCGGTCCAGCGCGTCGCGCGCCGAATACTGGGTGAAGCGGCTCACGCCCGCGAAAAAGCGCGAGTTGGCGGCCGGCTTGCGCACGCTCGAATCGGTGTTGCCGGCGGTGGTGGCGCTCGACGAGCGCAACGATGCGGCCGGGCCGAAGGCGATGGCGCGCGGGCCCAAGAAGGGGCGCGCGAAAGACCTCGACGATGCGGCCAACGCGGCTGATACCGAACCGGTTGCCGGGAAAAAGGCGAAGGCGGGGAAAGTCGCCGGGCCTGCAACGGCCGCGAAGACGGTGAAGACAGTGGAGACGGCGAAGCCTGCGAAAGGCAAACAAGCGTCGAAGTCGACGCAATCGAACCCGGCCGCACCGGACGCGAAACGGGCGAAAGCCGACGGCCACGCCGCCGCAAAAAAGACGTCGTTGCGTGGTACGCCGGTAAAGAAGGCCGGCCCGCCTCTAGCCGCGTCGCCAAAAAGGAAGGCATCGGCCGCCGTCGGCAAACCGGCAGCGAACGCACGCGAAGACGCCGCTTGCGCACCGACGCGGCGCCGTCCATCGACCGCGCGACCCGCCGGAGCGACCGAAGCAACCAAGGCGACCCAGGCACCCACGTCACCCGCTGCCCCGCCCCGCGCGAAACGCACGAAGCAGGCGCCGGGTACCCCACGCCCGCAGGCGTCCGCGCCCGCCCGCCGGAAAACCGTGCGCACAAAACAAAACCGCGCGGCCTCCTGAGGAGACACGCGCGGTTTGCGTTCCGAACGAACCGGCGCGAGGCCGACCAACGGGCTTACTTCTTGTAGTTCGCGGCGCCGTCGGTGATTTCCTTGTGCGCGGCGTCGATGCCGGCCCAGCCTTCGACCTTCACCCACTTGCCCTTCTCGAGCGCCTTGTACTGCTCGAAGAAGTGCTTGATCTGATC
Source organism: Burkholderia ambifaria AMMD (assembly GCF_000203915.1). Taxonomy (NCBI): domain Bacteria; kingdom Pseudomonadati; phylum Pseudomonadota; class Betaproteobacteria; order Burkholderiales; family Burkholderiaceae; genus Burkholderia; species Burkholderia ambifaria. Next base: position 2,711,545 of record NC_008390.1, read on the forward strand.
CTTCAGGTACTCGGGCACGTCGTCGATCGACTTCAGGTTCGCCGTCATCGGGCAGACCTTGTCGTGCGGCACGGCGACCAGCTTCGCGTCGACGCCCGACTCGTCGGTCATCTGCAGCATGCCGAGCACGCGCGAACGCACGATCGAGCCGGCCAGCAGCGGGAACGGCGTGATCACCAGCACGTCGACCGGATCGCCGTCGCCCGACAGCGTCTGCGGGATGTAGCCGTAGTTCACCGGGTAACGCATGCCGGTACCGATGAAGCGGTCGACGACGAGGAGACCCAGTTCCTTGTCCGCCTCGTACTTCACCGGATCGCTCTGCGCGGGGATCTCGATGATCACGTTGAAATCGTGCGGCAGGTCCTTGCCGGCCGGAACATGATTAAAGCTCATAGCGCTCTCTGTTGGTCGATGGAATTCGGGACAGGGGCGCCGCGGGGCGCTGCACCGCCGCGGGCGTCCCCGCAGGGAATGCGCCATTATAGCCAATCGACCGGTGGCGTCCGGATGACGATCGGCGCGATAATCGTTCCGGATGTCCGGCCACCGAACCACGGGCGACGTCGTCCGTCGCCGCGAAGCATCGGACCCGAGGAGCAGGCATGGAAGAAGCGAAGCACTTCATCGCGGGCGAATGGACGTTGCCCGCGCAGCTGGAGACAATCCCGGTCGTCGATCCCTCCGACGGCCAGCCGTTCGCGACGATCGCGCGCGGCACCGCCCCCGACATCGAGCGCGCGGTCGCCGCGGCCCGCGAAGCGTTCGTGGGCCCGTGGGGCGCGGCGAGCGCCGCCGAGCGCGGCCGCGTGCTGATGCGGCTGTCGGCGCGCGTCGCCGACCATCTCGAGGAACTCGCGACGATCGAGGCGCGCGACACCGGCAAGCCGCTGAAGCAGGCGCGTGCCGATGCCGCCGCGCTCGTGCGCTATTTCGAGTTCTACGCGGGCGCTGCCGACAAGCTGCACGGCGAGACCCTCCCCTATCAGGCCGGCTATACGGTGCTGACCGTGCGCGAGCCGCACGGCGTCACCGGCCACATCGTGCCGTGGAACTACCCGATGCAGATCTTCGGGCGCAGCGTCGGCGCGGCGCTCGCGGCCGGCAACGCGTGCGTCGTGAAGCCGGCCGAGGACGCGTGCCTGTCGGTGCTGCGCGTCGCCGAGCTGGCCGCCGAAGCCGGGCTGCCGGCCGGTGCGCTCAATATCGTCACCGGCTATGGCCATGAGGCGGGCGCCGCGCTCGCGCGCCACCCGGGCATCGACCACATCTCGTTCACCGGCTCGCCCGCGACCGGCAAGCTCGTCACGCAGATGGCCGCCGAGAACCACGTGCCCGTCACGCTCGAGCTCGGCGGCAAGTCGCCGCAGATCGTGTTCGCCGACGCCGATCTCGAAGCGGCGCTGCCCGTGCTCGTGTCGGCGATCGTGCAGAACGGCGGGCAGACCTGCTCGGCCGGCAGCCGCGTGCTGATCGAGCACGCGGTCTACGAGCCGCTCGTCGATCGGCTCGCCACCGCGTTCAACGCGCTGCGGGTCGGCCCGAGCCGCGCGGATCTCGACTGCGGCCCGCTGATCAACGCGAAGCAGCAGCAGCGCGTGTGGGATTTCCTGTCCGACGCGCAGCATGACGGCATTCCGATGGCCGGGCACGGCCAGGTCGTCGCCGACGCGCCCGAAAGCGGCTTCTACCAGGCCCCCGCGCTGCTGCGCGACGTGCCGGCGTCGCACCGGCTCGCGCAGGAGGAAGTATTCGGCCCGGTGCTCGCCGCGATGCGTTTCGTCGACGAGGAGGAAGCGGTCGCGCTCGCGAACGGCACGCCGTACGGCCTCGTCGCAGGCATCTGGACCCGCGACGGCGCGCGCCAGCTGCGCCTCGCGCGGCGCCTGCGCGCCGGTCAGGTGTTCATCAACAACTACGGTGCGGGCGGCGGCGTCGAACTGCCGTTCGGCGGCGTCGGCCATTCGGGCCATGGCCGCGAGAAAGGCTTCGAGGCGCTGTATGGCTTCACCGCACTGAAGACGATCGCGATCCGGCACGGCTGAACCCGCAGCACGCGGCCGGCAACGACCGGCCGCGCACCGACACACCACGCACGCATCCAACAGAGGAGACACACCATGCGGTTGAGCGGCAAGACGGCCATCGTCACCGGCGGCGGCTCGGGCTTCGGCGAGGGCATCGCGAAGACCTATGCGCGCGAAGGCGCGAATGTCGTCGTCAACGACCTGAACGGCGCGGCGGCCGAGCGCGTCGCGAGCGAGATCGCGCTGGCGGGCGGCAAGGCGATCGCGGTCGCGGGCGACGTGTCCCAAGACGCCGACTGGCGCGCGCTGCTGCAGGCCGCGCTCGACGATTTCCATTCGGTGCAGATCGTCGTGAACAACGCCGGCACCACGCACCGCAACAAGCCGGTGCTCGACGTGACGGAAGCCGAGTTCGATCGCGTGTACGCCGTCAACATGAAGAGCCTGTTCTGGAGCGTACAGACCCTGGTGCCGTATTTCCGCGCGCAGGGCGGCGGCGTGTTCGTGAACGTCGCATCGACGGCCGGCGTGCGGCCGCGCCCGGGCCTCGTCTGGTACAACAGCACGAAGGGCGCGATGATCACCGCGAGCAAGTCGCTCGCGGCCGAGCTCGGCGCCGACCGCATCCGCGTGAACTGCATCAACCCGGTGCTCGGCGAGACGGGCCTGATGACCGAGTTCATGGGCTGCGAGGACACGCCGGAGAATCGCCGCCGGTTCCTCGCGACGATTCCGCTCGGCCGCTTCTCGACGCCGCAGGACATCGCGAACGCGGCCCTGTACCTCGCATCCGACGAAGCCGAGTTCATCACCGGCGTCTGTCTCGAAGTCGACGGCGGACGCTGCATCTAGCCGCACGACCGCGATTACGCCGCGCCGGCACCGGCGCGCGCATCCGCGCAGGGTGCATCCACGCATCGGCATTGCTTCGCAAGACACCGGATCGGGCGCCGACGCGCCGGCTCCGGCACATGACAAGACAAGGACAGGAGACAACATGGCTACATCGATGCAGTCGCTGCCGGGCTCGTCCGGCGCATTCGAGGAAGCAACCTACCGCAAGGTGTCGTGGCGGCTCACGCCGTTGCTGCTGCTGTGCTACGTGGTCGCGTATCTCGATCGCGTGAACGTCGGCTTCGCGAAGCTGCAGATGGCGAGCGACCTGAATCTCAGCGACACCGTCTACGGGCTCGGCGCCGGGATCTTCTTCTTCGGCTACTTCCTGTTCGAAGTCCCGAGCAACATCATCCTGCACAAGGTCGGCGCGCGCGTGTGGATCGCGCGGATCATGGCGACCTGGGGCGTGATCTCGATCCTGACGATGTTCGTCACGACGCCCGCGATGTTCTACGTGATGCGCTTCCTGCTCGGCGTCGCGGAAGCCGGCTTCTTCCCCGGCGTGATCCTGTATCTCACCTACTGGTATCCCGCGCACCGGCGCGGCCGGATGACGACGTTCTTCATGACCGCGGTCGCACTGTCCGGCGTGATCGGCGGACCGATCTCCGGCTTCATCCTGAAGGCGTTCAATGGCGTGAGCGGCTGGCACGGCTGGCAATGGCTGTTCCTGCTCGAAGGGATCCCGTCGGTGCTGGCCGGCGTGCTCGTATTCTTCGCGCTCGACGACCGGATCGCGAAGGCCAAATGGCTCACCGACGACGAAAAGGCGCTGCTCGCGCGCAACGTCGACGCGGAGGAAGCGACCAAGCAGGACCTGCCGCTCGGCGCGGTGATGGCGAGCCCGCGCGTGTGGCTGATGGCGCTCATCTACTTCTCGTTCGTGATGGGGCTGTACGGCGTCGGCTTCTGGCTGCCGACGATCATCAAGGCGACCGGCGTGGTCGACACGTTCATGATCGGCCTGCTGTCGGCGATTCCGTATGCGGCGGCGGTGGTCGCGATGATCCTGATCGCGCACAGCGCGGACAAGCGGCGCGAACGACGCTGGCACCTGGCGATTCCGGCCGCGTTCGGCGCGCTCGGGCTCGTGTTGTCGGTGGTCTGGGCGCACCAGACGGCGCTCGCGATGCTCGGCCTCACGCTCGCGACGATGGGCATCCTGACGACGCTGCCGCTGTTCTGGAGCCTGCCGACCGCATTCCTCGGCGGTGCGGCGGCCGCGGCCGGCATCGCGATGATCAACTCGATCGGCAACCTCGCGGGTTTCCTGAGCCCGTACCTGATGGGCTGGCTCAAGCAGGCGACGGGCGCCAACGACGCGGGCATGTACATGCTCGCCGGGTTCCTCGTGCTCGGCGGGTTGCTCGCGCTGTCGGTGCCGAAGCGGCTCGTCGACAAGTGATGCGGTAGGCCGGAGCTTGTCGCATTCGCACGCGAGCATGAAGCCGACCGGGTCGCGCCCCCTGCCGCTACGCCGCACGACGACGTCTACCGGCTCAACGGCGGGCTCGACAGCCGGCTCGCGGGCGCCGTGCCGCAAAAGCGCCCGAACCACGGCGTCCGGACCGGCCTGCAACGCGGCGCCGAATAAAAAATGCCCCGAAGGCCAATCGGCGTTCGGGGCATATTCACGTGCGGCAGAGGACCGCCGCCGCGTCAGACCACGGTGATCGCGAGCGCGCTTTCGCGGTAGTGCTTCGCCGCCTTGTCGGTTTCGCCGAGATGCTCGAACAGGCGTGCGAGCGCACGGTGCGCACGCACTTTCAGCGCCTCGTTGTCGGCCTGCTTCAGCGCGGCCTCGAGGAATGACTGCGCCTTGCCCCACAGCTGCTGCTGCTGGCAGAGACGGCCGAGCGCGAACAGCAGGTCGGCATCGTCCGGGTGATCCTTCTTCCACCCTTCGGCCTTCTGGATCAGCGGCAGCGCATCGGCGCCTGCCGTATCCGGATAGCGGCGCAGCAGCCGCGCATCCCAGTTGTGCGCGAGCGCTTCCTCGACGATGCGGCGCGCTTCGGGGCGACGCTCGAGCGGCACCAGCAGTTCGGCCGCGAGATCGGCGAGGCGCGGCGACTGACGCTCGAGCGGCGACAGCGACTGCCACACTTCGAGCAGCGCGTCCGGATCGTGCCGGCGTTCGCGCAGCAGGTTCTCCGCCGCCTGCTGGCGCAGCCGCACGGCCGCGGCCGGATGCAGCGCCTCGCGCTTCTCGAGCGCCTTCGCGAGCTTCAGCACCTCGGCCCAGTTCTTCAATTGCTGCTGCGCGCGCAGCGCGACCTGCTGCGCATGGATACGCTTGCCGCCCGCCTGCAGGTCGGCCAGCGCGGCGAGCGCGCCGTCGGCATCGCGTGCATCCGCGCGCATGTCGGCCGCGGCGAGCAGCCTCGCGTCCTGCCATTCGGGCGCGTCGACCTTCGACAGCCAGTCGTCGCGGCGCGTGTACTCGTGCATCCGGTGCGCGGCGGTGGCCGCGACGAGACTCGCGGCGCCCTGGTTCGCATCGACCGCGAGCGCGTCGCGCGCGGCCTTCTCGGCGCGCGAGAAGCGGCCCGCATACAGGTTCGCGATCGCATCGCGCAGCGACGCCTGCGCCTTCTCGTTGCGCGAACGCGCACGATACGCGGCGACCCGCTGCGGCATGCGCCAGATGTTGCGCACGATGCGCAGCAGCGCGTACACGACGATGAACAGCACGACGATGCCGATCACGAACAGGTTCAGCGACACGTCGATCCGGTACGGCGGATAGACGAGCAGCACCTGCCCCGCGTCGAAACGGCCGACGGTGGCGAGCGCCGCGGCGATCCCGAACAGGATCGCGAGCCAGACGATTCCTCGAAGCGTCATCGTTACCCCCGGCTCTTGAACTGCTGAACGGCGTTCAGGCTCGTGTTCAGGTTCGGCACCGCGACCGTCAGCGATGCGCCGTCGACCTGCCGGAGCAGATCCTGGACGGTTTGCGTGTCCTTCGATGCCTGGTCGAAATACTTGCCGAGCGACGCCTGCGCCGCATGCAGGTCGGCCTTCATCGCGGTGTCGTTGCGCGAGAGCAGCGACAGCCGCGCGGTGAGCAGGCGCAGCTTCACGTTCTCGCGCACGAAGTAGCCCTGGTCGGGCGACGCGAGCATCGCGTCCGCATTGTCGATCCGGCGCACCTGCACGAGGCCCTTCAGTTGCTCGCCGAGGCCCGCCGAGAAGTCATGCCACCACACCTTCCAGCGCGGCGTGTCGGCCGCGACCGACGATGCGGCATCGGCCGGCGCGGCCTTCGGCGCCGCGTGCGGAACGATCGCCTCGCCCGACAGCGGCAGCGCGTCGATCTTCGCGATCGCGTCGTCGAGCTTGATCGCGAGGCCCGTGAGGTCGGCCGACGGGGCAGCCTTCAGCTTCTCGATGTCCTGCGCGAGCGCCTTGCGCACCGTGACGGCCTGCGCGCTCTGCGACGTCGCGAGGCGCGCGTCGGCATTCTGCAGCGCGATCAGCGCGAGCTGCGTGTTGCCCGTGAGCTGCAGCTGCTGGCTCGCGCTCGACAGCATCTGGTCGACTTCTTCCAGCATCCACGCGTCGCGGTTGCGCGACAGGTCCTGGTACTGCTGCTGCAGCGCCTGCTGCGCGCTCTGCGCGTCGGCGAGCTTGCCGTCGAGCTGCGCGAGCTGCGTATCGACCTGGTGCGTGCCCGCGAGCGCCTGCTCGGTCTTCATGCGCGTCTCGGCCGTTTGCGCGTCGAGCGCCTTCTGGCGCGCGACGAACGTCGCGTCGAGCCGGTCGACCTTGCGGTTCAGCGCGTAGGCGCCCACGCCCGCGGCGCAGCCGAGCACGACGACGACGAACCACAGCGCCGCGCTGCTGCCGCGGCGCGCAGGCGATTGCGCGAGATAAGGGGGACTGGACGGCGGCGCGGATGCAGCGGCCGGCTGGGAAGCGACGCTTTTGGAATCGTTGGTATCTGTCATGCGTTTAGTCACCGGTGCGGCTGTCGCCGGTTGGACGGCCTCGTCGGCCATCGTTCGAAACGCGCGGACGATGCGCTCATCGCCCGCGCCGGTCAGCGTAATCCTATCAAAACCCAGTGCGCGGGCGGTCTGCTCGATGCGCGGGTGCGGCGTCACGAGCGGCGCATGCTTCAGCGCTTCGATCTCGGCGTCGTTCAGGTGGGTGCGCGCGAGTTCGTGCAGGTTGCGCACGCCTTCGGAGCTCGTGACGAGCCACGCGTGCGGCGCGCCGGCGAGCAGCACATGCACGCGTTCCCACGCGCCGACGCGCGGCTCGGGCACGACGCGCCGGTACGCGGCGACCAGCGTGACGTCCGCGCCGGCTTCGCGCAGCCGCTCGGCGAGCCATTCGCGCCCGCCGTCGCCGCGCACGATCAGCACGTGCTTGCCGGCGAGCGCCTGCGCGCCGCCGAACGCGGCCTCGATGCTCGCGAACAGGTTTTCCGAATCGTAATGCGGGACACCGCCGTCGGCGGGCGCCTGCGGCGCGATCACGCGATGCGCGGGCGCGGCGATTCCGTGGCGCTCGAGCGCCGCGACGCTGCCCGGGCCGACGACGCCGACCGGCAGCGCATTCGGCCAGATCGCGTCGTACTGCGCGAGCGCGCGGTCGATCGCGTTCGGCGACACGAAGATCACCAGCGCGTAACGGTCGAGCGCCGCGAACGCGGCGTCGAGCGGCGCCGGATCGTCCACCGGCGCGATGTCGATCAGCGGGAATTCGAGCACGTCGCAGCCGGCCTCGGCCAGCTGGGCCGAGAGTCCGGCCGACTGGCCGTCCGGACGCGTCAGGACGGCGGTGAACGCGCGCGCGCCGCCCGCCATCAGGCGTCGCCCTTGCCGGCCTGCGACGCGGCGAGCAGTGCGTTGACGATGTCGAGCGCGCCCTGCGCCTCGAGCTCGTCGGACACCGCGCGGCCGAGCGCGAGCGCATCGGCGACGGTCATGACCGCGCCGCACTCCTCGGCCGTCAGCACGCGCTGGCCGTCGGTCGTCGACACGCGGCCCGTCAGGTACAGCTCGCCGGCGCGCCACACCGCGTGCGCGGCGAGCGGCACCTCGCAGCTGCCGCCGAGTGCGCGCGACACCATCCGCTCGGCCTCGACCGCGAGCGCGGTCCGCGGGTCGTGCAGCGGCGCGAGCCATGCGGCGACGTCCGTGCGGTGCGTGGCGATTTCGATGCCGAGCGCGCCCTGACCGGCGGCGGGCGGGCTGTCCTCGACGTCGATCAGTGTACGGATTCGCGCTTCGAGGCCGAGGCGCTTCAGGCCCGCGGCCGCGAGAATGATCGCCGCATAGTCGCCGCGATCGAGCTTCGCCAGGCGCGTGTCGAGGTTGCCGCGCAGCGGCAGCACGTCGAGGTGCGGATAGCGCGCGCGCAGCATCGCCTCGCGGCGCAGGCTCGACGTGCCGACGACGGCGCCGGCCGGCAGCGCGTCGAGCGACGCGTAGTCGTTCGACACGAACGCATCGCGCGGATCCTCGCGCTCCATGATCGCGGTGAGCGCGAAGCCGTCGGGCAGCGCCATCGGCACGTCCTTCAGCGAATGCACGGCCAAATCGGCGCGACCGTCGGCGAGCGCGTTCTCCAGCTCCTTCACGAACAGGCCCTTGCCGCCGACCTTCGACAGCGTACGATCGAGAATCTGGTCGCCACGGGTCGTCATCCCGAGGATTTTCACGTCGCAAGCTGGATATAATTTGCGCAGCGCATCACGCACATGTTCGGCTTGCCACATCGCCAGGCGACTCTCGCGCGAAGCAATCGTCAGCGTCGCAGGGGCTTGTGCCGAAATAGTCTCGGAATTCATTGCTGGAACATCGAAGGACGGGATGGAAGATCGAACAATGGTAGCACGCACGCTTCGGCCCGCCCGGGCCCGGAGCCCACGCCCGCCGCGCTTCGGCGCGGGCGGCGACACCGATGCGCGGATGTGCCGCACGTAGCTGGTTGCTTGACCGCAGTTCCCGTAGTTTCCGCAGTACCCGCAGTCCCTTTTGACTCGAGCTTTCCCAAGGAAACCCATCGTGAAGTCTTCCGGATCGGCGCGTACGACGCGCCGCAATGCTGCCCTGCCCTCCTCCGATGCCCAGACGGGTACCATCGCTACCGCCGCGAACGGCCGTGCGAAAACGGCAACGAAACCGAAAGACCCGATACCTCGGACAAAACGCACGATCAAGGCTTCCGGCCCGGCCGCCCGCACCGCGAAGCCCGGCGTGCGCACGCGCGAGGACAAGGACGGCCCGCTGTTCGAGGACATCCGCTTCCTCGGCCGCCTGCTCGGCGACGTGGTGCGCGAACAGGAAGGCGACACCGTGTTCGACGTCGTCGAAACGATCCGCCAGACCGCGGTGAAGTTCCGTCGCGAAGACGACAGCGAAGCCGCGCAGACTTTGGAAAAGAAGCTGCGCAAGCTGACCCCGGAGCAGACGGTGAGCGTCGTGCGCGCGTTCAGCTATTTCTCGCACCTCGCGAACATCGCGGAAGACCGCCACCACAACCGCCGCCGCCGCATCCACGCGCTGGCCGGCTCCGCGCCGCAGCCGGGCACCGTCGCGTACGCGCTCGAACAGCTGAAGACGACCGGCAACGCGTCGAAGCGCCTGCTGCAGCGCTTCTTCGACGATGCGCTGATCGTGCCGGTGCTGACCGCGCACCCGACCGAAGTGCAGCGCAAGAGCATCCTCGACGCGCAGCACGACATCGCGCGGCTGCTCGCCGAGCGCGACCAGCCGCTCACCGCGCGCGAACGCTCGTACAACGAATCGATGCTGCGCGCGCGCGTGACCGCGCTGTGGCAGACCCGCATGCTGCGCGACTCGCGCCTGACGGTCGGCGACGAGATCGAGAACGCGCTGTCGTACTACCGCGCGACGTTCCTCGACGAGCTGCCCGCGCTGTACGGCGACATCGAAGCCGCGCTCGCCGAGCACGGCCTGCCTGCGCGCGTGCCCGCGTTCTTGCAGATGGGCAGCTGGATCGGCGGCGATCGCGACGGCAACCCGAACGTCACCGGCCCGACGCTCGACGAAGCGATCAACCGCCAGGCCGCGGTGATCCTCGAACATTATCTGGAACAGGTGCACAAGCTCGGCGCCGAGCTGTCGGTGTCCAATCTGCTGGTCGGCGCGAACGACGCGGTGAAGGCGCTCGCGGCCGCCTCCCCCGACCAGTCGCCGCACCGCGTCGACGAACCGTATCGCCGTGCGCTGATCGGCATCTACACGCGGCTCGCCGCCAGCGCGCGCGTGCGCCTTGGCGAAGGCACGGTGCCGGTGCGCAGCGCGGGCCGCGGCGCGCCGCCGGTGCGCGCGATTCCGTATGCGGATTCCGAAGCGTTCGTCGCCGACCTGAAGGTGCTGACCGCGTCGCTCGAAGAACACCACGGCGCGTCGCTCGCCGCGCCGCGCCTGACTCCGCTGGTGCGCGCGGCCGAAGTGTTCGGCTTCCATCTCGCGAGCATCGACCTGCGCCAGAGCTCCGACATCCACGAAGCCGTGGTTGCCGAGCTGTTCGCGCGTGCCGGCGTCGAAGCCGACTACGCGGCGCTCGCCGAGGAAGACAAGCTGCGCGTGCTGCTGGCCGCGCTCGCCGATCCGCGCCCGCTGCGCTCGCCGTACCTCGAATACTCGGCGCTCGCGCAGAGCGAGCTCGGCGTGTTCGAGAAGGCCCGCGAGGTGCGCGCGCAGTTCGGCGCGCGTGCGGTGCGCAACTACATCATCTCGCATACGGAAACCGTCAGCGACCTCGTCGAGGTGCTGCTGCTGCAGAAGGAAACGGGGCTGCTCGAAGGCCCGCTCGGCAGCCATGCGAAGAACGGCCTGATGGTGATCCCGCTGTTCGAGACGATCCCCGACCTGCGCGACGCCGCGCGGATCATGCGCGAGTACTTCGCGCTGCCGGGCATCGACGCGCTGATCGCGCATCAGGGCGCCGAGCAGGAGGTGATGCTCGGCTACTCGGACAGCAACAAGGACGGCGGCTTCCTGACGTCGAACTGGGAGCTGTATCGCGCCGAACTCGCGCTCGTCGACGTGTTCCGCGAACGCAAGATCACGCTGCGGCTGTTCCACGGCCGCGGCGGCACGGTCGGCCGCGGGGGCGGCCCGACCTACCAGGCGATCCTGTCGCAGCCGCCGGGTACCGTGAACGGCCAGATCCGCCTGACCGAACAGGGCGAGGTGATCGCGAGCAAGTTCGCGAACCCCGAAATCGGCCGGCGCAACCTCGAGACGGTAGTCGCCGCGACGCTCGAGGCGTCGCTGCTGCCGCAGTCGAACGCGCCCGCGCAACTGCCCGCGTTCGAAGCCGCGATGCAGACGCTGTCGGACGCCGCGATGGCGTCGTATCGCGCGCTCGTCTATGAAACGCCCGGCTTCACCGACTACTTCTTCTCGTCGACGCCGATCACCGAGATCGCGGAGCTGAACATCGGCAGCCGCCCGGCCTCGCGCAAGCTGCAGGATCCGAAGAACCGCAAGATCGAGGATCTCCGCGCGATTCCGTGGGGCTTCTCGTGGGGTCAGTGCCGGCTGCTGCTGACGGGCTGGTACGGCTTCGGCAGCGCGGTGAGCGCGTATCTCGACGGCGCGCCGGACGAGGCCGAACGCACCAAGCGCCTGACGCTGCTCAAGAAGATGAACAAGACCTGGCCGTTCTTCGCGAACCTGCTGTCGAACATGGACATGGTGCTCGCGAAGACCGATCTCGCGGTCGCGTCGCGCTATGCGCAGCTGGTCGCCGACCGCAAGCTGCGCAAGCACGTGTTCGAGCGGATCGTCGCGGAATGGGAGCGCACGTCGCAGGCGCTCGCGGAAATCACCGGGCACGAAGGCCGCCTCGCGACCAACCCGCTGCTCGCACGCTCGATCAAGAACCGCTTCCCGTATCTCGATCCGCTGAACCACCTGCAGGTCGAGCTGATCAAGCGTCACCGCGCGGGCGACACGAACGCGCGGCTGCGCCGGGGGATTCACCTGACCATCAACGGGATCGCGGCCGGCCTGCGCAACACGGGCTGATCCGCGCGCGGCACGGGTCCGTCCCGAGCCGCGCCGGCATCGCGATACGAAAGCCGCGATACGCGCGTCACGCGTATCGCGGCTTTTTTCATCGGCCGGCGCTACGGCACAGCGGCACGACGGCACGGCCGTACGACGACGCGCCGCCGTGCCGCCGATTCATCGCGCGTCGATCAGCAACGCGTCGTGCTCGAACGATCCGTCCGGCTGCACCGCGTAGTAGCCGCGCACCTCGTCGGGCGCATGCGCCCACAGCGCGCGGATGCCCGCGACGCTGTCGGCCGGCGTGCGAATCCGCTCGACCCACGTGTCGAAATCGATCGGCAGGCGCCAGCGGCTCTGCACCTGTGCATCGAAACCGGCGCCGCGGAACATCGCGAGCCATTCGTCGGCACGGTAGTCGCGCACGTGGGATGCGTCGCGCAGCACTTCCGCGGCCTGCAAATACGTGTCGAGCAGCGGATGGTCGTTGCCCGCGATGTCGATCATCAGCACGCGACCGCCCGGCTTCAGCACACGGCGCACCTCGGCGAGCGCCGCGCGCACGTCGTGCCAGTGGTGCGCACTCATCCGGCTGACCACCCAGTCGAAGGTGCCCGCGTCGAACGGCAGCCGCTCGGCCGGCCCCTGCTGCGTTCGGATGTTCACGAGCCCGCGCTCGCGCGCGGCGGCGTCGACGGTCGCGAGCATCGGCGCGGCGAGATCGTAGGCGACCACGTCGCGCACGTGCGGCGCGACCGCGAAGCTCGCGTGGCCCGCGCCGCAGCCGAGATCGAGCACCGCGCCGTCGGGCGTCGCGCGCACGGCGTCCGCCAGTGCCTGCAGATCGGCGCCCGTCGCGTGGACCGTGCTCGTCAGGTAGGCGGCGGCCGTCGTGCCGAATGCGTCGGCGACCTGGTCGTGGTGTTTCATCGTTCGCTCCTTCGTTGGGTGGGGCGCCCGCTGCCTGTCAGCGCGCGAATCGCTACAATAGGGCCGCGCTTGTACCAGTACAAGTTAAGCGGTTATTCTGGTATTTGTTACACCTGCCTGATTTCCGGCCCGATCTTCGCCGCGCATCCCGCGCCCTTTTTTGTCGTTTCAGCCGTTTTCCGCATGAACCAGCCGTCCTCCGCCCCCACCCCGCCGCTCGACGCGACGCCCGCCCGCGCGCTCGGCGAATTCATCCGCGCGCACCGCGAACGGCTGTCGCCGCAGGCCGTCGGCCTGCCGCCCGGCCCGCGCCGCCGCACGCCGGGGCTGCGGCGCGAGGAAGTCGCGCAGCTGTGCGGCGTCAGCCCGACCTGGTACACGTGGATCGAGCAGGGCCGCCCGGTGTCGGCGTCGGCCGACGCGCTCGCGCGGATCGCCGTCGCGCTGCAGTTGTCGAAGGCCGAACGCGCGTACCTGTTCGAGCTGGCCGCGCAGCGCGATCCGGCCGAGCCCGACGTCGCGGCCGGCGACCTGCCGCCGACGCTCGCGGCGACCGTCGCCGCGATCGCCACGCCCGCCTACGTGCTCGACCGGCAATGGAACGCCCTCGCGTGGAACGCGCCGGCCGCCGCGCTGTTCACGGGCTGGCTCGACGGCGAGCACGACCGCAACCTGCTGCGCTTCACGTTCATGGCGCCGGCCGCGCGCACGCTGATCGTCGACTGGGAAACCCGCGCGCGCCGGCTCGCGGCCGAATTCCGCGCCGACTCGATCCGCCACCTCGCCGACGCGCCGACGCGCGCACTGATCGACGCGCTGATGGCCGGCAGCGACGCGTTCGCGCAGTACTGGGCGTCGCAGGACGTGTTCGAGCGCGAAGGCGGCCTGCGCGAGTTCGACCATCCGGCCGACGGCCGGCTCGTGTATCAGCAGATCACGCTGAAGCCCGCGCACCGCGAGGATCTGAAGCTCGTCGTGCTGGTGCGCGATTGACGCGACTCAGAAGCTGATCGTCGCGGTGATGGTGTCGCTGTAGTTGCCGGGCGCCGGCGTCGCCTGCGCGGGGACGCGGCCATACACGGTGATCGCCTGCGCGAACCCGCTGCCGGTGCCCGTCGCCATCGACGTGCCGCCGGTGCCGTCGCCCCACGGCTGCGTGTGGCCGCTGTCCTGATAGAGCTGATAGCTGACCGAGCCGCCGCCCGTGCGCTGCATCGTGCGTGCGACGACACTGCCGCTGACCCCGCCGTTCAACGCGATCTGGAACGCATCGCCGTTCGTGCAGCGCGCACTGATCGAGCCGCTCGCGCTCAGCGCCGACGTCAGCACGCCCGCCGCCGGAAACGCGACGCCGGTCGCGCTGATGATGCAGTTGTTGATGACGGTGGCGGTAGCGGCAAAGCTCATCGTGCCGGCCGTCGACTGCGACACGCACGGCGTGGGCTGCACGCCGAGCAGCGAAAAACTGAAGCTGTAGGCGGCCTGGTTGCCGGCGAAACTTTGCGTATAGACGGTGCTGGCATTGTTCACGGTCGGCACGGTCGGCTGGTTCGACGCGATGCGGCCATAGATGGTCACGTTGGTACTCGCGGTCGTGCCGAGCACAGGTTTCGTCAACGACACGGAGATCGGCGTCGTGCCGGCACTGACGGCGCCCCACGGTTGCGAATAGCCGGCGTCCTGATACAGGTCGTACTGCATCTGGTTCGTCCCGTTAGTCAGGTAGCGCGGGCTCGTGCCGCCGAGGTTCACGCAAACGAGCACGCCGGTGTTCAGACTCAGTGCGTCCCACGTGCAACTGACCGTCATCGTGCTGTTCGTCGTATAAGCCTGCAGCGTGATCGGACTGACCGAGCCGAAGCTCGGCGCCGGCGGCGTCACGGAACACGTGTCCGCTCGAGCCGGCATCCACGGCATGCCGAGCAGCGCGGCCAGCAGCACGCACGCTAGCGCGCGGATCCAGCGTCGCGTCGTGTCGAATTCGTCATCCGCCATGCGTTCCCCCCGAACATGCTCGTCCGTTCGACCAGGCTTGCGGCCCGTTCGGCGCCCCATCGTATCCGGCTGCGCATCAATCGTTCGCACTGTTTTGATCCATGTCAAATCGGCCGCTGCCAATCGGTTCGCAACCCAAAACAATGTGTTCCGGTCGGCGTTTTCTCGATTGCGCGCGCCTGAATCCGTGGAGTAGTCTTCCAACAACGACAGAGCGGTTACGGCGACCGGCAACAGACCACGCGGCAGGCACTCCGCGTCCGGACGCCCCCTTGAACGGCAGGAGACAATCATAATGAACGATTCCCGACGTCGTGTTCTTTCGGCCATGCTCGCGGCCAGCGTCGCATTCGCGCCCGCGCTGCAGCCCGTCGCCATTGCGGCAGTCTATTCGAACGGCACCGCTACCGCGCAATTCACCGTCACGCTCACGATCCAGGCCAACTGCACGATCGCCGCGAACCCGCTCGCGTTCGGCACGGCCGGCGTGCTGGCGTCGGCAGTCAACCAGCAGACCACGGTCTCCGTCACCTGCACGAACTCGACGCCGTACAACGTCGGACTCGACGGCGGCACGGTAAGCGGCTCGACGGTCGCCAGCCGGCTGATGGGTGGCACGACGACCGGCAATACCAGCACGACGGTCGGCTATCAGCTCTACCAGGACTCGGGCCACACGACGATCTGGGGCAACACGCAGGGCACCGACACGGTCGGCGGCACCGGCACCGGTTCCGCGCAAGTGCTGAACGTGTACGGTCAGGTGCCCGCGCAAGCGACGCCGACGCCCGACACCTACCAGGCCTCCGTCACCGCCACCGTGTACTTCTGACGCGCCATGGCATGGCTCCCGCGCGCATTGGCCGCGCTGTGCGTCGCGTCCGCGTGCGCGGCCGCATCCGCCGCCACGCTGCAGATCACGCCCGTGACGATCGAGCTGGCGCCGTCGGCGGCCGCCGCGAGCATGACGCTCAGCAATCCCGGCGGACAGCCGATCTACGGCCAGGTCCGCACCTATCGCTGGACGCAGCAAAACGGTGACGACGTGATGACGCCGACCGACACGCTCGCCGCGTCGCCGCCGCTGCTGCAGATCGGCGCGAACGCCGAGCAGCTGATCCGGCTCGTGCGCACGGGCCGCGGCGCGCCGCTCGCCGAGGAAAGCTATCGCGTGCTGATCGATGAACTGCCCGCGCCCGGCACGCCGGTCGCGAACGGCGTCACGATCCGGCTGCGCTACTCGGTCCCGGTATTCGTCGAGCCCGACGGCGCACCGGCGTCGCCAAAACTTGACTGGCGCGTCGAGCGTGACGGCGCGGGCACACGACTTGCGGTCGACAACCGCGGTGGACGGCGCGCGCAGATTTCCGCGGTTCGGCTCATCGACGCGCGCGGCACCGTGCATGACGTCACGCGCGGCCTGCTCGGCTATGCGCTCGCGGGCAGCACGCGGCGCTGGCCGCTCAAGCTGGATGCGGGCCCGGCGACATTCGTCAGGATCCAGGCGACCGTCAACGCGCAGCCGGTCGAAGCGCGGCTGACACCGCCCTGATCCGGCTCGGAAGGATCGCACGACGTTGCCCGTTCCGACGACGCGCATGGCCCTCCAGGCAGCCGGCCCCGCACGATACGCGCGGCCCGCCGCAGCGGTGCTTGCAATGGCGCTGGCGCTGCATGCAGGCACCGGCTGCGCGCAAACGGCGCCGGTGCAGGTGGCAGCCGCGCCGGTGCTGGTGCCCGTGCCTGCGCCCGTGCCTGCGTCCGTGCCTACTTCCGTGCCTGCGTCCGTGCCTGCGCCTGTGCCCGTGCCTGTGCCCGTGCCGGTGCCTACGCCCGTGCCTGCGCCAGTGCCTGCGCCCATGCCCATGCCCACGCCCACGCCCGCGCCCGCCTCCGACGCACTGTTTCTCGACGTCTCGCTCAATGGCGAACCGACGCACCGGATCGCACGCTTCCAGCAAATCGACGGACGCCTGTACGCGGCCTCCGCCGACCTGAACGACCTGGGTATCGCGACGAACGACCGGACGAACGACCGCACGCAGGAGCCGTCGAACGTGCTCGTCGCGCTCGACACGCTCGCCGGGCTGCGCTACGACTACGACGCGGGCCGGCAGACGCTCGACCTGCGCGTGCCCGATGCGCTGCGCATCCCGCACACGTTCGATACGCGCGCCCTCGCGGCCGCGCCGCCCGCCACGTCCGGCCGCGGCTTCGTGCTGAACTACGACGCCTACGCGCAGACCATCGCCCATGCGCCGCTCGCGGTCTGGAGCGAGGCGCGCTATTTCGACCCGTACGGCGTATTCAGCAGCACCGGCGTCGCGTATCTGTACGACGACCGCCGGCGCTACGTGCGCTACGACACGTCGTGGAGTCATTCGAACCCCGGCACGCTCACGACGACCCAGATCGGCGACACGATTTCGTCGTCGTTGTCGTGGACCCGCTCGCTGCGCATCGGCGGCGTGCAGTGGCGCAGCAATTTCGGCCTGCGTCCCGATCTGGTCACGTTTCCGGTACCCGCGCTGTCCGGCAGCGCGGTCGTGCCGACCTCGGTCGACCTGTACGTGAACAACGTGCGCCAGTTCAGCGGCAACGTGGCGAGCGGGCCGTTCGTGATCAACAGCGTGCCCGGCATCACCGGCGCGGGCAACGCAACGGTCATCACGCGCGACGCGCTCGGCCGCTCGATCGCGACGTCCATTCCGCTGTACGTCGACACGCGCCTGCTCGCCCCCGGCCTCGCCAGCTATTCGGCGGAAGCCGGGTTCCTGCGCCGCGCCTATGGCATCGATTCCTTCGACTACGCGCGCACGCCGGCCGCGAGCGGCTCGCTGCGCTACGGCATCAGCGAGCGCCTGACCGTCGAGGCGCATGCGGAAGCGACGGCCGGCGTCTACAACGCAGGCGCCGGCGCGCTTGCACGTCTGGGCGAACGCGGCGTGGCGAACGCGTCGCTGGCGCTCAGCGCGCCGGGCCGCACCGGCGTGCAGGCCGGCATCGGCTACCAGTACGTGACGCCGCGCTTCTCCATCGATGCGCAGACGCTGCGCGCCTTCGGCGACTACAGCGACCTCGGCAGCCGCGAAGGCGTGCCGGTATCGCGCGCCACCGACCGCGTCACGGTGTCATTCCCGTTCCTGCGCAGGCAGACGCTGTCGTTCAGCTATCTCGGCCTCAAGTATCCGGGCGTCGCCGCCTCGCGCATCGGCTCGGTCGCCTACCTGGTCAATCTCGGCGGGCTGACCTCGATCACGTTCAGCGGCTTCCAGGACCTCCGGCAGCGCGACACGCGCGGCTTCTTCGTGAGCCTGAGCATCGGGCTCGGCGGCAACACGTCCGTGTCGTTGAACGCCGGGCGGCAGAACGGCGACTCGACCTACACGCTGAGCGCGACACGGCCGCCCGACTATGGCGGCGGCGTCGGCTGGAACGTGCAGGCGGGCGCCAACGCAGGCATGCGCTACGCGCAGGGGCAGCTGCAGTATCTCGGCCGTGCGGGCGAGGTCACGCTGCTCGCGCAGTCGTTCGACGGGCACCGCAACGCGTCGGTCGACGTCACGGGCGCGATCGTGCTGATGAACGGCCAGCTGATGACGGCACGCCGCGTCGACGACGGCTTCGCGCTCGTCTCGACCGACACCGGGCGCGTGCCCGTGCTGCACCAGAACCGGATGATCGGCGAGACGGACCGGGCCGGCTACCTGCTCGTACCAGACCTAAATGCGTACCAGAGCAATCGCGTCGCGATCGACGGCACCGCGCTGCCCGCCGACGCCCGGATCGCCGACACGACGCTCGATGTCGTGCCGCAGGCGCGCTCCGGCGTGCTCGCGCACTTCGCCGTGACACGCTACAGCGCCGCGTCGATCGCGCTGCGCGCGCCGGACGGCACGCCGCTGCCGCCCGGGCTCGAGGTGCGCCACGTCGAAACCGGCCAGCGCACGATCGTCGGCTACGACGGCCTGACCTTCGTCGACGGCCTCGTCGCGAACAACCACCTGGAAATCACCGGCGGCGGCCGCGATTGCGCGGTCGCGTTCGCGTACCAGCGCCCCGACGACGGCACGCTGCCGCGGATCGGCCCGCTGACCTGCGGCCCGCGGTGATCCGCGGCCGGCGCGCGCCGGCCGTCAGCCCCGCGAATGTTAGAATTGCAGGATTCCCTCGGCGGCGCACGCCGCCCAACTCCCCTTCGAAGAATCGCCATGACGTCCCAACTGCACAAAAAGGGCGAGGCCTGGTCGGCCCGCTTCTCGGAACCGATGTCGGAGCTGGTCAAGCGCTACACGTCGTCGGTGTTTTTCGACAAGCGCCTCGCGCTCGTCGACATCGCCGGCTCGCTCGCGCACGCGAGCATGCTCGCGGCGCAGAAGATCATCAGCACCGACGACCTCGCCGCGATCGAACGCGGGATGACGCAGATCAAGGGCGAGATCGAGCGCGGCGAATTCGAATGGCAGCTGGATCTCGAGGACGTCCACCTGAACATCGAGGCGCGCCTGACCGCGCTGATCGGCGATGCGGGCAAGCGTCTGCACACGGGCCGCTCGCGCAACGACCAGGTCGCGACCGACATCCGTCTGTGGCTGCGCGGCGAGATCGACCGCATCGGCGGCCTGCTGAACGACCTGCGCGGCGCGCTGATCGACCTCGCGGAGAAGAACGCCGACACGATCATGCCGGGCTTCACGCACCTGCAGGTCGCGCAGCCGGTCACGTTCGGCCATCACCTGCTCGCGTACGTCGAGATGTTCACGCGCGACGCGGAACGCATGCGCGACTGCCGCACCCGCGTGAACCGCCTGCCGCTCGGCGCGGCCGCGCTCGCGGGCACCAGCTACCCGATCGACCGTCACGCCGTCGCGAAGACGCTCGGCTTCGACGGCATCTGCGCGAACTCGCTCGACGCGGTGTCGGATCGCGACTTCGCGATCGAATTCGCGGCGGCATCCGCGCTCGTGATGACGCACGTGTCGCGCTTCTCCGAGGAACTCGTGCTGTGGATGAGCCCGCGCGTCGGCTTCATCGACATCGCCGATCGCTTCTGCACCGGCAGCTCGATCATGCCGCAGAAGAAGAACCCGGACGTGCCCGAGCTCGCGCGCGGCAAGACGGGCCGCGTGAACGGCCACCTGATGGCGCTCCTCACGCTGATGAAGGGCCAGCCGCTCGCGTACAACAAGGACAACCAGGAAGACAAGGAACCGCTGTTCGACACGGTCGACACCGTCGCCGACACGCTGCGGATCTTCGCCGAGATGGTCGCGGGCATCACCGTGAAGCCGGACGCGATGCGCGCGGCCGCGCTGCAGGGCTTCTCGACCGCCACCGACCTCGCCGACTACCTCGTGAAGCGCGGGCTGCCGTTCCGCGACGCGCACGAAGCGGTCGCGCACGCGGTGCGGATCTGCGACGACCGCGGGATCGACCTCGCCGACCTGACGCTCGACGAAATGAAGCAGGAGCTGCCGAACGTCGCGCACCTGATCGGCGACGACGTGTTCGGCTACCTGACGCTCGAAGGTTCGGTCGCAAGCCGCAACCACGCGGGCGGCACCGCGCCCGACCAGGTGCGTGCGGCGGTCAAGGCTGCCCGCGCCGCGCTCGGCACGTAAGCCCGTCGTCCCGGACGGACGCCTCCGGCGTCCGTCTTTCATTCGGGCGGCCGCCGCGCCGCCCATTGCCTGCCCCGCTTCCCGGATACCGCCGATGACCTTCTCCGCCGCGCTCTTCGACATGGACGGCCTGCTCGTCGATTCCGAGCGGACCATCATGAACACGTGGATCGACGTGTCGACCGCGCACGGCGTTACGTTGACCGAGATCGACTACCTGCAGATCGTCGGGCGCTCGTTCGCCGAAGGCCAGGTGATCCTCGCGCGGCTGATCGGCGACACCAACACGTTCGACACCGTGCGCCTGCTCGTGCGCGAACAGCTCGCCGCACCCGAACCGCATCCGAAGTTTCCGCTGAAAGCGGGCGCGCTTGCGCTGCTCGAGGCGCTCGCACAGGCCGGCATCCCGTGCGCGGTCGCGTCATCGTCCGCGCGCGACGTGATCCGTGCACGGCTCGACGCGGTCGGCGTGCTGCCGTTCTTCCACGCGATCGCGGGCGGCGACGAAGTCGCACGCGGCAAGCCCGACCCGGCCGTGTACCGGCTCGCGGCCGAGCGCCTCGGCGTGCCGGCGCACGCGTGCGTCGCATTCGAGGACAGCGACTTCGGCGCGCTGTCGGCCGCCGGCGCCGGCGCATCGGTCGTCACCGTGCCCGATCTGAAGGCGCCCACACCCGAGATCGTCGCGCTGAGCCTGCACGTGCTCACGTCGCTCGACGATGCGCTCGCGCTCGTGCCGTCGTGGTTCGGCGGCCTCGACACGCAGCAATCGGCCTAAGCGCCGCACGCGGCACCCCACATACAAACGGGCACCCTCGGGTGCCCGTTTTGCGTTGCCGCGCCGGATGCCGGCAGAGCGGCATCTCCTACTTGTTGCCGGCCGTCTCCGACAGCCGCTTCATCGTCGCGATGCGCGCGCCGATCAGATCGACGCGCCCGTCCTCGCCGACGAGCGGCGCCGTCGCATCGCGGAACGTGACCCATGCGCGTTGCGCGCGCACGAGCGTCGCGGCCGAATGCGCGGGCATCTTGCGACGCAGCTTCTGGTAATAGCGGTTCAGATCGAACAGCGCATGCTCGCACGCGGCATCCTGCACGCACGGCCGCACGCGGCCGATCGCCGGATCGCGCGGCACGTTTGCCGGCTTGCCGCCGACTGCCGCGGCGGCGCCCGGCGCCGCACTCACGCCGCCCTGCGCACCGCTCGTCGCGGCCACAGGCACGGCGGCGGGCGGCGGCGCATAGCGGTCGGCCGCCGCGCGCAGCGCGAGCGCGCGATCGCGCACCGGCTGCAGCTGCATGTCGGCACTCGACATCGCGTATGCGGTGCCGCGCGTCGTGTCGTACACGGCCTTCAGCAGCTGAATTTCATCCTTGCGCCACGTGACCCAGTGGCGCTGGCTGTCCTGCCAGCCGCGCTTCACGTCGGCCGGCGCATCGTCCGACAGGCGCTGGTATGCGCGGTCCATCACCGTCTGCCACTGCTGCTGCGCCTCGCCCATGCACTGGATCTGGCCGGCCGTCGACGACCGGTCGCGCCGCGCGAGACACTGCCGCATCGCGACGTCGATCGGGTCGGCCGCCGCCACTTCCGCCTGCGCGACATTCAACCCCGCCGGCCCTGCCGACCACGCGGCCCAGACGACGAGCGCGGCCAGCGCCGCGCGCATCGTCCGGATTCGTCCCTGCGCCGCCATCAGTCGCGCACGCAGTCGACGAAGTACTCGACGCGACCGTTCATTTCTTCCGCGACGAGGCCGTGGATGTCGGTATGGAAGCCCGGGAAGCGTTCGTTGAAGTCGCGCGCGAACCGCAGGTAGTTCACGATCGTCTTGTTGAAGCGCTCGCCCGGAATCAGCAGCGGAATGCCCGGCGGGTACGGCGTCAGCAGGATGCTCGTCACGCGGCCTTCGAGCTCGTCGAGCGGCACGCGATCGATCTTGCGGTGCGCGAGCTTCGCGAACGCGTCCGACGGCTTCAGCGCCGGCTCCATGTCCGACAGGTACATCTCCGTCGTCAGGCGCGCGATGTCGTTCGCACGGTACACGTCGTGGATCTGCGTGCACAGGTCGCGCAGGCCGACGCGCTCGTAGCGCGGATGCTGCGCGACGAATTCCGGCAGCACGCGCCACAGCGGCTGGTTGTTGTCGTAGTCGTCCTTGAACTGCTGCAGCTCGGTCACCATCGAGTTCCAGCGGCCCTTCGTGATGCCGATCGTGAACATGATGAAGAACGAGTACAGGCCGGTCTTCTCGACGATGATCCCGTGCTCGGCCAGGTACTTCGTGACGATCGCGGCCGGAATGCCCGTCTCGCCGAACTCGCCGTCGACGTCGAGCCCCGGCGTGATGATCGTCGCCTTGATCGGGTCGAGCATGTTGAAGCCTTCCGCCAGCGGGCCGAAGCCGTGCCAGTGGTCGTTCGGCTTCAGCATCCAGTCCTCGCGCGAACCGATGCCTTCTTCCGACAGGTCGTCCGGGCCCCACACGCTGAAGAACCAGTCGTCGCCGTATTCGGCGTCGACCTTGCGCATCGCGCGGCGGAAGTCGATCGCCTCAGCGATCGACTCCTCGACGAGCGCGGTGCCGCCCGGCGGCTCCATCATCGCGGCCGCGACGTCGCACGACGCGATGATCGCGTACTGCGGGCTCGTCGACGTGTGCATCAGGTACGCCTCGTTGAAGCGGTGCTTGTCGAACGTGCGGTTCTCGGAATCCTGCACGACGATCTGCGACGCCTGCGAGATGCCCGCGAGCAGCTTGTGCGTCGAGTGCGTCGCGAACACAAGCGCGCCCGTGCGCGGACGGCCGTCGCCGATCGCATGCATGTCGCGGTAGAAGTCGTGGAACGTCGCATGCGGCAGCCACGCTTCGTCGAAGTGCAGCGTGTCGAGCAGGTCGCCGAGCAGGTCCTTGATCATCTCGACGTTGTAGACGACGCCGTCGTACGTGCTCTGCGTGATCGTCAGGATGCGCGGCTTGAGGTCAGGGTTCTCGCGCAGCGCTTCGCGTGCGAACGGGTTCGCCTCGATCTTCTTGCGAATGTTCTCCGGCTTGAATTCGTCGCGCGGAATCGGCCCGATGATCCCGAAATGGTTGCGCGTCGGCGTGAGGAACACCGGAATCGCACCCGTCATCGTGATCGCGTGCAGGATCGACTTGTGGCAGTTGCGGTCGACCAGCACGATATCGCCGGGCGCGACCGTCGCGTGCCAGACGATCTTGTTCGACGTCGACGTGCCGTTGGTTACGAAGAACAGGTGATCCGCGCTGAAGATGCGCGCCGCGTTGCGCTCGGATGCCGCGACCGGGCCCGTGTGGTCGAGCAGCTGGCCGAGTTCGTCGACCGCGTTGCAGACGTCCGCGCGCAGCATGTTCTCGCCGAAGAACTGGTGGAACATCTGACCGAGCGGGTTCTTCAGGAACGCGACACCGCCCGAGTGGCCCGGGCAGTGCCACGAGTACGAGCCTTCGTCCGCGTACTTGACCAGCTCCTTGAAGAACGGCGGCGCGAGCGAGTCGAGATAGACCTTCGCCTCGCGAATGATGTGGCGCGCGACGAACTCCGGCGTGTCCTCGAACATGTGGATGAAGCCGTGCAGCTCGCGCAGGATGTCGTTCGGCAGATGCCGCGACGTGCGCGTCTCGCCGTACAGGAAGATCGGGATGTCCGCATTGCGGCGGCGCACTTCGGTGACGAACGCGCGCAGCTCGATGATCGCGGTCGCCAGCTCGGGCAGCTCGCCGTCCGCGCCCGTTTCGCCGAGCATGAGTTCGTCGTCGTCGATCGACAGGATGAAGCACGACGCGCGGCTCGACTGCTGCGCGAACGACGTCAGATCGCCGTAGCTCGTGAGGCCGAGGACTTCGACGCCCTCCTTCTCGATCGCTTCGGCCAACGCCCGGATGCCGGAGCCCGAGATGTTCTCGGAGCGGAAATCTTCGTCGATGATGACGACGGGAAAACGAAACTTCATGGGCGATTCTCCAAAAAGAACGACCGCGGCGCGTCACGCGCAGCGGTCACCCGGAAACCGGTGAGACGATATGCAACCAGATCAGGTTTTCGGCAGCGTGACACCACGCTGACCCTGATACTTGCCGCCGCGATCGGCGTACGACACGTCGCACACCTCGTCGCTTTCGAAGAACAGCACCTGCGCGACGCCTTCGTTCGCGTAGATCTTCGCCGGCAGCGGCGTGGTATTCGAGAATTCCAGCGTGACGTAGCCTTCCCACTCGGGCTCGAACGGCGTCACGTTGACGATGATCCCGCAGCGCGCGTACGTCGACTTGCCGAGGCAGACCGTCAGCACGGTGCGCGGGATGCGGAAATATTCGACGGTGCGGGCCAGCGCGAACGAGTTCGGCGGGATGATGCACACGTCGCCCTTGAAATCGACAAACGAACCCTCGTCGAAGTTCTTCGGATCGACGATCGTCGAATTGATGTTGGTGAAGATCTTGAATTCGTCCGCGCAGCGGATGTCGTAGCCGTAGCTCGACGTGCCGTAGCTGACGATCCGGCGGCCATCCTCGGACGCGCGAACCTGATCGGGCACGAACGGCTCGATCATCTTGTGTTCTTCGGCCATGCGCCGAATCCACTTGTCGGACTTGATGCTCATGCGAGCCTCCGCCGGGCTGTCCCAAAGAGGCTGACCGCCCCGTCGGAGGGCAGCGAACAAAGTGAGCGTTGGGGTCGTTTCATATCGGGGCGCCTGGAAACGCTGCGTGACAGTCGGTGACGGCCGTACCCGCGAGGCGGCGGCCGGGAAAGGCGCACATTTTACGCGATCATCGGCTCGCGCACGCGGCGGCCGTCAACGGATCACGCCGCACGCGAGCGCGGCGCCCGCGCCATGCTGCGAAAAGATCGGATCGCTCGGGTCGCGGTGCACCAGCGCCGCGCGGTTCATCGCGGAGCGCACGCCATCGAGGGCCAGATCGGGCGCGACGATGAAACCGGCCGCGACGCCGTTCGCATCCGCATGGATATTGCCGAGATCGCCGGCGACCCGCGCGCCCGCGCGCAGCCGCTCGGCGGCCGGTGCGAACACCGGGCCGGCGCTCGAGCCGTCGCCCGCGTTGCAGTCGCCGCGCTCGTGCACCTGCAGCGCGTGATCGCTGTTCGGCGGCAGGCCGACCAGGTTGTACGTGACCTGGACGCCGTCCGGGCGTTCGACGAACGTCACCGCGCCGCGCGCCTGCGAGCCGACCGTCGGCTGCAACTGCGCGTCGGCGCGTTTTTCGTGCGACGAGGAAAAGGAGGTACAGCCGGCCAGCAGGCCCAGCGCGGCGGCGGCCAGCAGCGCGCGCCGCGCGCGGCCGGCGCGCACGCCGTGATGTCGTTGGTTCATTCGATCCTCATGCCGGCTGGCGGCTGTTGATGCGGCCGCCGTGCCGGGTGGGTAAAGGGACCCGGGAAAAGTCGCCATGATACCGCGCCTCGCGGCGCCGTAAACAGCCTGAGCCCCCGCCCCGCAAGGGTTTTACGTATTTTGAACAACGATCGACGGGAACTTCGACGTCATGTCGCGCGCGCGCTCGGCGATCGCCAGCGCGACGCCGCGCGCGATGTCGCGGTAGCGCCGCGCCAGCGCGCCGTCCGGCTCGGCCGCGACCGTCGGCGTGCCGCTGTCGGCGCGCTCGCGGATCGCGATGTCGAGCGGCAGGCTGCCGAGCACGTTCACGCCGTATTCCTGCGCCATCCGCTCGGCGCCGCCCGCACCGAAGATGTGCTCCTCGTGGCCGCAGTTCGAGCAGATGTGGATGCTCATGTTCTCGACGATGCCGAGGATCGGAATGCCGACCTTCTCGAACATCTTGAGGCCCTTCTTCGCGTCGAGCAGCGCGATGTCCTGGGGCGTCGTCACGATCACGGCGCCCGTCACAGGCACGCGCTGCGCGAGCGTGAGCTGGATGTCGCCGGTGCCCGGCGGCATGTCGACGATCAGGTAGTCGAGCTCGCGCCAGTTGGTCTGGCGCAGCAGTTGCTCGAGCGCCGACGTCGCCATCGGGCCGCGCCACACCATCGGATTGTCTTCCTCGATCAGGAAGCCGATCGAGTTCGCCTGCAGCCCGTGGCCGATGAGCGGGT
Organism: Burkholderia ambifaria AMMD; assembly: GCF_000203915.1. NCBI lineage: Bacteria > Pseudomonadati > Pseudomonadota > Betaproteobacteria > Burkholderiales > Burkholderiaceae > Burkholderia > Burkholderia ambifaria. The sequence continues at coordinate 2,738,113 of NC_008390.1, forward strand.
TCATCGACTGGTTGTCCGGCGACTCGGGGCGCTGGCCGTGAATGCCGAGCATCGTCGGCAGCGACGGACCGTAGATGTCGGCGTCGAGAATGCCGACCGATGCGCCTTCCGCGGCGAGCGCGAGCGCGAGGTTGACGGCCGTCGTGCTCTTGCCGACGCCGCCCTTGCCCGACGCGACCGCGACGATGTTCTTCACGTTCGGCAGCAGCTTCACGCCGCGCTGCACCGTGTGCGCGACGATCTCCTGCGACACGGCGACACGGGCGTCGCGCACGCCCGGCACCGCCTTCAGCGCAGCGGCGATGCGCGCGCGCACGTCATCGTGCTGGCTGCGCGCGGGATAGCCGAGCACCACGTCGACCGCCACGGCGTCGCCGTCGATCGCGACGTTGCGCACGCCCTTGTGTGCCGCGTACGGACGGTCGGTATTGGGGTCGACGACCGCCGCCAGCGCGGCGTCGACTTGTGCCCGGTCAATGCTCATCGAAACTCCGTGAAAACGTTTTTCTCCCGCGCAAACGTCAAAAAATATCAAATTACGCTGCCAAAATCGGGAAAAGTGAAAGAATCTGTTGCACGCCATTGCGCGAACGCGCGCGGCGGCGCAATCTTCGCGTGCGGCATGCTATGGGGCCAAATCGGCCGCCAACCGCCTATATTGTAGAGGCTGACGCATCACCTGTCCGGAACAGCCACGCTGGCGAACAGGGCATGCAGCCGCCTCGGCGGCTGCCGCGAGCCCGGGCCCGCCCGCCTTTGTCGGGCGCCCGTGGTGGGAGCCGTCACTGTTGTTTGTCGTCGTTGTCGACTCGTTCAACCAAGAAAGAGAGGAATCCAAGATGAACATGAAAATCGCGACCCGCTTGTCCGTCTTCGCATTGGCCGGCGCATTGCTGGCAGGCTGCGCCACGCAGCAAGGCAACAACGCGGCCGTCGGCACCGGCACCGGTGCGGCGCTGGGTGCGGGCATCGGCGCGCTGGCCGGTGGCGGCAAGGGCGCGGCGATCGGCGCAGGCGTCGGCGCACTGGTCGGCGGCGTGACCGGCTACAACTGGCAGGCGATCAAGAACAAGCTCGCACCGTCGGCAGCGCAGACCGGCACGCAAGTGACCGAGCAGCCGGACGGCTCGCTGAAGCTGAACGTGCCGAGCTCGGTGACCTTCGCGACGAACCAGTACGCGATCACGCCGGCCTTCACGCCGCTGCTGAACGACCTGGCGACGACGCTGAACCAGAACCCGCAACTGACGGGATCGGTCATCGGCTACACGGACAGCACGGGTTCGGCACAGCTGAACCAGACGCTGTCGCAGAACCGTGCGCAAAGCGTCGTGAACGCGCTGGCGCAGCGCGGCGTCGCGGGCGGCCGTCTGTCGGCCCAGGGCATGGGCCCGTCGAACCCGATCGCGGACAACGCGACCGAAGCCGGCCGTGCGCAAAACCGCCGCGTCGAGATCTACCTGCGCGCGCCGCAGCAGCATCAGTAAGCATCGCCACGAGAGGGAATGGGGCCGTGCGCCACGCGCACAGCCCCGCCACACAAGGCTTCCAGCAGGGTCCGTAACAAATCGAAAAAAATTTCGAACTTCCGTCGCGGCCTGCGGTCTGTCTTTACGGTACGCGGCTGGCGCTGCCGGCCCGTCACCATTCTCCTCTTGTCGTTGTTGCTCCGGGGCCGTATCCGCCCCGGTTTTTTTTGCCCGAAAATCGTGTGCTGCACCGCAGCATTTCACTGCCGGGCACGCGTCCCCCGCCCGCTCGTCCGTCGCGGCACCCCCTGTCGAACACCCGCCCCGGCTGACCGGCGCGCGCCCCTGCTAGAATCGCAGTTTCCGTCGTTTTCGCCGTTCTTCTACAGACCCTATGTCCGCATCCGACCTGACTTCCGTGCAGGCTACGGCGCCGCAAGGCCGCCGCCAGATCCTCGTTACGTCCGCACTGCCCTATGCCAACGGCCAGATCCACATCGGCCACCTGGTCGAGTACATCCAGACCGACATCTGGGTGCGGACGCTGCGAATGCACGGCCACGAGGTCTACTACATCGGCGCCGACGACACGCACGGCACGCCGGTCATGCTGCGCGCCGAGAAGGAAGGCCTCACGCCGAAGCAGCTGATCGACCGCGTGTGGACCGAGCACAAGCGCGACTTCGACAGCTTCGGCGTGTCGTTCGACAACTTCTACTCGACCGACTCGGACGAGAACCGCGTGCTGAGCGAGAGCATTTATCTCGCGCTGAAGGAAAACGGCCTGATCGCCGAGCGCGCGATCGAGCAGGCGTACGACCCAGTCAAGGAAATGTTCCTGCCGGACCGCTTCATCAAGGGCGAGTGCCCGAAGTGCCACGCGAAGGACCAGTACGGCGACAACTGCGAAGTGTGCGGCTCGACCTACCTGCCGACCGAACTGCTGAACCCGTATTCGGTGGTGTCGGGTGCGACGCCGGTGCGCAAGACGTCGACGCACTACTTCTTCCGCCTGTCCGACCCGCGCTGCGAGTCGTTCCTGCGCGAATGGGTCAGCGGCCTCGCGCAGCCCGAAGCCACCAACAAGATGCGCGAATGGCTCGGCGACGCCGGTGAAGCCAAGCTCGCCGACTGGGACATCTCGCGCGACGCGCCGTACTTCGGCTTCGAGATCCCGGGCGCGCCCGGCAAGTACTTCTACGTGTGGCTCGACGCGCCGGTCGGCTACTACGCGAGCTTCAAGAACCTGTGCGACCGCGAGGGCATCGACTTCGACGCGTGGATCCGCGCGGGTTCGACGGCCGAGCAGTATCACTTCATCGGCAAGGACATCCTGTATTTCCACACGCTGTTCTGGCCGGCGATGCTCGAGTTCTCGGGCCATCGCACGCCGACCAACGTGTTCGCGCACGGCTTCCTGACGGTCGACGGCGCGAAGATGTCGAAGTCGCGCGGCACCTTCATCACCGCGCAGAGCTACATCGACACCGGCCTGAACCCCGAATGGCTGCGCTACTACTTCGCCGCGAAGCTGAACGCGACGATGGAAGACATCGACCTGAACCTCGACGACTTCCAGGCGCGCGTGAACAGCGACCTTGTCGGCAAGTACGTGAACATCGCGAGCCGCGCGGCCGGCTTCCTGATCAAGCGTTTCGACGGCCGCGTGCAGGACAGCGCGATGAACCATCCGCTCGTCGCGAAGCTGCGCGATGCGATTGCATCGATCGCCGCGCACTACGAAGGCCGCGAATACAGCCGCGCGCTGCGCCACACGATGGAACTCGCGGACGAAGTAAACGCGTACGTCGACGGTGCGAAGCCGTGGGAACTCGCGAAGGATCCGGCCAACGCGGTCGCGCTGCACGAAACCTGCAGCGTGAGCCTCGAGGCGTTCCGCCTGCTGTCGCTCGCGCTGAAGCCGGTGATGCCGCGCGTGGCCGAAGCGGTCGAGGCGTTCTTCGGCGTCGCGCCGCTCGCGTGGGCCGATGCCGCGAAGCCGCTGTCGTCGGCGCAGCCGATCAAGGCGTACCAGCACCTGATGACGCGTGTCGATCCGAAGCAGATCGACGCGCTGCTCGCCGCGAACCGCGATTCGCTGCAGGCCGACGCGGCGGGCGCCGCTGCCGCCGGCGCGACCGCCGCCAACGCCGCGAAGGATGCGAAGAACGCCAAGGCGAACGCGAAGGCGGTTGCCGCGAACGGTGCCGACGACGCTCCGATCTCGATCGACGATTTCGCGAAGGTCGACCTGCGCATCGCGAAGATCGTCGCGTGCCAGGCCGTCGAAGGCTCGGACAAGCTGCTGCAGCTCACGCTCGACATCGGCGAGGAAAAGACCCGCAACGTGTTCTCGGGCATCAAGTCGGCTTACCAGCCCGAGCAGCTCGTCGGCAAGCTGACGGTGATGGTCGCGAACCTCGCGCCGCGCAAGATGAAGTTCGGGCTGTCCGAAGGGATGGTGCTCGCCGCGTCGGCGGCCGACGAGAAGGCCGAACCGGGCCTCTACATCCTCGAGCCGCACAGCGGCGCGAAGCCCGGCATGCGCGTGAAGTAAGCAGCACACGCCGCTGGCTGAGCAAGGAAGCCTCGCACGAGATGTGCGGGGCTTTTTTTTATGGCGCGGCCGGACTGCGCCCCTTGATCACCGCTGGCTGAACCAGCGATCGAAGCGCCGCGTGTAGTTCAGGTCGACGCCCTGGAACGTGCCGCCATACGCGGACACCGACCAGAAGCGCGTCAGGTTGATGGTCGCCTTGAACGCGTTGCTCGCCGATTGCAGCCCCTGCTCGTAACCGAGCACGAAGCGCTCGTTGATCGCCTTCGAGATCTGCACGACCTGCGCATCGGTCAGGCCGACATCGCTGCGGCCGATCGAGAATTCGTCGAGACCGATGCTCTGCGCGACCCGCTTGCCGGTCGCGCTGCCGAGCAGTGCAAGCGCGGCGGTCATCGCGTTCTGCTGGCCGACGTTGTTGCCCTGGTCGGTGCCGTGTCCGAACAGCAGCCACGACAGCTTCTCGTTGTCGGTGACGTTCGGCTCGGACACGAGCTTGACCGTCGGCGACTGGATCGTGCCGATGACCTGCACGCCGGCCTCGACCTCCTGGTTGCGCCGCATCGCGAGGATGTTGATGCCCGGATTCGACACCGGGCCGTTGAACGTGAAGAAACCGTTCTCGACCGCGAGCTTGCGGCCGAACGACGTATAGGTCGACCCCTCCGTCACGCGCACGTTGCCGACCGCGCGCAGCGGCACGCCCGGCGCGCTCATCACGGTGATCGTGCCGCGCAGCCCGAGGTCCGCGCCGTGGCCCCGGAAGCGGAAGTTGTTGCCGAGGCCGATGTCGATGTTGGCGCGCGGCGCGAGCGACGGCGCCGGCTTTTCGTCGACCTTCTGCGGCTTCGCGACCGCGGTGCCCGTCTGGACGTCGCCGCGCACCGTGCCGTCCGGGCGCACGATCACGACGTCGTCGGACAGATGCGGCGCGCCGTCCTCCGGCAGGTCGAACAGCGCGCGGTCGACGACGAACTTGCCGTTGATCGCCAGCGCGCCGCGCGGCCCGTCGTTCGCGACGGTCGCCTTGCCCGACAGCGACAGCTTGCGGTCGGGCGCCGCGAACAGCTCGAGCTTGTCCGCGACGATGCTCGCGGTTAGATCGGGCGCCGCGCCGTCGAGACGCACGCGGCCGATCGCGCGCAGCGTGCCGTCGCCGCCGTGGAACTCGACCTGCTGGAATTCGACGAGGTTCTCCGCGAGCTTCACGCGCACGATGCCGTCCTTCAGCTGCACGCCCTGGTCGACGAGCGTCGCGGACAGGTCGTCGCCCGTCAGGCTCCCCGACACGTTCGGCTTCACCGGCGTGCCCGCGACCGTCAGGTGCAGCGCCGCGCGCCCGCCGAGCAGGTAGCTCGGCCCGAACAGGTTGCCGGTCGCCTTCAGCGACGGGATGTCGGCATCGATGCGGCCCGACAGCGGACCATCGTCGACGACGCCGAACACGCCGTCGCGCAGCGCGAACGGGACGGTGACGTTCGCGTCGAGCGTGCCGATCCGGTTCGCCTTCGCGAGCGCCACCACGTTGAGCCGGTTGCCGGGTGCGAAGGTCGCGCGCGCGGACAGGTCGGTCAGCCCGAGCGACGCGATGCCGCGGCCGCTCTCGATCGTCACGTCGCCACCGCGCCGTTTCATCTGCACATGGCCGGTCGCATTCGCGCCGAGCGAGAAGTCCCAGTCGGCATCGAGCACGACGTCGGTACGCACCGGCGGCCGCTGGCCCGTCAGCGCCTGGCGGACTTCGAAGAAACGCGCGACCGAGGCATCGCGCACGGAGCCTGCGGAGCGCATCTGGCCGCGATCGAACACGAAGGACTTCAGGTCGATCGACGCGCCTTCGAGCGTGAGCCGCGTCGCGCCGAGCGTCACGCGGCCGGCACCGGCCGATATGGTGAGCGGCGCCTGCAGCGCGAGCGCCGGCGTGCCGCGGTTCGCCAGGCGCGTGACGGTGCCGTCCCAGCGCATCCCGTCGCGGTTCTCGACCACGCCGCCGTTCGCCGCGAGCGTCAGGTTGATCACGCGGCCGTCGGCGATCCCCATCGCCGACGCATCGAGCGTGTGCTTCGCGCGCGTGCCGTCGAGGTTCGCGCGCAGCGATTTCAATTGCAGCGAGCCGAGCGCGAGGTCGGTCGCGTCGGCGGTGAACACGAGCGCGCCGTGCGCGCCGTCGCGGATGTCGGCGCGGCCCTGCGCGGCGCCGATCCGGTTCGAGCCGACCACGACGTGCTGAGCCTTGTAGGTGCCCATCACGTTCGGATGCGCGAAGCTGCCGGTCAGCTCGCCCTGCGCCTGCACCAGGCCCTGCATGCCGAAGCCGAGCCGGTCGAGCTGCGGCGCATCGACGACGAAGCGCAGCCGGTCGCCCGGCGCGCCGAAGCTGCCGCGCAGGTCGACGTGGTTGCCCGCGATCGACAGGGTCGCGTTGCTCGGCAGGATCCGCGCGCCGGCCAGCTGCACGACGCCGGCGCCGGTCAGCGGCACGCCGTCGTACAGGCTGTCGCCGAGCTTGAAGGTCGCCTTCGTCGACACCTGCGGCGCGAACGCGCCGGAGGCCGTCAGCGTGCCCGACACGCGCGTCTCGCCGTGCTTCACCGGCGCCTTGGTTGTCGCTTTGGCCGTGTTCGCCGTCTTTGCCGTCGTTTTTGCACCCGGCTTGCCGCCAGCCGCACTCGGCGCATTCATCGCGGCGAGCAGCAGCGGATCGAACGCCGTCAGCGTCGCCTTCGCGTCGTAGCTCGAATGCGCGTCGTGGCGGAACACGCCGGTCAGGTCGATACGGCCCTTGCCGGCCGTCACGCGCGCATCGGTCAGCACCGTCTGCTGCGCCGTCAGCGCGACCTTCGCACGCGCGCCGAGCGCGAGCTTCGGATCGTTCAGATTGAAGTCGACGGTCGTCACGTCGCCCGCGAGCGTCACGCCGAGCGGGCCGCCGAGGCGCATCGGCCGCAATTGCGCGACGAATGCATTGAGGTCGAGATTCGCGACCTGCAGGTCGAAGCGGCCCTTGCCGCCCGTCAGCGTGCCGCCGCCGGTCACGCTGCCGTCGCGGATCAGCTTCAGCGCGAGGCCGTCGATCCGCTGCGCATGCGCGTCGAGATTCACGGTCGCATGCGCGTCGACGACCGGCAGCAGATGCTCGCCGAGCAAGCCGGGCTTCGCGTTGACGATCGACACGGGGCCCGTCACCGCGAAGCCCTTCGCCGGGGCCGCGCCGGCCGGCGCGGTCACGGGCGCCAGCTCCGCGCGCACCGCGAGATCGGCGGCCGGCGCGCCCGGCGAAATCGCCTGCGGGTTCACGTGCTCGAACGCGATCGACGCCCGTGTGAGCGGCACCGCGCCGAACGGCGCGGCCTCGACGTGCGCGCGCCCGTGCAGCTTCATCCCGCTCGCGGCGACGTCGGCGACCAGCGCCTCGAGCGAACCCGACACGTTCGCGCTCGCGTTGACCGCTTCGTCGGCGAGCTTGCCCACGTAGGTCGCGTTGCCCGTCAGCGCGAACGGCTTCACGCCGTCGAGCTTCGCGCGCGCGGTCAGCGCGCCGTACGGCGTGTCGACGCCGTCGAGCGCGAGTTCATGGTGACGGCCGTCGCTGCGGCCGTTCAGCGCGAGATGGTCGAGCTGCGTCGTCGAGCTGCCTTCGTGGATCGCCAGGTGATCGACGCGCAGGTCGTCGATCCGCACCTGCAGCGGCAGGCTCAGGTCCTGCGGTGTCGTGGCCGGTTTCGACGGCCCCGGCACGATCCGCACGTCGATCGTGCCCGCGCGCAGGTACGCGACCGACAGCCGCCACGGCGCGCGGGTCAGCGCCCAGCGGCCCTCGAGCCGGTCGATCCGCACTTCGGTGCCGGCGCCGCCGGGGCTCGTCCACGCGAAGCCGCGCAGCCGCACGCCGGTCGCGAGCGCGCCGCCGTCCAGCGTGCCCGTCAGCCGAGCGCCCAGCACGCGCACGGCCGTCTGCCAGGCGAGCCGCGTGCCGCGCTCGGTCGTCGCGGCGGCCAGCACGAGCCCGACCGCCAGCACGACGAGCAGCACGACCGTCGCGAGCGTCCACGCGACGACCCGGACCGCCCGCCCGCGGCGCGGTGCGCGCGGCGGCCCGTCGGGCGCGCGCTCGGGCGAATCCGGATCGTGAGGCGGCGGCGTGTCGTTCGGGTCCTTCGTCATGCGGTTCGTCGTGGATCGGGCAATAAGGTCAGAAAGCGATGCCGAGCGTCAGGTACGGGCGCACGCTGTGGTTACGCAGCCCGTACGCGACGTCGACGTTGATCGGGCCGACCGGGCTGCGCCAGCGCGCGCCGACGCCGACGCCCGGGTAGAACACCTTCTCGCCCCACGCATCGGTCGCGGTGCCGATGTCGAAGAACGTCGCGGCGCCCCAGTCGCGGTTGAACCAGTGCTGGTATTCGGCGGTGCCCGTCATCAGGTACTTGGTCGGCAGCACGGAGCCGGCGACGCTGTTGCCGATGCTCTGGTAGCCGTAGCCGCGCACCGAGTTCGAGCCGCCCGCGCGGAACAGCAGCGACGCCGGCACGCCGGTCGAGCTGCCGCTCGTGAACACGCCGCCGAGCTCCGCGCGGAACACGAACAGGTCGCGCTTGCCGATCGGCACGTACTGCTGGCCGCGCGCGTAACCGCGGATGAAGGTCTGGTCGGTCAGCACGCCCTTGATCGCGAAGCCGGCCTCCGCGTGGATCAGGTTGCCCGAGCGCGGGAACAGCGGATCGTCGACGTTGCGGCGCGTCCACGACCACTGCGGCACCAGCGCGCGGCTCGTGGTCGGGCCAGCACCGTTCTGGTCGAGCCGGTCCTGGTAGTACATCAGCGAGTACGCGTAGTCGATGAACTGGCCCGTGCGCGTGCGCTGCGCGCCGATCCGCGCGCTGTAGATGCGCGTGTCCGACACGTTGGTGTTCGTGTACGACGCGAGCACGCTGTTGGTCCACCCTTTCTCGCCGGGCGGCATCGACAGCTGCACCTGGCCGTACTGCTGAATCTGGTCGACCCGGCCCGACACGGTGAACGGCCACGCGGCGCCGAACGTGTCGAGGTACGTGTACGAGCCCTGCACGTGCGGGCCCGTGTCGGTCGCGTAGCCGACGCCGCCGCGAATGTTGTTGTACGGGAATTCGCTGACCTTTACGTGCACGGGCGTGAGCGCGGGCTTCGACGTATCGTCGCCGACGTCGATCGCGACGCTCGCGTAGTACGGCGTGTTCTGCAGTTGCCGCTGCAGCTCGGTGATCCGCCGCGCGTCGTAGATCTCGCCTTCGGACAGCGGGTTGACGTTCGTGACGATCTTCTCCGGATAGCGGCGCACGCCGTCGACATCAACCTTGCCAATCGTAAATGTCGGGCCGCTGTCGAACGCGACGGCCAGCGTCGCGCGCTGCGTGCGCGGGTCGATGCGCGCCTCCGACGACGTGATCTTCGCGCCCAGGTAGCGGCGCGACTGCAATTGCTTGAGCGCCTCGCCCTTTGCGGTGTCCCAGCCGGACTGCGTGAACGGATCGCCGGGCTTCAGCGAGAACGCGAAGCGGGTCGCGGTCTCCTGCTTCGGATCCTCGGTGTCGACGGGCCCCTTGAACGTCAGGTCGACCGTCGACACGACGGTCTGCGGCCCCGGATCGACGGCGACGCGCACGTCGCGCTTGCCGTCGCGCGTGCGCACGTCGGTGCGCACGACCGGCGAAAAATAGCCGGCCGTCGCGGCCAGGTCGCGAACCTGCTGCGGCGTGGCGGTCACGAGGAAGTCGAACTGATCGTCGCTGATGTCGTCGCGCTTCGCGAAGCGCGCAATATCGAGATGGGCCTTCAGGAGCTTGCGGATCGAGCGCGGCGCGTCGATGTCGACGTCGTACTTCGCGTAGGCCGGCAATACGACGCACGCGGCGAGACAGCCCACGAGGGCGGCCCGGGCCGCGCCAGCGACGCCGCGCCGCGCGCGATCACCCGCGTGCCGGGCCGCGCACGGTTCGCGCGGCGCCGCCTCATGCGCCGGATATGCTTGCTGGTTCGCCTGACCCGCCAAATATGACCTCGCCCTCGGTTGTCATGGTTTCGTGGAAAGCCCTGTATTTGACCACAGGGCGGCATCCCTGCCCGCGCCGGCGCCGCTTTGACGCTTGCGCGCAACGACGCGCGTGACCGGCCGGTCACGCGTGGGCAGTCACGCCGCACGCGCCGGCCAGCGGATTCGACGCGCGATTGCCGCCGGCTGTTCCCCGCGATGCGGTAAAATCCCGCCATCGAGAATCCGGCGCATCGTGCGCCCCCTGAAACGGAAAGCCAAGCCATGCCGTACCAGTCCGACGTCACGCAATTCCTGAATCAGCTCAAGCAACAGAAGCCGACGCTCGAAGCCGAGCAACGCAAGGGCCGCTCGCTGCTGTGGGACAAGCAGCCGATCGACCTCGACGAGCGCGCCGAGCAGCAGGAATCGCGCGTGAAGCAAACGTCCTACGTCTACTACCAGAACTTCTAAGCACGTGAGCGCCGCCGACGAGGCCAGCGCCGCCCGGCAGGACGACGCGATCGCCGCGCCCGCGGGCGCCGATTCGACGCCCGACACGGTCGACGGCGTCGCGGCGTTCGCGCGCCTGTACGGCGAGCCGCTCTTCAAGCTGCCGCAGGATCTCTACATCCCGCCCGATGCGCTCGAGATCTTCCTCGAGACGTTCGAAGGCCCGCTCGACCTGCTGCTGTACCTGATCCGCAAGCAGAACTTCAACGTGCTCGACATCCCGATGGCGCAGGTCACCGCGCAATATCTCGGTTATGTCGACCAGATCCGCACGTCGAACCTCGAGCTGGCCGCCGAATACCTGCTGATGGCCGCGATGCTGATCGAAATCAAGTCGCGGATGCTGCTGCCGGTCAAGAAGGCCGACACCGGCGAGGAAGCCGAGGATCCGCGCGCGGAGCTCGTGCGCCGCCTGCTCGAGTACGAGCAGATGAAACTTGCCGCGCAGCGCCTCGACCAGCTGCCGCAGCTCGGCCGCGACTTCCTGCGCGCCGAGGTCTACATCGAGCAGAGCACCACGCCGCGCTTCCCGGACGTCGATTCGAACGACCTGCGCGCCGCGTGGGCCGACGTGCTCAAGCGCGCGAAGCTCGTCCAGCACCACAAGATCTCCCGCGAGGAGCTGTCGGTGCGCGAACACATGAGCCTGATCCTGCGCCGGCTGCAGAATGCACGCTTCATGGAGTTCGCCGACCTGTTCGACACGTCGCGCGGCGTGCCGGTCGTCGTCGTGAACTTCATCGCGATGCTCGAGCTCGCGCGCGAATCGCTGCTCGAGATCACGCAGGCCGAACCGTTCGCGCCGATCTACGTGCGCCTCGCCTACCTGCCCGCATAACGCGCGCCGCCGCGGCCGGGGCGTCCCCGCACACCGCCATACACCTCTACGCACCGCATTGCGCCGCCGGGCCCGCCCGCGCGGCCGGCCCACGGCATGCCCGGTTAAAAAGTGAACGATCGTTCTTTTTTCGATGCGCCCGGCGGCCAAATCCTCTACAATCCGCCGACGCCCGATGCGCCGCCCGCGCGCCGGCGTTCTCCGCTTCGACCCCGACGCCGCTGTTGCGGCGCCAACGCGCGCATGCGCGAGGAACCCGCTACCCGATCATGAAAGTCATCAGCTCGATCCAGGAACTGCGCGACCAGTTGCGCGGCCAGAACCGCACGGCGTTCGTGCCGACGATGGGCAACCTGCACGAAGGTCACCTGTCGCTGATGCGCCTCGCGCGCCAGCACGGCGACCCGGTCGTGGCGAGCATCTTCGTCAACCGGCTGCAGTTCGGCCCGAACGAGGATTTCGACAAATATCCGCGCACGCTGCAGGACGACATCGAGAAGCTGCAGAAGGAAAACGTCTACGTGCTGTTCGCGCCGACCGAGCGCGACATGTACCCGGAGCCGCAGGAGTACCGCGTGCTGCCGCCGGACGACCTCGGCGGGATCCTCGAGGGCGAGTTCCGCCCCGGCTTCTTCGCCGGCGTGTGCACGGTCGTCACGAAGCTGATGTCCTGCGTGCAGCCGCGCGTCGCCGTGTTCGGCAAGAAGGACTACCAGCAGCTGATGATCGTGCGCCGGATGTGCCAGCAGCTCGCGCTGCCGGTCGACATCATCGCGGCCGAGACCGTGCGCGACGAGGACGGCCTCGCGCTGTCGTCGCGCAACCGCTACCTGACGACCGACGAGCGCAAGGAAGCGCCCGAACTCGCGAAAACACTGCAGCGCGTGCGCGACGGCGTGCTCGGCGGCGAACGCGACCTCGGCAAGCTCGAGCAGACCGCGCGCGCGCACCTGGCCGAGCGCGGCTGGGCGCCCGACTACATCTCGATCCGCCGCCGCGCGAACCTGATCGCGCCGAGCGCCGCCGAGCTCGAAGCCGGCGAGCCGCTCGTCGTGCTCGCGGCCGCGAAGCTCGGCGCGACGCGCCTGATCGACAACCTGGAAATCTGACGGGCCGCCCGCCCTCGCCTCTCACGCATCACGGAGATACCATGCAGCGCCACATGCTCAAATCGAAGATCCACCGCGCGGCCGTCACGCACTGCGAGCTGCATTACGAAGGCTCGTGCGCGATCGACGAAGATCTGCTCGAAGCGGCGAACCTCGTCGAAAACGAACGGATCGACATCTGGAACATCAACAACGGCGAGCGCTTCTCGACGTACGCAATCAAGGGCGAGCGCGGCAGCGGGATGATCTCGCTGAACGGCTCGGCCGCACGCCGCGCCCAACTCGGCGACCTCGTGATCATCGCGGCGTTCGCGATGGTCGACGAAGCCGAGCTGCAGGCCGGCTGGAAGCCGAAACTCGTGTTCATCGACGAAGGCAACAAGATCAAGGGCCACCGCGATCACGTGCCGACGCAGAACTGGACCTGAGCCACGCGGCCGCCGGCGTGTCGCGACACGCTGGGTTGTTGTATCGCGGCGCCCCGCGCGCCGTTGCTGCCGGTGTCGTGCAGCCGTAGACGTACGAAGGGCCTGGTCCGGCGCGATGCCGGATCAGGCCCTTCTTCATTCGACCGGGTTCGCCGCTTCGCCGCCGCCGGTTCGCCCGGGTTCGCCCGGCCCGGTCAGGACGCCTTGCCGACCTTCTCCGCTTTCGGCGCGCGGCGCTCGGCCCATTCGACGATCGGCCGCCACTGCTCGAGATCCTTCTCGACGCGGCTCTTCGCGACGTCCCACAGCGTCAGCCCGTGCGCGGCGATCTGCACGTAGTTCTGCGTGTCGCGCACGTAGCCGAGCACCGGCAGCCCGAGCCCCTCGACGAAACGATGCAGCTGGTCGGACGAGCGCGTGCGCGCGTCGACCCGCATCCCGACGATCCCGACCTCGACGCTGCCCTTGCGCACGGCCTTCTCGCCGGCGAGGCGCTCCAGAAACTGCTGGGTCGCGAGGATATCGAACATCGACGGCTGCAGCGGCACGATCACCTTGTCGGCGAGCTGCAGCGCGACGCTGAGCCGGTTGCCGTGCAGGCCGGCCGGCGTGTCGATCACCGCATATTCGAGGCCGCGCGGCGGCTTCGACGGCGCGTCCGGATCGAGTTCCCACGCCTCGATCGCCGGCAGGCCGGCCGGCCGCAGGTCGAGCCACGCATGCGCGGACTGCTGCCGATCGAGATCGGCGAGCGCGACCCATGCGCCCTGCGCCGCGAAATAGCCGGCAAGATTGGTGGACAGCGTGCTCTTCCCCACGCCGCCCTTCGGATTCGCCACCACGATGACCGTCATGAATTCCCCCAAAAAGCCGCGCGGCGCCTGCCGCCTCGCAGGCGCCGCTCGATTGCGGATACAGGGAGCGATGATATCGGCAAACGGGGTATCACCGGAACGGGTCGCGCCGATGCCCGCCCCGTTTATGCGGTCCGCGTCGCGGTGCGCGGTGCGCCGAGCGCGAACGCGCCGCCGCCCAGCAGCGCCTGCACGGCCAGCGTGACGGCCCAGAACGCCGGGTATTCCCAGCCGCCGTGCGGCGACCCAAAGCTCCAGCCGTTCGGCAGATGCGCGGACACCGCGCCGAGCATGAACGGCAGCAGCACGAGCGCGACGACGCGCACGCGGAAGCCCGCCAGCAGCGCGAGGCCGCCGGCCAGTTCGACGAACGTCGTCACGTAGGCGAGCCAGCCCGGCAGGCCGATCGACGCGAAGAACTGCGCGGTGCCGGGCAGCGTGAAGACGAACACCTTCTGCGCGACGTGCGCGAGGTACAGCACGCCGAGTGCGACACGCAGCAGCGTCGCGCCGAGATCGTTCAGGCGATTGGGGTTCATGGCGAATTCCTTCGTGAGTGGCTGAGAACGGATGCACTCTATTCGAATCGATTCGGCCGATAAACACGCACCAACGCTTTAATTGATTCCCAATGAGAACGAATCAGGCCATAAAAAAGGGCATGACCGATCATGCCCTGACGTCCTGTCTCCGATACGCCTGTCAGCCGCCGCTCTTGCCTTGTGCGGCGTCGCCCGAGCCGGTCGAACCGCCGCCCGGTGTGTACGAGTCGCACGCGTGCGCAAGCGCCGACGCGCCCAGCAGCGCCGCGAGCAGCACGCTCAACCACCATCGAGCCTTCATCGTCGCGCTCCTTCGGGCGGACCTCCGCCCACCTGAGTTGTACGCGATCCTGCGCAAAATGCCAGGCCGACGGCGCCGCGCCGTGCGTCAGCGGAATTCGGCGTACAGCGCGCGCAGGTCGAGATGCTCGGCGAACGAATCGGCCAGCCGCTCCAGCGACGCTTCGCGCAGCGCCGGGTAGTCGATGCGTTCCGCGCCGTCGAGCCCCGCCCACGCGAGCAGTACCGCGCACGCGTCAGGCGCGTCGAACAGCCCGTGCACGTAGGTCGCGAGGATCTGCCCGTCCGCCGACACCGCGCCGTCCGGGCGCACGCCACCCGATGCGTCGCCCGCCGCCAGCGTCAGCGCGGGCGCCGCGAGCGCCGGCCCGCGCGTGTCGCCCATGTGGATCTCGTAGCCGTGCACGGCGGCCGCGCCGGGCAGCGCGAGATGCCCGGTCACGTTCTTCAGCGTCTTGTCCGGCTGCAGCGTCGTGTCGAAGTCGAGCAGCCCGAGCCCCGGCACGCTGGCCGGCGCACCCTCGAGGCCGAGCGGATCGTCGAGCGTGCGGCCGAGCATCTGCATCCCGCCGCAGATGCCGATCACCTTGCCGCCATAGCGCAGGTGCCGGCGGATCACCGCGTCCCAGCCCGCGTCGCGCAGCCACGCGAGATCGCGCTGCACGCTCTTCGAGCCGGGCAGGATCAGCAGGTCGGCGTCCGGCACCGGGCCGCTCTTCCAGTACGTGAACTCGACCTGCGGATGCGCGCGCAGCGGATCGAAATCGGTGTGGTTGCTGATCCGCGGCAGCGCGGGCACCACCACCCGCAGCACGCCGGCGTCGCCGCGCGCGGCGGCGCTGCGTGCCTGCGACGGCAGCATGTCCTCGGCGTCGAGCAGCAGCCCGTGCAGGTACGGCAGCACGCCGAACACCGGCTTGCCCGTCTGCGCGCGCAGCCAGTCGAGGCCCGGTTCGAGCAGCTTGATGTCGCCGCGAAAGCGGTTGATGACGAAACCGCGCACGCGCGCACGCTCGCTGTCCGACAGGCACGCGAGCGTGCCGACCAGGTGCGCGAATACGCCGCCGCGATCGATGTCGGCCACGAGCACGACCGGGCAGTCCACGCGTTCGGCGAAGCCCATGTTCGCGATGTCGCCTTCGCGCAGGTTGATCTCGGCCGGGCTGCCCGCCCCTTCGACGAGCACCGTGTCGTAGCCGGCGCGCAGCCGCGCGTACGATTCGAGCACCGCATCGAACGCGACCGGCTTGTAGTCGTGGTACGCACGCGCATCGAGGTTCATGCGCGCCTTGCCGTGAATGATCACCTGCGCGCCGCGATCGCTCGTCGGCTTCAGCAGCACCGGGTTGAAATCAGTATGGGGCGCCACGCCCGCAGCGAGCGCCTGCAGCGCCTGCGCGCGGCCGATCTCGCCGCCGTCGGCCGTCACCGCGCTGTTCAGCGCCATGTTCTGCGGCTTGAACGGCGCGACGCGCGCGCCCGCGCGGCGCGCGAGGCGGCACAGGCCCGCGACGAGCGTGCTCTTGCCCGCGTCGGACGTCGTGCCCTGGATCATCAACGTGCCGCGCGGCGGCGCTTCGGGTGCGTTCATCGTGTGCAAGGTGGTGGCGAAGCAAAGGCCGCATTATCGCCCGCGCCGCCGCGCGCGCGCCGTTACAATCACGCGATGATTCCGCACGACCTCACCTTCGTCCTCGGCGGCGCGCGTTCGGGCAAGAGCGCGCACGCCGAGCGTCTCGCCGCCGACAGCGGCCGCTCCGTCACCTATATCGCGACCGCAACCGCGAGCGCCGCCGATGCCGAGTTCGAGCAACGCATCGCGCATCACCGCGCGCGCCGGCCGGCCGCCTGGGGCTTCGCCGACGCGCCCGTCGACCTCGCCGGCACGCTCGCGCGGCTCGACGATCCGCGCGCGTGCCTGCTCGTCGACTGCCTCACGCTGTGGCTCACGAACCTGCTGTGCCCGCTCGACGGCGAACCGCTCGACGACGCGCAGTACGCGGCGCAGGTGGAGCGGCTCGAACACGCGTTGCGCCACGCGCGCGCGAAGGTGATCGTCGTCAGCAATGAAATCGGGCTCGGCGTCGTGCCGCTCGGGTCGGTCACGCGCCGCTACGTCGACGAGCTCGGGCGCCTGAACCAGCGCATCGCCGCACTCGCGACCCGCGTGACGCTGCTGGTGGCCGGGCTGCCGCTCGAGCTCAAGGCCGGAGCGCCGTCATGCTGATGCTGTCGCTGCCCGTCGTCGCGATGCTCGCGGTCGCGGCCGCGATCGTCGATCGCATCGTCGGCGAACCGGCCGGCTGGCATCCGCTCGTCGCGTTCGGCCGGCTCGCCGGCCGCATCGAAGCCGCGCTGAACACGGGCCGGCGCGGCCGCGTGGTCGGCGTCGCCGCATGGGTCGCGGCGGTGGTGCCGCCGGTTGCCATCGCCGCGTGGCTCGCGGCCGTGCTGCCCTGGCCGCTCGCGGCCGCGCTGCACGTCGCGCTGCTGTGGTTCGCGCTCGGCGCGAAGAGCCTCGCCGATCACGTCGCCCCGATCGCCGCCGCGCTGCTGCGGCACGATCTCGACGCCGCACGCGCGCTGACCGCGCGCATCGTGTCGCGCGACACCAGCGAAGCCGACGAAGGCGCGCTGTCGCGCGCGGCCGTCGAATCGGCGCTCGAGAACGGCAACGACGCGATCTTCGGCGCGCTGTTCTGGTTCGTGGTCGCCGGCGGCCCCGGCGCGCTGCTGTTCCGGCTCGCGAACACGCTCGACGCGATGTGGGGCTACCGCACGCCGCGCTTCCTGACCTTCGGCTGGGCTGCCGCGCGCCTCGACGACGCGCTCAACTGGATTCCCGCGCGCCTCACCGCCGCGAGCTACGCGCTGCTCGGCGACACGGCCGCCGCGTGGCGCTGCTGGCGCACGCAGGCACGCCACTGGGACAGCCCGAACGCGGGCCCCGTGATGGCCGCGGGCGCCGGCAGCCTGAACGTGCAGCTCGGCGGCCCGGCCGTCTATCACGGCCAAATCGAAGACCGTCCCGCGCTCGGCACCGGCGCGAGCGCGACGGCCGTGCACGTGGTCGCCGCGCTGTCGCTCGTCACGCGCACGCTCGCGCTGTGGCTCGCGCTGCTCGTCGCGAGCGGCGCACTCATCCTCGCTACCCATCATGTCTGACGCACGCATCCCGCACGGCGGCAACCTGCACGAAGCCGCGCGCCGCCACGGCATTCCGCACGACGACTGGCTCGACCTGTCGACCGGCATCAATCCGATCGGGTATCCGGTGCCGCCGGTCCCGGCCGACGCCTGGCGCCGGCTGCCCGACGACGGCGATGCGCTCGCCGCGTGCGCGGCCGGCTACTATCACGCACCCGATGCCGCGCACGTGCTGCCGGTCGCCGGCAGCCAGGCCGCGATCCGCGCGTTGCCCGCGCTGCTGCCAATCGGCGACGCCGGCGTCGCGGCGCTCGCGTATGGCGAATACGCGCCGGCCTTCGCCCGCCACGGCCATCGCGTCGTGCCGCTCGACATCGACGCGAACGTGTTGCCTGCAACGGTGCGTCACGTCATCGTCGGGAATCCGAATAATCCGACCGCCGAATGCGTGCCGGTCGAGCGGCTGCTCGGCTGGCATGCGCAGCTGTCGGCACGCGGCGGCACGCTGATCGTCGACGAGGCCTTCGCGGATACGGGCGCTACGCCCTCGCTCGCGCAGTACACCGATCGCCAGGGTCTCGTCGTGCTGCGCTCGGTCGGCAAGTTCTTCGGGCTCGCCGGCATTCGCGCGGGCTTCGTGCTCGCGCATCCCGACCTGATCGCCGCGCTGCGCGACGTGCTCGGCGCATGGACCGTCAGCGGCCCTGCGCGTCATGCAGTGACCGCCGCGTTCGCCGATCGCGCATGGCAGGCGGCCGCGCGCGAACGGCTCGCGACCGACGGCGAACGACTCGCCACGCTGTTGCGCATGCACGGCTTCGCGGTGCACGCGACACCGCTCTTCAGCTGGACCGACGACCCGCGCGCCAGCCCGTTGCATGCGGCGCTCGCCGCGCGCGGAATCTGGACGCGGTACTTCGCGCAACCGTCGAGCGTGCGCGTCGGCCTGCCGGGCTGCGAAGCCGAATGGCGGCGGCTCGCCGGTGCGCTCGCGGAGTGCGTCCCGATGCTGCAACAGGTATCCGCATGAACGCTCGCTTGTCGCGCCTGTTGCGACCGCTGCCGCCGCTCGCGATGCTGGTCGCGCTCGCGCTCGCGCACGCGCCCGTCGCTCACGCCGACGTCACGGCCCGCGACGATGCCGGCAATACCGTCACGCTGCCCGCCCCGGCCCAGCGCGTGATCAGTCTCGCGCCGCATGCGACCGAGCTGGTCTACGCGGCCGGCGGCGGCGCGAAGCTGGTCGGCACGGTCACGTACAGCGACTACCCGCCCGCCGCGCAGGCCGTGCCGCGCGTCGGCGACAACAAGGCCCTCGACCTCGAGCGGATCGCCGCGCTGAAGCCGGACCTGATCGTCGTCTGGCGGCACGGCAACGCCGAACGGCAGACCGATGCGCTGCGGGCGCTGCACATCCCGCTGTTCTTCAGCGAACCGAAACATCTCCACGACGTGGCGACGTCCCTGCGCCAGCTCGGTACGCTGCTCGGCACGGCACCCGTCGCCGACGCGGCCGCGGCATCGTTCTCGCGCGACATCGCGGCGCTGCGCGCACGCTACGCGGCGCGCGCGCCCGTCACGATGTTCTTCCAGGTATGGGACCGGCCGCTGACGACGCTCAACGGCGCGCACCTGTTCAACGAAGTCATTGCGCTATGCGGCGGCCGCAACGTGTTCGCGGCGCTGAAGCCGCTCGCGCCGAGCGTCACCGACGAGGCCGTGCTCGCGGCCAATCCGGAAGCGATCGTGACGACGAGCGCCGGCGCGACGCGCTCGGACGCGCCGCTGCCGAGCCTCGCGCGCTGGCGTGCATGGCCCGCGCTGACGGCCGTGGCGCGCAACAACCTGTTCGCGATCGACGGCGATCTGCTGACCCGGCCGTCACCGCGGATCGCGCAAGGCGCGGCCGCGCTGTGCGAGGATCTCGACGCGGCGCGGGCGCGGCGGCCGGCGCGCTGATTTCGGGCTTCGAAGCGCTTCCGCGTATGCGCTTCAGGCGAGCATGCGCGTCGCCTACGCGTCCCAGTGGACGAGTTCCCACGTGCGCGCGGCATCATCCCTGCGCAACCACACGACGCCGGCCGTCGGCACCGGCCGCGACAGCAGCGTATCGAGCGGCACACGCAACGCGTGCGCGGCGAGCACGCGAATCACGCCTGCATGCGTGACTACCCATTGCGGCGCGTCGGTCTGCGCGACGGCGTCCGCGATCCGTGCGACACGCGCGGCGAATCGTGCAACGCTTTCGCCGCCATGCGCGCACGCATGCATCAGGTCGGCCGCCCACGCATCGAGCGCGGCGCGGTCGATATCGTCCCAACGCTGCAGCTCCCACACGCCGAAGTCCATTTCCTGCCAGCCCGCGTCGCGCCGCAGCGGCACGCCCAACGCCTGCGCGAGCCGTTCGGCGACCGACGCGCAGCGTATCAGCGGGCTCGTCCAGAGCTGCTCGGGCAACGGCGCCCCGAGCGCCGCCAGGCGCTCGCGCACGGCCCGCGCGCCCACGTCGGCCGAGGCGGCGAGCGGCACGTCGCTGCGTCCGTAGCACACGCCCGGCTCGACATCGACGGCCGGATGACGAATCAGGACGAGATCCATCCGAGCACCACCAGATAGATCGCGAGTTCACTCAGTTGCTGCGCGAAGCCGAGACAGTCGCCGGTATAACCGCCGATCCGCTTCACGAAATAGCGGGCCGCCCATGCCCGCACGAGCATGAGCGCGACGAAGGCCGCGACGCCCGCGCGCCAGTCCGGCCACAACAGCCACGGCAGCCCGAATGCGGCCGCGACCCACGCCGCGCGCACGCCCATGCGCTGCGCGACCGGCTTCGCCTTGCCCTCCGGCCGAACGTAGTCGAGCGACATCAGCAGGCTCACGGCCGCCGCCCGGCTCGCCGCATGCGCGGCGACCATCGTCCACGCGGCGCGCAGCGGCGGCATGGCCGCGAGCGCCTGCCATTTCAGGCCGAGCGTGATCACGAGCGCGGCCGCGCCGAACGTGCCGATGCGCGAGTCGTGCATGATCCGCAGCACGTCTTCGCGCGTATAGCCGCCGCCGAATGCATCGCAGCTGTCGGCGAGGCCATCCTCATGGAACGCGCCGGTCGCGAGCAGCGTCGCGGCCATCGACAGGCCGACCGCGATCGACGCGGGCAGCACGCGCAGCGCCGCGAGATAGACGAGCGCGCCCCACGCGCCGACGCATGCGCCGACCAGCGGGAAGTAACGCGCGGCCTGGTCGAGATCGCCGGCCGCATAGCCGATCGCGCGCGGCACCGGCACGCGCGTGAAATAGCCGAGCGCGACGAAGAAGTAGCGCAGTTCGGCGCGTACGCCGCCGCGCGCGCGCTCAGGCGTCACGATTGTCGACGCCGGCGGATTCGAAGCTCGCCATCTCGGTGAGGAACGCGGCCGCCGCGCGCACCAGCGGCAGCGCGAGCGCGGCGCCCGTGCCTTCGCCGAGCCGCAGGTCGAGCGCGAGCAGCGGCTTCGCGCCGAAATGCTCGAGCATGCGCCGGTGGCCGGCCTCGTGGGACGCATGCGAGAACACGCAGTAATCGCGCACGCCGGGCGCGATGCGCTCGGCGACGAGCAGCGCGGCCGTCGCGATGAAGCCGTCGACGAGGATCGTCATTCGCTCGCTCGCGGCCGCGAGATACGCGCCCGTCATCATCGCGATCTCGAAGCCGCCGAACGTCGCGAGTACGTCGAGCGGCGCGATCGCGTGCGAATGCCGGACGAGCGCGCGGCCGAGCACCGCGCGCTTGTGCGCGAGCCCCTGGTCGTCGAGGCCCGTGCCGCGCCCCACGCACGCGTCGATCGGCACGTCGAGCAAACGGCTCATCAGGCATGCGGCCGACGACGTGTTCGCGATCCCCATTTCGCCGAAGCCGATCACGTTCGTGCCGAGCGACGCGTGCAGGCGCACCCGCGCGGCACCGGCCGCGAGCGCCGTCGTCGCCTCGTCGCGCGTCATCGCCGGTTCGGCTGCGAAGTTGCGCGTGCCGCGCGCAACCGGCAGCGACACGAGCCGGTCGGATACCGGCAGCGGCGACGCGACGCCCGCGTCGACGATCTCGAGCACGCACTGCGCGACACCCGAGAACGCATTGATCGCCGCGCCGCCGGCCAGGAAGTTCGCAACCATCTGCGCGGTGACCGCCTGCGGATACGGGCTCACGCCCTCGGCCGCGATCCCGTGGTCGCCGGCGAACACGATCGTCACGGGACGCTGCACGTGCGGCCGCTCGGTGCGCTGGATCAGGCCGATCTGCAACGCGATCGCCTCGAGCTGGCCGAGACTGCCGGGCGGCTTGGTCTTGTGATCGATCACATGCTGCAGGCGCTTGCGCAGCGCGTCGTCGAGCGGCGCGATCGCGGGCGGGAAGTCGGTCGGATTCGTCATCGGAAGGTTTGCCTCGTTGGCGCGGCCGGTGCCGCGCATCGAAAGAAGAGAGTTCATCGCCGCTCGGGCCACGCGGGCAGCAGCGCGTCGCGGCCGTTCTCGCGGATCAGCACGAGCGGGTAGCCGAACGCGTCGCTCGCTCGCGTCGGCGTCAGCACGTCGTGCACGGGGCCCGCCCATGCATGGCCGCGGCCGTCGAGCAACAGCGCGTGCGTCGCGAAACGCCGCGCGAGATTCAGGTCGTGACACGAGAACAGCACCGTGCGCGGGCCCGCGTCGAGCCATGTGCACAGCGCGGTGAGGCCATCGATCTGGTGATGCAGGTCGAGATGGGCGAGCGGCTCGTCGAGCAGCATCAGCGGCGCATCCTGGCACAGCGTCGCGGCCAGCGCGACGCGCTGGCGCTCGCCGCCCGACAGCGACAGCACGTCGCGCGACGCGAGCGCGCTCAGCCCGAACGTCGCGAGCGCATCGCGTGCGGCCGCGCGGTCGCCGTCGCGCTCCCAGCCCCAGCCGCCGAGATACGGAAAGCGGTTGAGCAGCACCGTGTCGAATACCGTCGCGCTGAACGCGTCGTGCAGTTGCTGCGGCATCAGCGCGCGGCGCCGTGCGAGCTGTTCGGGCGGCCACACAGCGAGTGGCAGGCGGTCGATCTCGACGTGGCCGCCGGCCGGCTGCCGCAGGCCCGCGAGCGTCGCGAGCAGCGTCGTCTTGCCGGCGCCGTTCGGCCCCGCGACGCACCAGATCTCGCCGGGCCGGAACGCCTGCGTGAAGCCGTCGAGCAGCGTGCGCTCGCCGGCCTTCAGCGTCAGGTCGACTGCCGCGCAGCTCATGTCGTCGGCGGTGTGTGGTGCGGCGTGCGTCATCGCATCGGTCTCCTCAGCAACATCCACAGGAACACCGGCACGCCGATCAACGCGGTCATCACGCCGACCGGCAATTGCGCGGGTGCGATCGCGGTGCGCGCGAGCAGGTCGGCCGCCATCACGCCGCCGCCGCCCGCGAGCATCGCGGCGGGCAGCAGCATGCGCTGGTCGTTGCCGAATGCGAGCCGCAGCGCGTGCGGCACGACGAGGCCAACGAAACCGATCGTGCCGGCCGTCGTCACCGCGGCCGCCGCGGCCAGCGACGCGACGAGGTAGATCCGCATGCGCAACCGCGCGACCGGCACGCCGAGCGCGAGCGCGGTCGCGTCGCCGCGCAGCAGCACGTTGAGTTGCGGCGCGGCCGGCAGCGCGACGCATGCGGCCAGCAGCAGCGCGCCCCACGCGAACCAGGGTGCCGTCACGCCGTTCAGATCGCCCGTCAGCCAGAAGATGATGCCGCGCAGCCGTGCATCGGGCGCGAGCGACAGCAGCAGCGTGACGAGCGCGCCCCACCCGGCCGCGATCACCACACCCGTGAGCAGCAGCCGCGGCGACGCATCGCGCGAATCACCGCGCCCCAGCTCGCGGCGAGCCAGCCCGAGCACGAGCGCGACCGACACGAGCGCGCCGGCGAACGCGGACGCATCGACGAGCCACCATGCGGCGCCCGCGATCATCGCGACGAGCGCGAAGCCGGCCGCCCCGCCGGATACGCCGAGCACGTACGGCTCCGCGAGCGGATTGCGCAGCAGCACCTGCAGCAGCGCACCGGCCAGCGCGAGTAGCGCGCCGCAGGCGAAGCCCGCGAGCGCACGCGGCAGTCGCAGCGTGCGCACGATGTCGGCGAACAGCGCGTCGCCGCCGTGCGGCACGAGCGACGCGAGCGCCTGCCACGGCGACATCGGCACGCTGCCGATCGACAGCGATGCGACGAACAGCAGCGCGACCACGGCCGCGAGCGCGGCCCAGATCGACGCGGCACGCGCGGCGCTCATGCGGGCCACGACATCGTGCACGACGCACGATGGCGTCGCTTGTCGCCGTTGCCGGCCGTGCGCGGCGCGGGCGTCGCGCCGCGGCGTGTTGTAGGCATACGCAAGCTCGTCATCCTTGTTGAGCAGGTTGTTGATGCGTGCACGGACGACCGGTGATCCCGAACAGCAGCGCGACCACGGCCACGAGCGCGGCCCAGATCGACGCGGCACGCGCGGCGCTCATACGGTGCACGAGGCGTCGTCATCGCGCGCCGCAGGATTGACGACACCGTCGTCGCAACGCCGCGTGCCGCCCGAGTCATTGTGCGCACGGCTCAGGCGCCACGCGCAGCCGAACGCGCGACTCGCCGCCATCGACGCGCGATACCGCGTGCGGCGATCGCCCCCCGAATCCGCGTTTCGCCGCGCGCGTCGCGCGACGTGGCGGCAGGTCGCGCGTCGGTCGAGCCGACGCGACACCACCGCGCAGATGGCCGCGCACACGGCCGCGATCCGGCGAGCCGCACGTTCGCGCGGCCGACGTTCTGCGCAATATAGTGGAAGCCGCCCCATCGGGTCGACCGGCGTCGCGCTGGCGTCACCGTCGAGTACGATCGGCTCGGCAACGGCGACTTGCGGCGGCAACGACGCGTCAGCACGCCGCGCGACGGATCGCGGCACCGCGTGACGCGCGACCTGCGACGTCGCCGCTCCGGACGGATCGGCGTATGCCGCAGCCCGCGCGACGGCGGCGAGCGGCACACCGCGACGCGCACCGGGCAGCGGGCGAACGATTGGGGTCAGCATCGAAGACAAGTCCCGTGAAGCACTGCGCGCCCCGCTTCCCCGCAGGCCGCGCGTCATGAAGCCATGCAGGCTCCTCGCCTCGGCCGGTATCCGGGCTGGCGGCGTACCGGCTCGCCTTCCCGCGCGTTTCACGCGCAGTGGCCCGCGCCCGCGTGCGACCTGCACGCGAAACGCGCCCGAGCCGGCCTGCGTCATGGGACGCGGCCGCTTACCGTTGCGGGGGCAGCGCAGGTTGGCGATCCCCGTGCGGAGCACGCGCCCTGCTTCCCGTTTAACCGCGCGACGCACGCGCGAGCACCGAGGCGGCGCCAGTTTAGGAGCGGGCCGCACGAGCGTCAAGAAAGCGCCCGGACGCATGCCGGGAGCGCGTCGGACGCGCATATTCGCGGCAAGAAGCGGGGGTGTTACGACTGGAAACGTTACAGATGTCGGAATGCGCGTTATTCCGCGCTAAAATGCTGGGTCTTTAGAGGACGCAGCAGATGCTCAACGAACTCGAAACTTTATCTCAAAATATTGGCCGTCTGATCTCGCTGAACAAGCGCTATCACTCGGAACGGCTCGCGCTCGAGGAGCAGGTCGCGCAAATGCGCGCGGAAGCGGACACCGTCCGCGCGGAACTCGCGCAGCTGCGCGACGAACGCAATGCACTCGCGGCGGAGCGCGACACGCTGTCGGCAAAGATCGACGACGCTCAGGTCAAACTGAACGCGATTCTCGAAAAGCTGCCGCGCACGAAGAGCGCCGAGCAGGCCGACAACCAGCTCGATCTGCTGGATGCGCAGGCGCGCCCGGATAGCGACGACGCGGCCAGCCACGGAGAACATGCATGAGCACCAAGCAGATCGAAGTCTCGATTCTCGGTCAGCCCTATCGGCTCGCCTGCTCGGCCGAGACCGAAGCCGCGCTGCTCGAGGCCGTCGCGCGCGTCGATGCCGAAATGTCGAAAATCCGCTCGAACAGCTCGGTGCGCGGCACCGATCGCATCGCGGTGATGGCGGCCCTGTCGCTCGCATCCGAATTGCTGCGCCTGCAAACGAGCGTGCGGCACGGTGAAGCATTTCCGGCGGAAGAAATCCGTCGTACAATGCACCAGATGAACGAACAGCTCGGCGCGGTGCTCGCACAGCACGAGACGCAGTAACGTTTGATCGATGTGTCGATTCCCCTTGATCTCGGCGATCAACGGTGGTCAAATTGGCGCAACGAAACACAGTTCAATCAGCTTCCCTGCCTGGTTCGCCAAGGTCATATATTCCTTGAACCAATGCCATGTGCACGGTTGCGGAAATTTGTAGCACGGGCGCGCGCGTCACTCTGTCTGATGTACCCGAAGTGCTGCTAACTGCGACCAATTCTGAACCTCAGGTTCAGGATGCCGGCCTAGCGGCCAAGGTGGGGACCTATTCAACGGCATCGGGCCATCCCGATGCCGTTTCCTTTTTAAGGTCTGTCTGCATGCCGAACGCGTATGCAGCCAGACCGTCACGCCCTTTCTGCATCGATCACGATCCGTGCAATACTGGCTGATGAAGTCCGAACCGGACGAAGCAAGCATCGACGATCTCGCCCACGCGCCGCAGCACTCGCTGCCATGGACCGGCGTGCGCAACTATCAGGCGCGCAATTTCATGCGCGACACGATGAAGATCGGCGACGGCGTACTGTTCTATCACTCGAGCTGCCCCGAGCCGGGCATCGCGGGCCTTGCCGAAGTGTCGTCGACGCCCTACCCCGATCCCACCCAGTTCGATCCGAAAAGCCCGTATTACGATCCGAAGTCGACGCAGGAAGCACCGCGCTGGCTGCTCGTCGACGTGCGCTTCGTGAAAAAGTCGCCGCTCGTGCCGCTCGCCGCGCTGCGCGAACACGACGAACTCGCCGACATGCGCGTGCTCGCACGCGGCAACCGGCTGTCGATCACGCCGGTCACGCGCGCCGAATGGCGCTTCATCACCGAAAAGCTGATGAAGTAGGCACGCGCAGCAGGCGCACGCAGTAGGCCCGCGCAGCAGGCGCACGCAAGCCAAACGTCAAATCCCGTCAACACGCGCCACCGCCACGGAACTCGCGGCGCGTTCGCGCGGCCTAAGCAACCGCTGTCGCCCGATCTGGCCGACGGCCGTATTTTCGTCGCGCGGCACGCCCGCGTCGCGCACGCGTGATCCGCGTGCGCGCCCTCGCACAAGGAGTCCAACAATGACCAAGAAAACCGCACTCGCGCTGTCGCTCGCCCTCGCCGCCGCCGTGCCCGTCGCGCTGACGCTCGCGTCGCCGGCCGCGCATGCGCAGGCCGCGAACCCGCACTTCCCCGAGCCGGCGGGCGTGCTGTCGCTGTCGTCGCAGGCCAGCGCCGACGTGCCGCAGGACATCATCCACATCACGCTGTTCTACGAACAGCAGGCGAAGGACCCGGGCAGCCTCACGTCCGCGCTGAACCAGCGCGCCGATGCCGCGCTCGCGCAGGCGAAGGGCGTGTCGGGCGTCACCGCGCACACCGGTGCGTTCTCCGTGTATCCGAGCACCGATCGCGACGGCAAGATTTCCGCATGGCGCGGCCGTACCGAAGTCGTGCTCGAATCGCGCGATTTCGCGGCGGCGTCGAAGCTCGCGGGCCAGTTGTCGAACCAGATGCAGATCGCGAACGTCGAGTTCTCGCTGTCGCCCGAAGCGCAGCGCGCGGCCGAGCAGAAGCTCACGACCGAAGCGATCAAGTCGTTCCGCGCACGCGCGGACGAAGCCGCGAAGGCGTTCGGCTACGGCAGCTACTCGATCCGCGACGTGAACGTCGGCGGCGGGCGCAACGTGCAGCCGTATCCGCGCATGATGGCGATGGCCGCGGCGCCGATGGACGCGAAGATGAGCGCACCGATCGCGGTCGAAGGCGGCAAGGCGACCGTGTCGGTCACGGTCAACGGCTCGGTGCAGATGAAGTAACGCACATCGCGCCGCACTCCGCAGATGCAAAAACGCCGGCCCGAGGGCCGGCGTTTTTTCGTTCGCGCTCCTGCGATCGATGCGCATGCCGATCGTCTGCATCGGCATCGCATCAAGCGTCATGCGTCACACCGCACGCGCACGACGCAATCACATCACGCAACCCCATCACGCAGCCGCATTCACCGGACGTCGACGGTAGCCCCACACCAGCAGCGCGATGCCCGCGAGGATCATCGGCAGCGACAGCCACTGCCCCATCGACAGGCCGAGCGCGAGCAGGCCGAGGAAGTCGTCCGGTTCGCGCGCGAATTCGACCGTGAAGCGCGCGAGGCCATAGCCGATCAGGAACAGCGCGGACACCGCACCCAACGGCCGCGGCTTGCGCGAGAAGAAGAACAGCACGAAGAACAGCGCGATGCCTTCGAGCGCGATTTCATAGAGCTGCGAAGGATGGCGCGGCAGCATCTGGTACTGCATGAACACGTCGGCGAGATGCCACTTCTCGACGAGCGCCGGATGCTTCGACAGCCACGCCGCGTCGTCGCGCATCGCGCCCGGGAACAGCATCGCCCACGGCGCATTCGGATCGGTCACGCGGCCCCACAGCTCGCCGTTGATGAAGTTGCCGAGCCGCCCGGCCGCAAGCCCCGCCGGCACCATCGGCGCGACGAAATCGGTGACCTGCAGCCAGTGGCGCTTGCGCTGCCATGCGAACAGCACCATCGCGAGCGTCACGCCGAGGAAGCCGCCGTGGAACGACATCCCGCCCTCCCACACCTTGAACACGTCGAGCGGATGCGAGAAGTAGAAGTCGGCCTTGTAGAACAGCACGTAGCCGAGCCGGCCGCCGAGCACGGTGCCGAGCACGCCGTAGAACATCATGTCGTCGATGTCCTTCGCGGTCCAGCCCTGCGCCGCGACATGCGGCAGCTTCAGGCGGATCCGGCCGACGACGATCGCCGCGATGAAGCCGACGAGATACATGAGGCCGTACCAGCGCACGGCCAGCGGCCCGAGATGGATCGCTACGGGGTCGAAATTCGGGTGAATGATCATGGATTAGCGATGAAGTTTTCGAATGCGGTACGGCGCTCGCACCGGCGCCGCTCCGCGCATTGGACGGCGCCGGCACGCCATCGTTCGCATCACGTGGCGAGACCGTGCGCGCGCACGACGTCGATGAAGCCGGCAAGCACGGGACTGACATCGCCCGTGCGCCAC
The DNA here is from genome assembly GCF_000203915.1 of Burkholderia ambifaria AMMD. NCBI lineage: Bacteria > Pseudomonadati > Pseudomonadota > Betaproteobacteria > Burkholderiales > Burkholderiaceae > Burkholderia > Burkholderia ambifaria. The sequence goes on from NC_008390.1 coordinate 2,767,092, forward strand.
ACGAGGCCCGTCTCGACGACCGGCGCGTCGCCGGCGAGCGGCCGGTAGACCACGCCGGTGCGCCGGAGGTTACGCAGCGATTGCGGCACCAGTGCGACGCCCATGCCGGCCGACACGAGGCTGACGATCGTCTGCATCTGGATCGCCTCCTGGCCGATGTGCGGGGTTTCCCCCGCCGCGCCGTAGCAGCCCGTAATGATGTCATAAAAGCCGGGCGCCAAACGACGCGGGAAGATCACGAGCGGCAGCGCGGCCAGGTCGGCCAGATGCACGGGCTCGTCCTCTGGCCCATCGGGCGCCGCGGCCGCCGGCATCGCGACCACCAGCGGCTCGCGCACGACCGGCAGGTACGACAGCCCGGCCGCGTGGCGCGGCGGCACCGGCGGAATCACGAGCCCCGCGTCGATGCGTCCCGCGACGAGTTCGTCGATCTGCACGTCGCTCGTCGCCTCCGCGAGCTGCAGCCGCACCTGCGGATAGCGCGCGCCGAACGCGCGCAGCAGCGACGGCAGCAGCCCGTAATCGGCGGTCGACACGAACGCGAGCGACAGCGAACCGGCTTCGCCGCGCGCGAGGCGCCGCGCAAGCGGCGGCAGCGCGTCGGCCGACGCGAGCAGCCGGCGCACGTCGGGCAGCAGCGCCGCGCCGACCGCCGTCAGCGCGACCGAGCGCTTGGTACGCACGAACAGCGCGACGCCGAGCGCCTCCTCGAGCGCCCGGATCGCCTGCGACAGCGGCGGCTGCGTCATCGACAGGCGCTCGGCCGCGCGGCCGAAGTGGCGCTCGTCGGCAACGGTCACGAAATAGCGCCACTGGCGCAGGTCGGGCGTGGGCTCAGCCATGCTTCACTCATTCGCAAAACGACTTAATAAGCGACAAATAATATATTGGACATCCCAAACCGGACACTCCATTCTTGATCGATCCGAACCGGCGCGCCGTTCGCGCGCGCCACCATACAACGATGGAGTCCCCCATGCCGTACAACCGTCGCTCGAAGCACATCACGCAAGGCGTGGCCCGTTCGCCGAACCGCTCGATGTATTACGCCCTCGGCTACCAGAAGGACGATTTCGACAAGCCGATGATCGGCATCGCGAACGGCCACTCGACGATCACGCCGTGCAACTCGGGCCTGCAGCGGCTGTCGGACGCGGCCGTCGCGGCGGTCAAGGCGGCCGACGCGAACCCGCAGATCTTCGGCACGCCGACGATCTCGGACGGCATGTCGATGGGCACCGAGGGGATGAAGTACTCGCTCGTGTCGCGTGAAGTGATCGCCGATTGCATCGAGACCTGCGTACAGGGCCAGTGGATGGACGGCGTGGTGGTGGTCGGCGGCTGCGACAAGAACATGCCGGGCGGGATGATCGCGCTCGCGCGCCTGAACGTGCCGGGTATCTACGTGTACGGCGGCACGATCCGCCCCGGCCACTGGAAGGGCCGCGACCTGACGATCGTGTCGTCGTTCGAGGCGGTCGGCGAATTCACCGCGGGCCGGATGTCGCAGGAGGATTTCGAAGGGGTCGAGAAGAACGCGTGCCCGACCTCGGGGTCGTGCGGCGGGATGTACACGGCGAACACGATGAGCTCGTCGTTCGAGGCGCTCGGCATGTCGCTGCTGTACTCGTCGACGATGGCGAACCCCGATCAGGAGAAGGTCGATTCGGCCGCCGAATCGGCGCGTGTGCTGGTCGAGGCCGTGAAGCGCGACCTTAAGCCGCGCGACATCATCACGAAGGCATCGATCGAGAACGCGGTGTCGCTGATCATGGCCACCGGCGGCTCGACCAACGCGGTGCTGCACTATCTCGCGATCGCGCACGCGGCCGAGATCGACTGGACGATCGACGACTTCGAGCGCATCCGCAAGCGCGTGCCGGTGCTCTGCGACCTGAAGCCGTCGGGTCAGTACGTCGCGACCGATCTTCACCAGGCGGGCGGCATCCCGCAGGTGCTGCGCATCCTGCTCGATGCGGGGCTGCTGCACGGCGACTGCATGACGATCACCGGCCGCACGATCGCCGAGGAATTGAAGGACGTGCCGGGCGTGCCGCGCGCGGACCAGAAGGTGATCTTCCCGATCGATCGCGCGCTGTACAAGGAAGGGCATCTCGCGATCCTGAAGGGCAACCTCGCGGAACACGGCGCGGTCGCGAAGATCACCGGCCTGAAGAACCCGGTGATCACGGGCCCGGCCCGCGTGTTCGACGACGAGCAAAGCGCGATGGACGCGATCCTCGCCGACCGGATCCGCGCGGGCGACGTGCTGGTGCTGCGCTATCTCGGCCCACAGGGCGGCCCCGGCATGCCGGAAATGCTCGCGCCGACGTCGGCGATCATCGGCAAGGGGCTCGGCGAATCGGTCGGCTTCATCACGGACGGCCGCTTCTCGGGCGGCACCTGGGGGATGGTGGTCGGCCACGTCGCGCCGGAGGCGTTCGTCGGCGGCACGATCGCGCTCGTGCAGGAAGGCGATTCGATCACGATCGATGCGCACCGGCGGGTGCTGCAACTGAACGTCGACGACGCGGAGCTCGCGCGCCGCCGCGCCGCGTGGAAGCAGCCGGCGCCGCGCTACACGCGCGGCGTGCTGGCCAAGTATGCGGCCCTCGCCCGCCCGGCGAACCAGGGCGCCGTCACCGGTTGATGCGGCGCGCGAGTCATGCGACCCCACTTCACGCGGCCGCCCAGGAAACGCGCAAAACGCGTTTCCCCTTTGCTTTTATAATGCGCGGACCGTGAAGCCGGCCGTCCCCGCCGGCGGAGAACCGCATGAAACAAACGATATCGCGCGCGCTGCTCGCGGCGCTGCTGACCGGCAGCGCGGCGGCCGCGCACGCCGACCTGGCCGGCGACGGGCTCGCGCTCGCGCAGCGCAAGAACTGCGTGGCCTGCCATGCAGTCAGCAAGCCGCTGATGGGCCCGCCGTTCCACGACATCGCGGGCAAGTACGCGACGCGCGCCGACGCGGTCGATTACCTCGCGCAATCGATCGTAAAGGGCAGTATCGGGGTATGGGGCAGCGTGCCGATGCCCGCCAATACGCAGCTGACGAGCGCCGAGGCGCACACGCTCGCGCAGTGGGTGATGTCGCTGCATTGAGCCGGATGAACGGGCACCGCCCGGCTCTCTTCGACACGACCGGCCCGTAGATCGCCATCGACAAGGAACGGAACCACACTCGCGTTCCCCTGCACGAAACGATCGTGCACTCAGCCTGAACGACCGGTCCCGCGGCGAGCGATCTCTTCGTCGACCGCGTCGCGGACCCACTCCATCACTTCCGTTTCGAGCGCCAGCGCCACCTCGCGCGTGATCTGGCCGACCAGCCACGCCGTATGGTCGTGCAGCGCGTCGCGGCAGCGGGCCTCGATGGCCTCGCGGCCTTCCCCGGTCAGATAATTCGTCAGCCGATTGCGCAGACGCTCGGCGATATGCTGCGCGTCCTCCGGCGTCAACGCGGCGGCCGGATGCGTGTCCGGCTGCACCACCGCGGCGGCGAGATGATCGGTAGCCAGCTCGTCGGCACCCGGCGCGACCCCGTGCGGCAGCATCGCTTCGCCGGCCTGCGCCGGCACCGCGGCAAAGCCGGGCTGCTGCGCGTCGTCGGCGGCCAGCGCGGAGCGCAGCGGCGCCTGCATCCCGGCCGCTTCCTCGGCCACCACACGCCCGGCGGCACCCGGTAGCGCCGGCGCGTCGCTGTCGCCCGGCAGTTCGACGGTCGGGACGTGCGGCGTCGGCACCGGCTCGACCACCACGAATTCGGGGTCGGTTCCTGTGTGTTCCGGCACGGCGGCATCGTCGCGCGGCGGCATATCGGCCGCGGAAGAACGCGCCGGCACCGGCTTGCCCGGCACCAGCACGTCGGTCAGCGTCGGGATCGAAGAGGATTCGGCTTGTGTCACGGGAAGGCTCCGTCGACGGTTGCGGCTAACTGCCCTGCTTGTAGTTGTTCAGCGCGTAGCCGCGATCGCGGTAGAAGCGATAGCGGTCGCGGCCCGCGGCCAGCTCGTCCGGCGCGTTGCCGACCACCTCGAGCAAGCGCTCGAAGCGGGCGAACTGCGCGGGCACGGCCGCGCCGAGGTTCAGCAGCACATGATAATGCGGCGCCTGGTCGAGATCGGCGGCCAGCACGATCGGCGTGCCGGCCGCGTGCGCGCTGTCGACGCCGCAATGCGGAATGAAATCGAGCGGCGAGAACGTCCAGAGCCGCTCGTCGAGCGCGCGCAGGCGCGCGGGTTCCGCGACCACGACGACCGGCTGCCCGGCCTGATAGGCCTTGCGCAGCAGCCGGCATGCGTACGCGAGCGAATCGCCGACGTTCGAATGGAAATCGATTCGCGTCATTGCCCGCGCACCCGCATCGTCGTGAGACCTGCCATCACTGGCCGGCGCGGTCGATCAGGAACTGCGCGAGCAGCGGCACCGGACGGCCGGTCGCGCCCTTCGCCGCGCCGCCCTTCCAGGCGGTGCCGGCGATGTCCAGATGCGCCCACGGATAGCTGTCGGTGAAGCGCGACAGGAAGCACGCGGCCGTCACGGCACCGGCCGGACGCCCGCCGATGTTCGCGATGTCCGCGAAGTTCGACTTCAGCTGATCCTGGTACTCGTCGTCGAGCGGCATGCGCCACGCCGGATCGTTCGCTTCGCGCGATGCGTCGAGCAGTTCGCCCGCCAGCGCGTCGTCCTTCGAGAACAGGCCGCTGTTGTGGGTGCCGAGCGCGATCACGCACGCGCCTGTCAGCGTCGCCACGTCGATCACCGCGGCCGGCTTGAAGCGTTCTGCATAGGTCAGCGCGTCGCACAGGATCAGGCGGCCCTCGGCGTCGGTGTTCAGCACCTCGATCGTCAGCCCCTTCATGCTGGTGACGATGTCGCCCGGCTTCGTCGCGTTGCCGCCCGGCATGTTCTCGCAGGTCGGCACGATCGCGACGACGTTGATCTTCAGGCCCATTTCGGCGACCGCACGCATCGTGCCGAGCACCGAACCGGCGCCGCACATGTCGTACTTCATCTCGTCCATGGCCTCGCCCGGCTTCAGCGAGATGCCGCCCGTGTCGAACGTGATGCCCTTGCCGACCAGCACGACCGGCGCGGCCTTCGCGGCGGCGCCCTGGTAGTGCAGCACGATGAACTGCGGCGGCTCGACCGACGCGCGCGCGACCGACAGGAACGACCCCATGTTGAGCGCCTGGATCTGCTTCAGGCCGAGCACCTCGGCCTTCAGACCCCAATCCTTCGCGATCTTCTTCGCGGTGTTGCCGAGATAGGTGGGCGTGCACACGTTGCCCGGCAGGTTGCCCAGGTCGCGCGTGAGATCCATCCCGTTCGCCAGCGCGACGGCCTGCTTGACCGCCAGCTTCGCCGCCTTTTCATCGACCGGATCGACGCTGAACACGACGCGCTTGAGCGTGTGCGACGCCGGTTCCGGCTTGCTCTTCATCTGCGTGAAGCGGTAGGTCTCGTTGCGCAGCGCGAGAATCGCCGCGCGCACGCCCCAGTCGGAGCTGCGCTCGTCGACCGGCAGCTGCGCGAGCGTGAACGTGACCTGGACGATCTTGGTCGACAGCAGCGCGCGCCATGCGGCCGTCACCGCGTCGGTGTAGGCTTTCTGATTGAAAGCGTCCTGCTTGCCGAGGCCGACGAGCAGCACGCGCGACGCACCGATGCCCGATACTTCATGCAGGAACAGCGTCTTGCCGCGCTTGCCGTCCATGTCGCCGGCCTTCACCACGCGCGAGATCAGCCCCTTGGTGGCCGTGTCGATGTCGAGCGCCGCGCCCGAAAGGGTTTGCGCCTCGAAGATGCCCAGCACGATGCAATCGGACTTCCCCGTCAGGAACCCCTTGGCCTCGCCTTTGCTCCAATCACAGCCTTTTATGCTAAAGTCCATCGCGCTTGTCCTCGGATAAAATCTGGGCTAAGGATGAAAGCCGCAATTATCCGCTATTTTTCCCGTGGCGGCGCGAGCGCTCCACCACGCGTGCGCAGCCTCCCGCCCTCTTCTCATCAAGAATGATCTTCGAACGCTCCCTCCAGCGCGAGCTTGCGTATACGGCTGGCGCCGTGTTCATGGTGCTGCTCACGATCATGCTCACGACGATGATGATCCGCATCGTCGGCTATGCCGCGTCCGGCGAAATCGATCCGCGGGACGTGCTCGTGCTGATCGGCCTGACCGTGATCGGCTATCTCGCCGTGATGCTCGTCGTCACGCTGTTCGTGTCGATCCTGTTCGTGCTGACCCGGTGGTACCGGGACTCCGAAATGGTCGTCTGGCTCGCGTCCGGCGTCAGCCTCACGCGCCTGATCAAGCCGATCGGCGTGTTCGCCACGCCGCTCATCCTGCTGATCGCGTTCTTCGCGTTCGTCGGCTGGCCGTGGTCGAACCAGCAGAGCAAGATGATCAAGGCGCGCTTCCAGCAGCGCGACGAGATCTCGCTGCTCGCGCCCGGCCAGTTCCGCGAATCGGCGTCGAACCATCGCGTGTTCTTCATCGAGAAGATGTCGCCTGACCAGAGCAAGGTGCAGAACGTGTTCGTCACGTCGACCGAGAACGGCAAGGTCAATATCGTCGTATCGCACACGGGCCACACAGAAACGAAGGACGGCGATCGTTTCGTCGTGCTGGAAGATGGCCGCCGCTACGACGGCACGCCCGGCCAGCCGAACTTCAAGATCATGGAGTTCCAGCGCTACGGCGTGAAGATCACGAGCACCCCGGTCACCAACGTGCCGACCACCAACAGCACGCCCACGCCGGACCTGCTGCGCAACCCGACGCGCGACAACCTCGCGGAATTCGCGTGGCGCGCGGGCTTGCCGCTGATCGCGATCAACCTGATGGTGCTCGGCATCCCGCTGTCGTACCAGAACCCGCGCCGCAGCCGCACGATCAACCTCGTGATGGCCGTGCTGATCTACCTCACGTACTCGAACCTGCTGAACGTCGTGCAGGCGCAGATCGAGCAGGGCAAGATGTCGTTCGGCGTCGGCCTGGTCGGCCTGCATGTGGTTGTCGCGGCGATCGTCGCGCTCATCTTCTGGTTGCGCGTGCGCAACCGTCCGCTGTTGACACGCGCGCTGTTCGGCCGCTCGGGAGCATGATCGATGCGGCTCTATGAAAAATACTTCGCGCGGCAGATCTACGTCACGTTCATCTTCATCCTGTTCGCGTTCTCGGGCCTGTTCTTCTTCTTCGACCTGATCAGCGAACTGAACTCGGTCGGGCACGGCAACTACAAGTTCGGCTACGCGGTGCTGCGCGTCGCGCTGCAAACGCCGTCGCGCTTCTACGAGATCATCCCGGTCGCCGCGTTGATCAGCGCGATCTACGTGTTCGCGCAAATGGCAGCGAACTCGGAATTCACGATCTTCCGCGTGTCGGGCCTTGCGACCAACCAGGCGCTGCGCTCGCTGCTGAAGATCGGCATTCCGCTCGTGATCATCACCTACCTGATCGGCGAATTCGTCGGCCCGTACGCCGACCAGCTGTCCGAACGCGTGCGGCTGCAGGCGCTCGGCGCGTCGGTGTCGTCGAACTTCCAGTCGGGCGTGTGGGTGAAGGACACGCTCGCGGCCCGCGAGAACGGCGAGCAGGTCACGCGCTTCGTCAACGTCGGCAACCTGTCGCCCGATTCGACGATCAGCAACGTGCGCATCTACGAGTTCGACTCGAAATTCCAGCTGCAGAACGTGCGGATCGCGCAGACGGGCCGCTACGAGCCGCCCGGCCACTGGCTGCTCACCGGCGTGACGGAAACCGAACTGACGCCGATCAAGCCGATCAGCGGCGCACCGGCCGACGCGCTGAACCCCGTGTACCGGTCGCAGCAGGTCACGCTGCCGGAATACCGGCTGCGCTCGGACCTGACCCCGCAGATCCTGTCGGTGTTGCTCGTGTCGCCGGAGCGGATGTCGCTCATCAACCTGTTCCGCTACATCCAGCACTTGCGCGAGAATCAGCAGGACACGCAGCGCTACGACATCGCGCTGTGGCGCAAGCTGCTCTACCCGTTCGCGGTGTTCGTGATGCTCGTGCTGTCGCTGCCGTTCGCGTACCTGCATACGCGCGCCGGCGTGGTCGGCGTGAAGGTGTTCGGCGGCATCATGCTCGGCATGAGCTTCCAGCTGCTCAACACGCTGTTCTCGCACATCGGCACGCTGAACACGTGGCCCGCGCCGCTCACCGCGGCGACGCCGGGCCTCATCTATCTCGCGCTCGGCCTGTTCGCGCTCAAGTGGGTCGACCGGCACTGAGCGCCGTCACGACGGAGGCTTCGACATGAGTTCGCACGGCATCGTCCTGTTCGGCCACGGCGCACGCGATCCGCGCTGGGCCGAGCCGTTCGAGCGGCTGGCCGCGCGGCTGCGCGGCAGCGGCGCACCCGCGCCGCACGTGTCGCTCGCGTTCCTCGAACTGATGACGCCTTCGCTCGACACGGCCGTCGCCGCGCAGGTCGCGGCCGGCTGCACGCGCATCACCGTGGTGCCCGTGTTCTTCGGCCAAGGGGGCCATGTCCGTCGCGACCTGCCGCAGCTCGTCGACGCCTGCCGGGCCGCCCATCCGAATGTCGAGATCCGTTGCGCGACGGCGGTCGGCGAAGACGACGGCGTGCTCGATGCCATCGCACGCTACTGCATCGACCAGCTCGGCCGCAACGCGTAGCCGGATCAGCGGCACCAACAAAAAAGCGCCGGCTTCCGCCAGCGCTCATTCGAATCACCCACCGCGAAGCCGAGCGGCTGCCGCTCGGGAACCGCTACGTCGACTCAAGCCGCATTGCGCAACGCATCGCCCGCTTTCGCGGGTCGCACGCGTTCGGCGAATGCATCGCCGATCATCAAGAGGCTCGGCTCCGCCGGATCGAGCCACGCCTGCGCGTCGCCCGCCGCCATCTGCGCGAGCGTCAGCGTCAGCGTGCGTTCGCGCGCGGTGCTGCACGCCTCGACGATCGCCACCGGCGTCGCGGGCGCACGGCCCGCGTCGATCAGCTCCTGCGCGATTCCCGGCGCGCTGTCGCGGCCCATGTAGTAGACGATCGAATCGGCGCGCGCCGCCTCGCGAATCTCGTCGCTGCCGGGTGCGCGGCTGTGCGTCGCGAACGCGACGCTGCGCGACACGCCGCGCAACGTCAGCGAGCGCTTAAGCGTCGCCGCGCCGGCCAGCGCCGCGGTGATGCCCGGCACGACCTCGAAGTCGATGCCGGCCGCCTCGAGCGCACGCATTTCCTCTTCGGCGCGACCGAACAGCATCGGGTCGCCGCCCTTCAGCCGCACGACGCATGCATGCTCGCGCGCCGCGTCGACGATCTGCTTGTTGATGAAGTGCTGCGCGGTCGAACGCTGCCCGCAGCGCTTGCCGACCGCGATCTTGCGCGCGTTCGGCGCGTAGTCGAGCATCGCCTGCTCGACGAGCGCGTCGTGCAGCACGACGTCGGCTTGCTCGAGCAGCCGCGCGCCGCGCACCGTGATGAGGTCCGCCGCGCCCGGCCCTGCTCCGATCAGATACACCTTGCCCATGTTTGTCGCTTCGCTTCGGTTCTGCCCGTGCGGACGGCGGCCGGCCCGCGCCGCCACGAGGGCGGCGCGCAACGCCGGTTACGCCGAGAACGCCCGGATCATGCCGGCGGCCACCGTGTGGTGCGTCGCCTCGTCGATCAGCACGAATGCGCCCGTGCCCGGATGTGCATCGTACGTGTCGCAGACGATCGGCTTCTGCAGCGTCAGCGCAACGCGGCCGATGTCGTTCATCTTCAGTTCCTGGCGGTCGGTCGCTTGCGACAGCGTATGCACGTCGAGCACTTCCTTGACCGCGCCGATCTTCGCGAACACCGTGCTCGTGGTCTGCTTCAGCAGATACTTGCGCTGCGGCGACAGCGGCGTCTCGTCGAACCAGCACAGGTCGGCCTCGAGCTTCTTCGCCGGCTCGACCGGCTCGGCGGTCGTGACGAACATGTCGCCGCGCGATACGTCGACATCCTGCTCGAGGCGAATCGTCACCGTCTGGCCCGCGAATGCGTGCGCGACGGACGCGGTGCCGCCCGGCACCGGCGCGACAATCTCGGCGACCGTCGCGGTGCGGTTCGACGGCAGCACGACGATTTCGTCGCCGACCTTCACCTCACCCGATTCGATCCGGCCCATGTAGCCGCGGAAATCGTCGGCCGAGCTGCCGTCCTGGCGTGCGACCCACTGCACCGGGAAGCGCAGCGCGTCATGCGCCTGCGTCTCGACCGGCAGCGACTCGAGCACGTCGAGCAGCGGCTCGCCCGCGTACCACGGCATGCGTTCGCTCGCACCGACGATGTTGTCGCCCTTCAGCGCCGACACCGGCACGAAGCGCACGTCGGTCAGGCCGAGCTGCTTCGCGAGCGTGATGTACGCGTCGCGGATCTCGTTGAAGCGCGCTTCGCTGTAGTCGACGAGGTCCATCTTGTTGATCGCGACGATCACGTGCTGCAGCGCGAGCAGCTTCACGATCGCGCTGTGGCGCTTCGTTTGCGGCAGCAGTTGCGCGACGCCGTTCTCGAGCGTCACGCGCGTCGCGTCGACCAGGATGATCGCCGCATGCGCGGTCGATGCGCCCGTCACCATGTTGCGCGTGTACTGCTCGTGGCCCGGCGTGTCGGCGATGATGAACTTGCGCTTCGCAGTCGCGAAATAGCGGTACGCGACGTCGATCGTGATGCCCTGCTCGCGCTCGGCCTCGAGCCCGTCCGTCAGCAGCGCGAGGTCGAGCTCGTCGCCGACGGTGCGCTTGTTCTTCGCGCGCGACAGCGCGGACAGCTGGTCGGACAGCACGGCCTTGCTGTCGTACAGCAGGCGGCCGATCAGCGTGCTCTTGCCGTCGTCGACGCTGCCTGCGGTGATGAAGCGCAGCACGCCGAGGTCTTCGGTGTTCTCGATGATGCTCATGATGTGAATGTCCTCGTGTGCTTCAGAAATAACCTTGCTTCTTGCGCTGTTCCATCGCGGCTTCGGAGGCCTGGTCGTCCATCCGGGTCGCGCCGCGTTCGGTGATCTCGGTCACGGCCGTCTCGGCGATGATCTTCTCGACGTCGTCCGCATCGCTCGCCACCGGGCACGTGCAGCTGATGTCGCCGACCGTGCGGAAGCGCACCTGCGCGATCTCGCTCGTCTCGCCTTCACGCATCGGCGTGAGCGGCGTGACGGGCACGAGCAGCCCGTTGCGGCGCACGATCTCGCGCTCGTGCGCGTAGTAGATCGACGGCAGTTCGAGGTTCTCGCGTGCGATGTACTGCCACACGTCGAGTTCGGTCCAGTTGGAGATCGGGAACACACGCAGGTGCTCGCCCTTGTGCAGGCGGGCGTTGTACAGGCTCCACAGTTCCGGGCGCTGCGCCTTCGGATCCCACTGGCCGAATTCGTCGCGGAACGAGAAGATCCGCTCCTTCGCACGCGCCTTCTCTTCGTCGCGGCGCGCGCCGCCGATCAGCGCGGTGTAGCCGTGCTGCTCGATCGTCTCGAGCAGCGTGACGGCCTGCGCGGCGTTGCGCGAATCGGTTTCGCGGCGCAGCACGACCGTGCCGCGCTTGATCGAATCCTCGACGTGGCCGACCACCAGCTCGGCGCCGAGCTCCTGCGCACGGCGGTCGCGGAAGTCGATCACTTCCTCGTAGTTATGGCCCGTGTCGATGTGCACGAGCGGGAACGGCAGCGTCGTCTTGCGGTTCGCGCCGAGGCCGAAGGCCTTCAGCGCGAGGTGCAGCACGACGACCGAATCCTTGCCGCCCGAGAACAACAGCGCCGGCTTGCTGCACTCGGCGACCAGCTCGCGCAGGATGTGGATCGACTCGGCTTCGAGCCAGTCGAGGTGGCCCATGCGGTTGTCGGCACCGGTGGGCGGGGCAAAGGCGGATTGCTCGAGCGTCGTGCTCATGATTTCAGTCCTTCTCTTCTGGGTTCGTGCCGCCCGCTGTCGCAGGCGGCGCAATATTCGGTTTCTGGTCGGCTGTCAGTGCGCGGCGCCGGCTTCGGCGTTCGCGGGAATCGGCGTGATCGTGATGTGCAGCCCGCATTCCTTCGTGTCGCGCGACTCCCACCACCAGCGGCCCGCCCGGCTGTCCTCGCCGGGACGGATCGCGCGGGTACACGGCTCGCAGCCGATGCTCGGGTAGCCGCGCGCATGCAGCGGGTTGACCGGCACGTCGAACGCCTTCAGGTACGCCCACACGTCGGCTTCCGTCCAGTCGGCGAGCGGGTTGTACTTCGCGATCCCGCGCCCTTCGTCCTGTTCTTCCTCGTGCAGCTCCGCACGCGTGACCGACTGCTCGCGACGCTGGCCCGTGACCCACGCGCCGACGTCGGCCAGCGCACGGTTCAGCGGCTCGACCTTGCGGATGTGGCAGCACGACTTGCGCAGCTCGACGCTTTCGTAGAACGCGTTCAGGCCGTGCTCGGCGACGTACTGGTCGACCGCGTCCTGCTGCGGGTGAAACTGCTCGATCTCGTAGCCGTAGCGCTCGCGCACGCGGTCGATCATGCCCAGCGTTTCCGCGTGCAGCCGGCCGGTGTTCAGCGAGAAAATGCCGATCGACGCGCCCTTCGACAGGATCGCGTGCGTGAGCAGCATGTCTTCCGCGGCAAGGCTGCTCGCGAACTTCACCTTCTCGTGCCGGGCGCCGATCTGCGCGAGCAGCGCATCGAGGCGCTCGACCTTCGCGGCGAGTTCCGGCGTCAGTGCGGCGGCGGTCGCGGTGCTCATGCGCTCACCTTCGCGTCGGGCGTCGCTACGTCGGCGGCGGCGCGGCGGCGGAACAGCGGCGCCGGCTCGTCGAACGCGCCCTGGTAACGCTGCGTGAATTCGCCGAACGCGTTCAGCGCGTCGTGGATGTCCTTGTCGGCACGCACCGCGAACGCGTCGAAGCCGCAACGCGACATGTACAGCAGCTGATCGCGCAGCACGTCACCGATCGCGCGCAGCTCGCCGGTCCAGCCGTGGCGCTCGCGCAGCAGGCGGCCGATGCTGTAGCCGCGGCCGTCCGCGAAGCGCGGGAATTCGACGGCGATCAGCGAGATCGCGCCGAAGTCGGCCACGAGCTCGGCCGGCTCGCTGTCGGGCGCGAGCCACACGCCGAGTTCGTCCTTCGTCTTCGCGGCGAGGAGCGCCGCGCGCTCGGCCTGCCACAGGGTGAACGGCACCAGCACCTTGCCGGCCGGCAACGCGTCGACCGCGGGCAGCGCACCGTCTTCCGCCGCGCGCACGACCTGCCATGCGTCGTCGATCACTGCGCGGTTCTTGATAATCGAAGCCATCTGCAAATTCCTTCTAGCCGGTTGGTTACGCGTTCACTGCCTGGCGCGCCGCATACACGCGCTCCTTGAACGGCGCGATGCCGATGCGGTCGTACGTGTCGATGAAGCGCTCGCCGTCGATGCGCGCCTCGACGAACGTGTCGATCAGCTTCGCGATCACGCCCGGCACTTCTTCCGCCGAGAACGACGGCCCGATCACGCGGCCGAGGCGCGCGCCGTTGCGGCCCGTACCCTGCTCGCCGCCGAGCGACACCTGGTACCACTCGGCACCGTCCTTGTCGACGCCGAGGATGCCGATGTTGCCCACGTGATGATGACCGCACGAGTTCATGCAACCGGAAATATTCAGCGACAGGTCGCCGAGGTCGTACACGTAGTCCAGATCGTCGAAACGCTGCTGGATCGCCAGCGCGATCGGGATCGACTTCGCGTTCGCGAGCGAGCAGAAGTCGCCGCCCGGGCACGCGATGATGTCGGTCAGCAGGCCGACGTTCGGCGTCGCGAAACCGGCCGCCTTCGCCTTTTCCCACAGCGCGAACAGGTCGCGCTTCTTCACGTTCGCGAGAATCAGGTTCTGCTCGTGCGACACGCGCAGTTCGCCGAACGAGTACGCGTCGGCCCAGTCGGCCACCAGGTCCATCTGCGCATCGGTCGCGTCGCCCGGGGCCACGCGGTGGTCCTTCAGCGACAGCGTGACGGCGGCATAGCCCGGCACCTTGTGCGGCGCGACGTTACGCTCGACCCAGCGTGCGAACGCCTTGTTCTCGAGCAGGTGCTGTTCGAACGATGCGTCGGTGTCGGCGAGCTTCTCGTAGACGGGCGGCAAGAAGGACTGCGACACGCGGTCGAGCTCGGCCTGCGTGAGCGTCGACGGGCCGTCCTTCAGGTGCTGCCACTCTTCCTCGACCTGCTGCGCGAACTTCGCGGGCGACAGCGCCTTCACGAGGATCTTGATCCGCGCCTTGTACAGGTTGTCGCGGCGGCCGTAGCGGTTGTATACGCGCAGCACGGCTTCGCAGTAGGTGAGCAGGTGCTGCCACGGCAGGTCTTCCTTGATCACCGCACCAACGATCGGCGTGCGGCCGAGGCCGCCGCCCGCGAGGATGCTCGCGACCACTTCGCCCTGCGCGTTCTTCTTCAGGTACACGCCGAGGTCGTGGATCTGCACGGCCGCGCGGTCGTCCTTCGAGCCGGACACCGCGATCTTGAACTTGCGCGGCAGCCATGCGAATTCGGGATGGAACGTCGACCACTGGCGCAGGATCTCGGCCCACGGACGCGGATCGATCTCCTCGTCCTGCGCGACGCCGGCGAACTGGTCGGCCGTGATGTTGCGGATGCAGTTGCCCGACGTCTGGATCGCGTGCATCTGCACCGATGCGAGCTTCGCGAGAATCTCCGGCGTTTGTTCCAGCTCGACCCAGTTGAACTGGATGTTCGAGCGGGTCGAGAAGTGGCCGTAGCCGCGGTCGTGTTCGCGGGCGATGCGCGCCAGCATGCGGAGCTGGTCGCTGCGCAGGTTGCCGTACGGAATCGCGATGCGGTGCATGTACGCGTGGCGCTGCATGTACAGGCCGTTCTGCAGGCGCAGCGGACGGAACTCGTCTTCGCTCAGCTCGCCCGACAGGCGGCGGCGCACCTGATCGCGGTACTGTGCGACGCGTTCGTCGACGATCGTCTGGTCGTACTGGTCGTACTGATACATTCGGGGACCCCAGGGTTTTCGTGGTGACCGCGCGACGTCCTAGCCACGTCGCGCCCGGATCTCCGTTCCGTCGCCACCGCCGGCGGCCTTCCGCTGCCCGGCTGGATTGCTAATGACGAAAACAGATATCCATATTTGAAAAACTCCGGTGAATCGTAATAAACTCGCCTTATATTTCAAACGACTAAAAAATTCTGTTGATATGCGGAAGGGTTATAAATGAACCTGCACCAATTTCGCTTCGTGCGCGAGGCCGTCCGGCAGAATTTCAACCTCACCGAGGCCGCCAAGGCGCTCTACACGTCGCAGCCGGGGGTTTCGAAGGCGATCATCGAGCTCGAGGACGAGCTCGGGGTCGAAATCTTCACGCGGCACGGCAAGCGCGTGCGCTCGCTCACCGAGCCCGGCAGGATCATCCTCGCGTCGGTCGAGCGGATCCTGCAGGAAGTGGAAAGCCTTAAAAGGGTCGGAAAAGATTATGCGGCGCAGGATCAGGGCAACCTGACGATCGCCGCCACCCACACGCAGGCGCGCTACTCGCTGCCGGCCGCGATCGCCGAGTTCAAGAAGCGCTTCCCGAAGGTGCACCTGTCGATCCTGCAGGGCAGCCCGACGCAGGTCGCCGAGATGGTGATCCACGACCAGGCCGATCTCGCGATCGCGACCGAGGCGATCGCCGACTATAAGGAACTCGTGTCGCTGCCCTGCTTCCAGTGGCATCACGCGGCCGTGGTGCCGGCCGACCACCCGCTGCTCGAACGCAAGCCCGTCACGCTGGACGATCTCGCGCAATACCCGCTGATCACGTACGACGATGCGTTCGCGGGCCGCAAGAAGATCAACCATGCGTTCGCGCTGCGCGGGCTGTCGCCGGACATCGTGCTCGAGGCAATCGACGCCGACGTGATCAAGACCTATGTCGAACTCGGCCTCGGCGTCGGGATCATGGCCGACATCGCGTTCAACCCGGAGCGCGACCGCAACCTCCGGCTGATTCCGGTCGGCCACCTGTTCGGCAGCAACGTGACGCGCGTCGCGCTCAAGCAGGGCGCCTATCTGCGCAGCTATGTGTATACGCTCGTCGAGCTGCTGTCGCCGACGCTGAACCGCAAGCTGATCGAGCAGGCGCTCAAGGGCGAAGCCGAATCGTACGAGCTTTGACCAGCGCCCTAAGGTCGGTCGCTTCGCGCCAGATGCCTCGCGGGATCAAGAACACCTTGGGGCGGCCGGCGTTTTCTCGAAGCGGCGTGTACGTGTATAACCACAGGGGCGCATATCGCGCCCCTTTTCGTTGCCCGACGGAGATTCCCGCATGACGCTTCCCGCCCTGTTGCGCCGCGCCGCCGGCGCCGCCTTCGTGCTCGCGTGCACGGCCGCGCATGCCGACCTGAAGGTCGGCGTCGACCTGTCGTCCACCGGGCCGGCCGCCGCGATCGGCATCACCAGCAAGAACGCGATCCTGATGTGGCCGAAGACGATCGCCGGGCAGCCGGTGCAGGTGACGGTGCTCGACGACGCGTCGGACCCGGGCACCGCCGTGCGCAACATCCGCAAGCTGGTCGACGAGGATCACGTCGACGTCGTGGTCGGGCCGAACATCACGCCGGCCGCGCTCGCGGCGCTCGACGCGGTGGCGGCCGCCCAGACGCCGATGATCACGCTGGTCGGCTCCGGCGCGATCGTCGAGCCGCAGGAAGGCGCGCGGACCTGGGCGTTCAAGATGGCGCAGAGCGACAGCGCGATGGCTGACGTAATGACGCGCTACATGGCCAATCACGGCGTGAAGACGGTCGGCTTCATCGGCTTCGCGGACAGCTACGGCGACAGCTGGCTGAACGAATTCACGCGCTTCGCGCAAGTGCGCAAGATTCGCGTGATCGCGACCGAGCGCTTCAACCGCACCGACGCGAGCGTGACCGGCCAGGCGCTGAAGCTGATCGCGGCGAAGCCCGACGCGATCCTGGTCGCCGGCTCGGGCACGCCGGCCGTGCTGCCGCAACGCACGTTGATCGAGCGCGGCTACAAGGGCGCGATCTATCAGACGCACGGGATCGCGACGCCCGAGTTCATCAAGCTCGGCGGCAAGGACGTCGACGGGACGCTGTTCCCGACGCAGCCGGTCGTCGTCGCACGCACGTTGCCCGCCGACCATCCGGCGCGCAAGGCGGCGCTCGCGTTCGTCGACGCCTATGAAGCGAAATACGGCGCCGGCACCGTCACGCAGTTCGCGGGCGACGCGGCCGGCGTGTACCCGCGCCTGGCGGACGCGGTCGGCCGCGCGCTGAAGACCGCGCAGCCGGGCACGCCGGCCTTCCGCGCGGCGCTGCGACGCGAACTCGAACGCGCGAACGAGCTCGTCGTGCCGAACGGCGTCGTCAATACCAGCGACAAGGATCACGTCGGGCTCGATCAGCGCGCGAGCGTGATGGGAATCGTCAAGCAGGGCCGGTTCGTCTATCTCAGCCAGTAACGCGCGAACGGGGCGCCGCGCGGCTTGCCCCCCGCCCCGTTTTCCGCCATAATCCGCAGTTCGCCGCGCGCAACTGCAGCGCGGCCAGGATCAAAAAGCCCAGGTGGTGAAATTGGTAGACGCAGGGGACTCAAAATCCCCCGCCGCAAGGCGTGCCGGTTCGATTCCGGCCCTGGGCACCAGCATTTCGCAGCGTCATGCGCTGCACTCGAAACCCGCGCAAGCTCGCTGCTTCGCGGGTTTTTTGTTTTTCGGCCGTGTGCCGCCGTTTCCGAGGTCCAAGCATCGTGATGAACGCGCGGCACGGAGGCAGGCCATGTCGATGCGCACGATGTCATCCGCGCTCTGCCGCGGCGCGCTCGCGGTGGTGCTCGCCCTCGCGCTGGGCAGATGCGCCGTGCTGACCGCGCCGCCCGTGCCCAACTGACCGGGGCCGCATGCGCCTTATCCCTTCCCCGACAACATCCCTCATCGCACCGAATGACCGGCCGCCTTGCGCGGTACACGTTCAGCCCGTCAGCTCCCGCACGAAATCGAGAAACACGCGCACCTTTGCGGAAACGAGATTCGACGCATGGTGATACGCGTAGAGCGGGAATGTCTCGTCCGCCCATTCCGGCAGCAGTTGCACCAGCCGCCCTTCCGCAAGGATGTCCCTCGCATAGAGCTCCAGCAGCTGCGCGACGCCCTCACCGCCGACGCATGCGCCCAACAGCGCCCCCGTATCGTTGACCGTCAGCCGCCCGGTGGCGTCGAACGGCACCACCTCGTCGCCGCGATGGAATTCCCATCCGTACGGACGGCCCGTCACCGGATCGCGAATCAGCACGCAGCGGTGCCCGTCCGCGAGATCCCGCGGGTGCCGCGGCTCGCCGTGACGCGCGACATAGGCCGCCGACGCGCAGGTCAGCACGTGCGTCTCCAGCAGCAGCCGCGCACGGTATGACGACGGCTCCGGAATGCCGAAACGCACCGCCACGTCGAACCCGTCGGCGACGAGGTCGCCCATCCGGTCGCGCACGCTGATCTCGACGGACAGCTCGGGGAAGCGGTCGAGGAATTCGGCCATCCTCGGCGCCAGCACGTAGTGGCCGAAGGTGCCGTCCACGTTGACCCGCAGCCGTCCCCTGACACGCGCCCGGGAACGGCCGGCGTCAACCGCCGCCTCCTCGATGCCGGCCAGCAGCGGCGCGACCGCCTCGTAGAAGCGCCGCCCCTCGTCGGTCAACGTGATCGCGCGCGCCGTCCGGTTGAAGATCCGGATGCCGACGCGCTCTTCCAGCCGCGCGACCGCGCGGCTCACCGCCGGCTGCGTCAACCCCATCGCCTCGCCCGCGCGCGCGAAGGTACCGGCCTCGATCACCGCCGAGAGCACACCGATACCGCTGAGGAGCCTGCTGTCGAATGCCATGAGACATACTTTTAGTCATTCTTGATCTGATCATTATTCATTATTTTTATTGACCGAGGAAGCCTACATTAGTCCTGTCGCCGGATCGCACGGCACTCACGAACCAAGGAGCAGGACATGAACGCATCGAAACAGGTCGCCCTCGTCACGGGCTCGTCGCGCGGCATCGGCGCGGAAATCGCCCGCCGCCTCGCCCGGGACGGCTTCCGGGTCGTCGTGAACTACGCGGGCGGCGCCGGCCCGGCGCGCGAAGTGGTCGACGCGATCGCCGCGAACGGCGGCGAGGCCATCGCGGTACAGGCGGACATCGCCGACCCGGCGGCGGTGGCCGCGCTGTTCGATGCGGCCGAGCAGGCATTCGGACACATCGATGTGGTCGTCAACAGCGCGGGTGTGATGAAGCTCGGCGCGATCGCCGACTACGACGACACCACGTTCGACCAGACCGTCGCGATCAACCTCAAAGGCACCTTCAACGTCAGCCGCGAGGCGGCAAAGCGCGTGCGCCACGGCGGCCGCATCGTCAACCTGTCGTCGACGATGGTGGGCGTGCGTCTGCCCACCTACGGCGTGTACGTTGCGACCAAGGCAGCCGTCGAGGGACTGACGCAGGTCCTCGCGCAGGAAATGCGCGGCCGCGGCATCAGCGTGAACGCCGTCGCGCCGGGGCCGGTCGCGACCGAGCTGTTCCTGGAGGGCAAGAGCCCCGAGCAGGTCGATCGCCTGGCGAAGATGAACCCGCTCGAGCGGCTGGGCCAGCCCGCGGACATCGCCGGCGTCGTCGCGTTCCTCGCCGGCCCCGACGGCGCGTGGGTCAACGGCCAGATCCTGCGCGCCAACGGCGGCATGTGCTGACCGACGCAGGAACCGCGCACACCAGACTAGGGCCGCCCGCCGGGGCCGCCCCACCCGCTTGCAGGAGATCGATCATGAAGGAAGTCATTCTCGTCACCGGCGCGTCCAGCGGCTTCGGCCTGCTGACGGCCCAGGCGCTCGCCCGCGCCGGCCATACGGTCTATGCGTCGATGCGCGAGAGCGCCGGGCGCAATGCGCCGCGCGTCGCCGCCATCGCCGACTACGCACGCGAGCACGGCGTCGACCTGCGCACCGTCGAACTCGACGTCGGCGACGACGCATCCGTCGCCGCCGCGATCGAGCGCGTGATCGCGGACAACGGCCGCCTCGACATCGTCGTCCACAATGCCGGCCACATGGTGTTCGGCCCGGCGGAAGCGTTCACGCCCGATCAGCTGGCGCGGCTCTACGACATCAACGTCGTGTCCACGCAGCGCGTGAACCGGGCCGTGCTGCCGCACCTGCGCAGCCGGGGCCGCGGCCTGCTCGTGTGGGTGTCGTCCTCGTCGGCGCGCGGCGGCACGCCGCCGTTCCTCGCACCCTACTTCGCCGCGAAGGCCGCGATGGATTCGCTCGCGGTGTCCTATGCGGCCGAGCTCGCGCGCTGGGGCATCGAAACATCGATCGTCGTACCGGGCGCGTTCACCCACGGCACGAATCACTTCGCCCACGCGGGCAAGCCGGCCGATGCGGCGGTGCAGGCCGCGTACGACGACGGCCCCTACGCGAGGGTCGCCGAGCAGGCGTTGCAAGGCCTCACCGCACTCGAGCCCGCGGACGCCGATGCCGCCACCGTCGCGACGGCGATCGTCGACATCGTCGCCGCGCCGTCAGGCAAGCGCCCGTACCGCGTATTCGTCGATCCGTCGCAGGACGGCGCGGAGGAAGTGTTCCGTATTGGCGATCGCATTCGCCGCGAGATGTTCCGCAACATCGGACTCGCCGACCTGCTCGCGCCCCGCGTCGGCAACTGATCGCGCCGCGCGCCGGGCCGGCCGGCGCGCATCAGTCTCGCTCGCAGAATCCGAGGATTGCCTCCGCGACCGCGGCCGGCGCCTCCCGCTGTGGAAAGTGCCCCACGCCGTCCAGCACCTGTCGCGCGTAGCGTCCCGTGAAGAACCGCTCGCGCCCGGCCGAGCTGTCCGGGTGATTGCAGGCATCCGCGCCGCCATGCAGCACCAGCGTCGGCACCGACAGCCGCGGCGCCGGGTTCAGCCGCGCGTCGTCCTCCGCATAGGCCGGCGTGCCGGGCGCGAAGCCCCACCGCTGCCGGTACGAATGCAGCACGACGTCGATCCAGTCGGGCCCGTCGAACGCGGTGGCAGCTGCGTCGAATTCCGCATCGCGGTACCAGCCCGGCGGCGACCACGTATCCCACATCAGGCGCGCGAACGCGCGCCGGTCGTCGCGCAACGCCTGCTCGCCGCGCGGCGTCGCCATGAACCAGTGATACCAGTAATTGCGCGCCTGCAGCAGCGACAGCGGCTGCGCGGGATCGTTGGTGCCGTAGCCGACCGACAGCATCACCAGGTGCGACGCGACGCCGTCGCGCAGCCCGCATGCGTTCGCGACCGCGCGGGCGCCCCAGTCGTGTCCGACCAGCACGGGCCGCTCGAGGCCGAGCACGTCGACGAATTCCAGCACGTCGCGCCCGAGCGCCGCGAGCTGGCCGCTGCGCGGCGCCGTCGTATCGCGAAAACGGGTCGGCGCGAAGCCGCGCAGCGCGGGCGCGAGCACGCGGTAGCCGCGGACAGCCAGCGCCTGCGCGACCGTCTCCCAGCCGACCGGGCTGTCCGGCCAGCCGTGCAGCAACACGGCCACGCGTTCGCCGCGCGGATTCCATTCGAGATAGGCGAGTTCGAGCGACGCGGTCGTCGCGAATCGATAAGCAGTCATCGTGCACTCCGGTGAGTCGTCTGAAGGTCGATGGTAGACCCGCCTCTCATCACGATTCGCGGCGTATCATGATCCATTCTTCGAATATCGCGTTGAATCGACCCATGGAACCAACCGATCGCGCATCGACCGCGCTCGACATCGCGCTGTTGCGCACCTTCCTCGAAGTCGTCGACAGCCGCGGCTTCGCGCCGGCCGCTGAGCGCCTCGCGCTGACGCCGTCCGCGGTCAGCGGCCACATCAAGCGGCTCGAGCAGGCAGCCGGCACGGTGCTGCTCGCGCGCACCACGCGCCGCGTCGCGCTCACGCCGGCCGGCGACACGCTGTACGCGTACGCGCGCAACATCGTCGACATGGAGCGCGAAGTGCGTGCCCGGCTGCGCGGCGCGCCCGCGCATGGCCGGCTGCGCGTCGGCGCGTCGGAGGACTTCGCGGGCACGTGGCTGCCGCAGGTGTTGCGCACGTTCCGCGACAACCATCCGCGCACGTCGATCGAACTGAAGGTCGGGATCACCGCGTCGCTGCTGCGCGAGCAAGCGCTGGGCCGGCTCGACGTCGTGTTCGGCAAGCAATGCCGGCAGGTCGACGCACCGGGCGAACTGCTATGGGAAGAGCCGCTCGTGTGGGCGTTCGCGTCGGATACGGCGCTCGATGCCGAGGGC
Organism: Burkholderia ambifaria AMMD; assembly: GCF_000203915.1. NCBI lineage: Bacteria > Pseudomonadati > Pseudomonadota > Betaproteobacteria > Burkholderiales > Burkholderiaceae > Burkholderia > Burkholderia ambifaria. The sequence goes on from NC_008390.1 coordinate 2,789,372, forward strand.
GACGTGCCGCTCGCGCTGTTTCCGGAGCCGTGCGTGTACCGGGAAGCCGCGGTGTCCGCGCTCGCCGCCGCGCTGCGGCCGTTTCGCGTGCTGTTCGAAAGCGGCAGCATGGCCGGGTGCGTATCGGCCGCGCTCGCCGGCTTCGCGGTCACGGCGCTCGCGCGCAGCCAGTTGCGCGACGGGCTGCGCGCATGCGGGCCCGACGACGGCCTGCCGACGCTGCCGGCCGCGCGCTTTCATGCGTTCGCGTCGAAGCCCGACGGTGCGGCAGCCGCGCTGATCGACGCGGTGCGGGCCACCGGGCGCAGCCGGCAGTTCGCCGTGCGGTCCGGCTGAACATGCACGCTGCGACCGCGACACCCGTCGACAAGCTCGCCCCTGCCGATTTCGGTCGGCGCAGGCAAACGCGGCGCCCTTTTCAGGCGCCGCGCGCGGCCGCGCCCGTGTCGTTCAGCGCATTCGCCATCAACTCCCCGAACCACTCGATGAACGCATTGAGCCGCCGCGACCGGTGCCGGCGATGCGGATACACGGCCGATACGTCCATCGGCGCGGCGCGATGGCCGGGCATCACCTCGACCAGCGCGCCGCTGTCGAGCAGGTGCGCGACGTCGAAGCGCGGAATCTGGATCAGCCCCATCCCGGCGATGCAGCTCGCGATATAGGTTTCGGCGTTGTTGACGATCACGCGGCTCGGCAGCGTCAGCGTGTGCTGCCCGCCGTCCGCGCAGTATTCCCAGCCGAGTTCGCGCCCGGTCGTCGGCGACGCATAGCCGATCGCCCAGTGTCCGTGCGCGAGCGCATCCGGATGCTCGGGCACGCCGCATTCGCGCAGGTAGTCGGGGCTCGCGCAGTTGATCAGCACGAACTGCCCGAGCGGCCGCACGACGAGGCTGCTGTCCGCGAGCCGTCCGACCCGGATCGCGCAGTCGACACCCTCCTGCACGAGATCGATCGTGCGGTCCGTCGAGCCGAGCGACAGCTGTAGCTTCGGGTGGCGGCGAAACAGCGACGGCAGTGCCGGCGCGATCACGCGGCGCGCGATCCGGCTCGGCGCATCGACGTTCAGCCGCCCGACCACGTCGCGATCGCGACGCCGGAACAGCCGGTCGAGTTCGTCGGCTTCCGCGAGCAGGCGCCGACCGCGCTCGAGCAGCAGCGCGCCGTCGGCGGTCAGCTGAACCTGTCGCGTCGTGCGGTGCAACAGGCGCGTGCCGAGCGCCGTCTCGAGTTGCTGGACAGCGGCCGATACGGTCGCGCGCGGCACGTCGAGCGCATGCGCGGCCTTGATGAAGCTGCCCATCTCGGCAACCTGAAGGAAGATTCTGACCTGGTCCAGCTTGTCCATCGGAGCAAAACGTAGGTTCGGACGACCGTCGCCGGCACCCGCCGCATGGCGCGGCCGAGTTCGAGGGCACAGGAAAAGAGGGCGCGCGGCTTGGTGGCCGCGCGCCCGTCCATTGTCCATGCAAACGGTCCATTGCGGGCGGCCGCGCGCACGCGGCGCCCGCCGGCACGGCCCGTTACTTGGTCGTATAGCCGCCGTTGATCAGGATCGTCTGGCCGGTTATCCACCAGCCGTCGGTCACGAGATGACGGATGAACGGCACGACGTCCTCGATGTCGGTGAGGCCCGTCTTGCTGAACGGCGACAGCGCGGCCGCCGTCTTGTGATACGCGACCGCGTCGGCGCCTTCGGCCGGATAGAAGAACGGCGTGTCCATCGGACCCGGCCCGACCGCCGTCACCGAGATGCCGCGCGCGCCGTACTCCTTCGACGCGGCGCGCGTGAAGTGCTCGACCGGCGCCTTCGACCCTTCGTAGGCCGCATAGAACGGCGTGAACGCGCCGAGCAGCGACGTCACGAGCGTGACGAGCTTGCCGTGATCCTCGAGGTGCCGCCCCGCCTCCTTGATGAAGAAGAACGCCGACTTGCTGTTCACCGCGAACATCTCGTCGTATTCGGCCTCGGAGATGTCGGTGAACGGCTTCTTCAGCACCTTGCCGACGGTATTGATCGCGATGTCGATCTTGCCGAAGCGCTGCTTCGCGTCGTCGAACAGCTTCTCGACTGCAGCGGCCGTCGTGAGGTCGGCCTGGAACGTCGCGGCCTGCGCGCCGGCCGCCCGCACGGCGGCAGCCGTCTCTTCGGCCTGCGCCTGCGACGCCGCGCTGTTGTAGTGAATCGCCACCGCCTTCGCGCCGTGGCCGGCCAGGTCCCGGGCGATCAGGCCACCGAGATTCTTGGCGCCGCCTGCGATCAGGACGACCTTGTCTGCGAGCGTGTGAGTGGCCACGGTTGACTCCTTTCAGCGTTGAATGAGCTAGGAGTGTAGGCACGCACGACGCGACGGTCAGCCGGGCACGGCTGGATGAATTATCCAGAAAAACGATCCAATCATTCGGCCGGAATGGTGGGCTGCCGCAAAGACGGCGTCCGGTCGATCTGTCCGACGCGACACGCTAGCGGCGGCGGCCTGCCGGCTCAACAGCAGCGAATCGAATGGCATGACTTTCCGTGAAGAATGACCGCGCACAGAGCACCGGGAGCTTCCCGGTGCGAGCGCGTTCGTGCCGGTGCCGCCCCGCCGCTTGATAGAATGCGCGCGCTATGGATCTCGAAAGCATTCTCTACACGCAGGGCTTCGGCTCGCGCCGCCAGTGCCGCGGCCTGATCGAAACGGGCCGCGTCACCGTCGCGGGCGCGAGCGCGACCGACCCCGACGCGTCGTTCGACACCGACGGCCTCGTCTTCACGGTCGACGACACCGCCTGGCCGTTCCACGCCCGCGCGTATCTGGCGCTCAACAAGCCGGCCGGCTACGAGTGTTCGCGCGACCCGCAACACCACGCGAGCGTGTTCAGCCTGCTGCCCGCGCCGCTCGTCGCACGCGGCGTGCAGTGTGTCGGCCGTCTGGACCAGGACACGACGGGCTTGCTGCTGCTGTCCGACGACGGCCAGTTCGTGCACGCGTACACGTCGCCCAAGCGCAAGGTGCCGAAGACCTACGTCGCGACCGTGCGCCATCCGCTCGACGACACCCAGCTGAACGCGCTGCGCGCCGGCGTGCAGCTCCACGGCGAGCCGAAGCCGATCGCGGCGGTCGCCGCCCACGCGCGCGACACGCACGCGCTCGCGCTGACCGTCCTCGAAGGCAAATACCATCAGGTGAAACGCATGGTCGCGGCGGCCAGCAACCGCGTCGAGGCGCTGCACCGCGAAAGCATCGGCGGCTTCACGCTGCCGGAGGATCTCGCGCCCGGCGCGTGGCGCTGGCTCGGGGAACGCGAGCTGTCGGCGCTGCGCGATCCCGTCAAAACCCTCTAAGGGAAAATCCGCACGACCGTTCGGTGTCTGGCCGCATCTCGGCCGCACGATCCCCCGCTATACTGAAATCACAAGCTGTATGAGCAGCGATGCAGGGGGAGACACATCATGAACATCAATCATTCGTTGGAACTGTCGTACGTGATGATCGCGTTCGCGGTCATGGGCGTCATCGTGATCGGCGCACTGCTGGCCATGATGCACAGGAAGCACAAATACAGTCCGAACCTGATCGGCGCGCTGATCGGCGCGTTGCTGTGCTTCCTGCTGATCGAGGCGCTACCGGCGCTGACCTGACGCGCCGCGCGGCGCGAGCGTTTGAAGGAATTCGTCTACGGTCGGGTAGCGCAACGTCACGCACAATTCGGTCTTGAGCCGGGCATTGGACAGGCGCCGCGATTCGCGCATGAATGACAGCAACGTCGGCTCGAGCTGATGCTCGGCGTCCGCGCGGCTGATGCGCGGCGGCGGCGGCAGGCCGAACACCCGCGCGACCCGGTCGAAATACTCTCCCATTCGCAGTTCGCTGTCGTCCGACGCGTGCACGGCGCGCGCCGGCTTGCCGCGCACGGCCGCGCGGCGCAGGATCGTCGCGAGATCGTCCGCGTGGATGTGATTCGTGTAGACGTCGTCGGCCGCATCCAGCGCCGGCGTGCCGCGCTCGAGCCGTGCGAGCGGCAGCCGGTTCGCCGCATAGATGCCGGGAATGCGCACGATGCGCGCGGACAACGCGCCGCGCACCGTCGCCGCCCGCAACTGACGCTCGGCCGACACGCGCCGGAACGCGCGCGGATTCGCGGGGCGCAGCGGCTGCGTTTCGTCGATTCGCGCCCCGCCGCAATCGCCGTAGACGCCCGTCGTGCTGGCGTAGACGAGCGTCGGCGCGCGAAGGGCGTCGGGTACAATACGCGCTGCCCGACCGGGCGCGCCGGCCTGTCGGGTCGCCCCGCGCAGCGTGCGAAGCCGGCCGACCGCGGACACCGACGGTGCGGCGGGTCGCCGCGCAGGCACGGACAATGCGGCGATCAGCGCACGGGTGCGGCGATCGTCGCTGCCGTCGGACTGCGGCGGCGCCAGATGCAGGATCGTGCGGGCGAGCCCGGCGATCCGTCGGAGCGTCGGCCGGCGATCGAGGTCGCCGACGATCGGCGTCGCGCCTGCCGCGCGCAATTCGTCGCAGCGGCCCGGATGGCTCGTCAGCGCGACGATGCGCAGGTCGCGGCGCGCGGCGCGCCATTGCGCGACGCAGCGCAGGCCGACGTCGCCGCAGCCGACGATCAGTGCGCGCGGGCGGCGCAGGATTCGAGTCGCGATCATGTTGGTTGCGAAATCAGTAGCCACCGTTGCGCGGCGCGCAACGGGTTTGCATTGTAGCTGCCGTGCGCGACATGCACGGTCCCCACATTTTGTTCTATTTGGTTCTATGGCATTCAACGTTACTCTCAAGCAAAGCGGCCGGCAGTTCCAGGTCGAGTCGGACGAAACCGTGCTGGCGGCGGCGCTGCGCCAGAACGTCCATCTGCCGTACGGGTGCAAGAACGGCGCGTGCGGCTCCTGCAAGGGTCAGATCGTGTCGGGCCAGATCGAACAGGGCCCGCACGCCGCGTCCGCGCTGTCCAACGACGAGCGCACGCGCGGCCTCGCGCTGCTGTGCTGCTCGAAGGCGCAATGCGACCTCGAGATCGACGTGCGTGAGATCGCCGGCGTCGACGGCGTGCAGGTGAAGAAGCTGCCGTGCCGGATCGCCGCGCTCGAGCGCCGCGCCGACGACGTGATGGTCGTGAAGCTGCAGCTGCCCGCCAACGAGCGCCTGCAATACCTCGCGGGCCAGTACGTCGAGTTCATCCTGAAGGACGGCTCGCGCCGCAGCTACTCGATGGCGAACGCGCCGCACGAGGAAGGCCCGGTCGAGCTGCACATCCGCCACATGCCGGGGGGGAAGTTCACCGATCACGTGTTCGGCGCGATGAAAGAGCGCGACATCCTGCGCTTCGAAGGCCCGCTCGGCACGTTCTTCCTGCGCGAGGATTCCGACAAGCCGATCGTGCTGCTCGCGTCGGGCACCGGCTTCGCGCCGATCAAGGCGATCATCGAGCACGTGAAGCACACGGGCATCACGCGCCCGATGACGCTCTACTGGGGCGCGCGCCGCAAGAAGGATCTCTACCTCGGCGAGCTCGCCGAGCAATGGGCGCGCGAGATCCCGAACTTCAAGTACGTGCCGGTGCTGTCCGAGCCGGACGACGCTGACCAGTGGACCGGCCGCACCGGCTTCGTCCACCGCGCGGTGATCGAGGATCTGCCCGATCTGTCGGGCTACCAGGTGTACGCATGCGGCGCGCCGGTGATGGTCGAATCCGCGCAGCGCGACTTCACGCAACACCACGCGCTGCCGGCCGACGAGTTCTACGCGGACTCGTTCACGAGCGCCGCCGATCTCGCGCATCCGGTCTGAGCACCGGGCGCGCCCGCGCCTGCCGCTGCGCGCCGCCGTGTCACATCCGTGGCATCGCGGCGGTTTACAGTGGGGCGCGGGATGCCTTATGCTTGCGCACATGAACCGCTTCCTGTCCGCTCTCCGACGTCGCCGCTCGCCGCTCCGCCCGGATGCCGCCGGCTCGTCACGGACTCGCGCGTAACCCTCCTCCGCTTCACCGGTTACGCACAAGCTGTTCGATCCACCAGCCACGGCCTTCCGTGGCTTTTTTATTGCCCGTTTCCCTTTCAACGCCCGCTGGAGTCTGCTGCCATGCCCCTGAACGATTACCCGATCGACTCGCTGATGTACATCACGAACCGCCCCGACATCGTGTTTACGCACGGCAAGGGTTCGTGGCTCTACGATCACACGGGCAAGCGCTATCTGGACTTCATCCAGGGTTGGGCCGTCAACAGCCTCGGCCACTGCAACGACGGCGTCGTCGAAGCGCTGAAGACCCAGGCGGAAAAGCTGCTGAACCCGTCACCGGCGTTCTACAACGAGCCGATGGCGAAGCTCGCGGGGCTGCTCACGCAGCACAGCGTATTCGACAAGGTGTTCTTCACGAACAGCGGCGCCGAGGCCAATGAAGGCGCGATCAAGCTCGCGCGCAAGTGGGGCCGCAAGTTCCGCAACGGCGCGTACGAGATCATCACGTTCGACCACAGCTTCCACGGCCGCACGCTCGCGACGATGTCGGCCAGCGGCAAGCCGGGCTGGGACACCATCTACGCGCCGCAGGTGCCGGGCTTCCCGAAGGCCGAACTGAACAACATCAACTCGGTCGAGAAGCTGATCACCGACAAGACCGTCGCGGTGATGCTCGAGCCGATCCAGGGCGAAGGCGGCGTGATTCCGGCGACGCCCGAGTTCATGCGCGAGCTGCGCGCGCTGACGAAGCAGCACAACCTGCTGCTGATCGTCGACGAAGTGCAGAGCGGCTGCGGCCGCGCGGGCACGCTGTTCGCGTATGAGCTGTCCGACATCGAGCCGGACATCATGACGCTCGGCAAGGGCATCGGCAGCGGCGTGCCGCTCGCGGCGCTGCTGTCGAAGGCCGACGTCGCGGTATTCGAGGCCGGCGATCAGGGCGGCACGTACAACGGCAACCCGCTGATGACGGCGGCCGGCTATTCGGTGATCTCGCAACTCGTCGCACCCGGCTTCCTCGAAGGCGTGCGGGCGCGCGGCGAATACCTGAAGCGCAAGCTGCTCGAACTGTCGGAGGAGCGCGGCTTCGAGGGCGAGCGCGGCGAAGGGCTGCTGCGCGCGCTGCTGCTCGGCAAGGACATCGGCCCGCAGATCGTCGAGAAGGCGCGCGACATGCAGCCCGACGGCCTGCTGCTGAACGCGGCGCGCCCGAACCTGCTGCGCTTCATGCCCGCGCTGACCGTGACGACCGAGGAAATCGACCAGATGATGGCGATGCTGCGGTCGATCCTCGACACGCTCTAAGGAGACTGCCGCGATGGATGCCGCCGCCGATACTGTCGCCGATGCTATTGCCATCCGCCCGTTCGAACGCGCCGACACCGATGCCGTGCTGGCCGTCTGGCGCGACGCCTTCCCGCAGTACGACGAAGCCGGCGCGCCGCCGCACCGCGATCCGCTGCGATCGATCGAGCTGAAGCTCGCGACGCAGCCGGAGCTGTTCTTCGTCGCGACCTGCGGCGCGCGGGTGGTCGGCACGCTGATGGCGGGTTTCGACGGACATCGCGGCTGGCTCTACTCGTTCGGTGTGTCGAACGACGCGCGGCGACTCGGCATCGGCCGCGCGCTGATCGCGCATGCGGAACGCGCGCTCGCCGCGCGCGGCTGCCTGAAGATCAATCTGCAGGTGCTGCCCGGCAACGACGATGCGTGCCGCTTCTATGCGGCGCTCGGCTATCGCGTCGAGGAACGCATCTCGTTCGGCAAGACGCTGCCGGCCGCCTGACGACGCCGGCAGCCGCCCGCCTCAGCGCGTGATCGGCCCCGCGTCCGGCAGCGGATTGCCGAGCGCGTCGGTCGGCACGGCCTGCTTCTCGAACGCCGCGAAATACGCGGCCCATTGCGTGTCGCTCACGCGCACGATCAACGCGCCGTCCTGCCACACGTCGTTGTGATCGTTGTGGTCGTTGCCCGCGCGGTGCAGGTAGTTCGAGCCCGTCGAACCCTGGTTCATGTGCGTGTCGTGGATGCCGTTGCCTTGCGCATACGTGCGGCCGAACACGACGACGTCGAGCTCCTGCGACTGCGCGGCGTTGACGAGCCGCAGCAGCGACGGAATCGGCTCCGCGCTCTCGGTGCCGTCCATGACGGCGCTGGCACGCCATGCGCCCGTCTCGTTCAGGATGTCGCTGCGCAGATAGTCGAGCGCCGGCAGCGCCGTTTGCCCGGTGAGATCCGTATAGCCTTCGGCCGCGGCCGCGAGCGTCGCCGTGACCGGATGATGGAAATCGTAGACGAGCTTGTAGTTCAAAAGGTCGTCCGCGTCGTTGGTGCCGACGTTGATCGCGACGTCCCAGTCGCCCGTCGGCAACGCGAGCGTCAGGTGAATGTGATACTGGATCTCGCTGCCGTGCGGCGAGCCCTTGAGCTTCGCCACCGACGTCACCTTCGCCTTCACGAAACCGTAGTCCAGACTCATGCGTGCTCTCCGTGTCCCGATGGATCGACCATGCTACGCAGCCCGCGAGTCGGTTTGCGGAGGGCCGGTAGCGGACGGCCGGTGCAACTATCGAATCAATGGAGTCGCATCCGCGCGCACAGTTCGCCGTCGGGCGCGCCGCATGAAAAAAGGCTGTCACGGAACCCCGTGACAGCCTTTCGAAAGCCCTGGCGCGACACGCCGGCATCCGCCCGCGTGCCGCCCCGGGCCCGCTCATTCACCCAGATACGCGGCCCGCACCTTCGGATCGTCGAGCATCTTCTTCGCATCACCTTCCATCGTGACCGTGCCCGAGTCCATCACGTAGCCGCGGTCGGCCGCCTGCAGCGCGAGGCGCGCGTTCTGCTCGACCAGCAGCACCGTGATGCCCTCCTTCGAGATCTCGCGCACCACTTCGAAGATCTTCTCGACCATGATCGGCGACAGCCCCATCGACGGCTCGTCGAGCAGCAGCAGCTTCGGCTTCGAGAGAATCGCGCGCGACATCGCCAGCATCTGCTGCTCGCCGCCCGACAGCGTGCCGGCCAGCTGCGTCGCACGCTCCTTCAGACGCGGGAAGAAGCCGAACATCCGGTCGACGTCCTTCTTGATCTGCTCGTTGTCGTTGCGCAGGTACGCGCCCATCTGCATGTTCTCGATGATCGACATCCGCGCGAAGATCCCGCGGCCTTCCGGCACCATCGCGAGGCCGCGCTTGAGCAACTCGTGCGACGGCACGCCCTTGATCGACTTGCCGTCGTACTCGATATCGCCCGCCGAATACGGCTTCAGACCCGTGATCGCCTTCATCGTCGTGGTCTTGCCTGCGCCGTTCGCGCCGATCAGCGTCACGAGCTCACCCTGACGGACTTCCATGTCAACGCCCTTGACGGCCTGGATGCCGCCGTAGTTGACCTGCAAGCCCTTGATTTTCAACATTGCCGCTGCCATCAGTGCACCCCTGCGCCGAGATATGCCTCAATCACCTTCGGATTCTTCTGCACGTCCTGCGGCAGACCCTCGGCGATCACCTTGCCGTAATCGAGCACCGTCATCCGGTTGCACAGACCCATCACGAGCTTCACGTCGTGCTCGATCAGCAGGATCGTGCGACCGTCCGAGCGGATCTTGTCGAGCAGGCGCGTGAGTTCGACCTTCTCGGTCGCGTTCATTCCGGCCGCCGGCTCGTCGAGCGCGAGCAGCTTCGGGTCGGTGGCGAGCGCGCGGGCGATTTCCAGCCGGCGCTGGTGGCCGTACGACAGGTTGCGCGACGTGTAGTCGGCGTACTGCAGCACGCCGACGTATTCGAGCAGCTCGATCGCACGCTCCTTGATCTCGCGCTCTTCCTTGCGCTCGGCCGGCGTCTGGAACACCGCGCCCAGCAGCCCGTGCTTGGTGCGCACGTGGCGACCCACCATCACGTTCTCGAGTGCGGTCATCCCGCCGAACAGGCGAATGTTCTGGAACGTGCGCGCGATGCCCGTCTTCGCGACCTGGTGCACCGCGGTTGGCTTGTATTCCGTGCCATCGAGCTTGAACTCGCCGGAGTCCGGCGTGTAGAGGCCCGTGATCACGTTGAAGAACGTCGTCTTGCCGGCGCCGTTCGGGCCGATCAGCCCGTAGATCTCGCCTTCCTTGATCTCGAGGCCGACGTCGGACAGTGCCTGCAGCCCGCCGAAGCGTTTGTTCACGCCCTGCACGGACAGTCGGATTTGCTTGTCGCTCATGTGTGTATCCCCTGTGTCCGTCGATTAAGCGCGCACCGGCTTCTTGCTGGCGCGCTTCGCCAGTTTCGCGATCCTGTCCTCATGCTTCGGCGCGGGCCACAGGCCTTCCGAGCGGTACAGCATGATGATCACCATCGCGAGGCCGTACAGCGCCTGACGGATCACTTCCGTATCGACGATGTCATGACCGAACAGCGCATGCTGCAGCGGGCTCATCGTCGAGCGCAGGAATTCCGGGAAGATCGCGAGCAGCACTGCGCCCAGGATCACGCCCGGGATGTGGCCCATGCCGCCGAGCACCACGCAGGCCAGCACGACGATCGATTCCCAGAACGTGAACGATTCCGGCGACACGAAGCCCTGGAACGAACCGAACATCGCGCCCGACAGGCCGCCGAACGATGCGCCCATCGCGAACGCGAGCAGTTTCACGTTACGGGTGTTGATGCCCATCGCCTTCGCCGCGATCTCGTCTTCGCGGATTGCCGCCCACGCGCGGCCGATACGCGAGTGCTGCAGGCGCGTACAGACCCAGATCACCAGCAGCGAGCACAGCACGAACAGGTAGTAGTACATGTACACCGACGGCAGCTGGAAGCCGAACAGCGAGTGCGTCTGCGACAGGTTGAAGCCGGCGACGTGCACCGGATCGATGCCCGTGATCCCCTTCGGGCCGTTGGTGATGTTCACCGGACGGTCGAGGTTGTTCATGAAGATCCGGACGATTTCACCGAAGCCGAGCGTCACGATCGCCAGGTAGTCGCCGCGCAGGCGCAGCGTCGGCGCACCGAGCAGGATCCCGAAGGTGGCCGCCAGCGCCATCGCGATCGGCACGATCAGCAGGAACGGGATGTGCAGCCCGTTCGGCGCGAGCGCCGCGATCCACTCGAACTGCGAGGTGAGGTGCGGCGAGCTCAGCAATGCCGCCGTGTACGCGCCCACCGCGTAGAACGCGATGTAGCCGAGGTCGAGCAGGCCGGCGAAGCCGACCACCACGTTAAGACCCAGCGCGAGCATCACGTACAGCATCGCGAAGTCGAGCACGCGGACCCAGTAGTTGCCGCCGGCCGAGCCGATGATGATCGGCGCCGCGATCACGAAGACCGCGGTCAGGAGGCCGATGATGACCGTCTTGGTGATGTTGCGTTCTTCGACGAGCGACGTCGAGGATTCGATCGGTTGAATGGATGTCATGTTGTTTGCTCCCCTTCCGTTACGCGCGATCCGCGACACGTTCGCCCAGCAGGCCCGACGGACGGAACACCAGCACGATGATCAGCACGATGAAGGCGAACACGTCCTGGTAGTTACTGCCGAATACGCCGCCCGTGAGGTTGCCGATGTAGCCGGCACCGAGCTGCTCGATCAGGCCGAGCAGCACGCCGCCCACCATCGCGCCGCCGAGGTTGCCGATCCCGCCGAGCACCGCCGCCGTGAACGCCTTCATGCCGGGGATGAAGCCCATGTAGAAGTGCACGTTGCCGTATTCGGACGCGATCATCACGCCGGCCAGCGCGGCGAGAGCGGAGCCGATCATGAACGTCGCGGAAATCACGAAGTTGGGGTTCACGCCCATCAGGCTTGCCGTGTTCGGGCTTTCGGCGATCGCGCGCATCGCGCGGCCGAGCTTGGTCTTGTGCACGAGCAGCAGCAGGCCGCCCATCACGATGAACGCCACCGCGATGATCACGATTTCAGTGACCGAGATCACGGCGCCCGGCGTCGTGTCGGTCGCCTTGATCACGTTGATCGGATCGGTCGGCAGCAATTGCGGGAACGGCAGCGGGTTGCGCGACCAGATGATCATCGCGGCCGTCTGCAGCAGGATCGACACGCCGATCGCGGTGATCAGCGGCGCGAGGCGCGGCGCGCGACGCAGCGGCCGGTACGCGACGCGCTCGATCGCGAAACCGACGAACGCACATACGACCGCCGCAATGCCCAGGCCGATCGTCAGCGTCGCGACGTTGCCGAGTCCGGGGAAGTGGTTCTGCAGCACGGTGATGGCCGACAGCGCAACCATCGCGCCGATCATCAGCACGTCGCCGTGCGCGAAGTTGATGATGCCGAGAATGCCGTACACCATCGTGTAGCCCAACGCGATGATGGCGTACACACTGCCGAGCACCAGCCCGTTGAGAACCTGCTGGACGAAAATATCCATTTAAAGCTCCTTGGCCCATGCTGCCGGAGGACGTTGCGCCCCGCGGGTAAGCGAGGAATCGCGCCTTCTCGGCGACACTGCGGGTACTAGTCGATACCGGTAAGGGTGGATCGTCCCGGCGCGCGCCGCCCGGCCTGTACGGCCGGACCTGCCGCCGGAGCGGATACAAAAACGGCACCGCACTGTTCCGGTGCCATCGAGGGTCCTGTCGCTAAATCGTCACGACATCGAGGACGGTGTACTTGGCCTCCTTGAAGTCGTAGGGCAGCGTGCCGAAACGGCCGGCCTCCGGTTTCCCGAAGTCCACGCCTTTTTCCGTCCGGGTCGGGGCGAACCCCGCGTCCGGGCAGATCAGGTTCCGCGCCGCGTCGCCCGCGTGCTCGACCACCTTGACGGCGCACATGCCATTGCCGCCAGGGATTTGCGCTCCGATGCAGGACGCCGGCGCCTCGTTGGCAAGCCAGCCGTCCGCTGCCGCCCGCGCGGCGCCCGAACGGGCATCGCGAAGGTGGCGTCCGACTTTCGTCAGGACTGCATCGGAATTCGTGAAACGAAGCACGCCGCCCGCCGCGCCGCGCGTCGCGGCGACATGCCGTTTCGTCGAATCGAAATGAAAGGGGATCACCGACATCTGCACGCTGCCTGTGTTGCCCCGAGACCCGGGCGTCCGTCGGATGACGCGCCCTGCTGCTGCCGCATCGGCGGCTCGTTGTCGGGCGACCCGCGTGCCCGTCGCCCGGTTGGCCGCAGCGTTACCGGCGCATGCTGCCCGCCGTGCCGAATGCATGCCGATCTTCGGGCCCTGCGCGTTGAAATCCTCGATCGCCAAACGTGCCCCGTTATCCTTGTCACCGTCCGATTGCGCCATGCGGCACGCCGCCGGCGTCGCACGACCGGTTCCGGCAGCGTGCACGTCGCTGCCCGCCGGTACTGCGTATGCCGCAGCCTCCCCACCCGCCCTGTCGTCGCTCTTTTTGCTGCGACCGGCAAGCATTGCAACCGGTGCGGCGACGAACTTGGCGTAAGCCAACTTCACATGCATCGAATAGGTCTCCCGCGCCTTCCCAAAACCCGATTTCAAAGCCATTCCGGCTTGAAAACGGGCGCATTGTAACTCCATTTACAGGACGCCAATATTCCTGATTCGATGGGGTTTTCCTGCATTGCAACCAATTTTGAGAGACGGTTAAGCGCGGGGATAGCAACCGGGTTGCACTATTAATGTGAATAATGGTTGCGATGTCGTTTTTCACGACGCAAAAAAAGCGCGCCCGGAGGCGCGCTTTTGGAGTACCGCGGGTGCGATGCGGCAATCAGACGGCAGGCGGCAGATTCAGGCCGCGCGGCAGCGGAAACGACACGTTTTCCTCGATGCCGTCGAGTGCGCGGACGTTGCGCACGCCGAGCTCGCGCAGCCGCGCGATCACGGCCTGGGCGAGCACTTCGGGCGCCGATGCGCCGGCCGTCACGCCGATGCGGCGCTTGCCGGCGACCCACGCGGGATCGATCTGGTCGGGCGCGTCGACCATGTACGCGGCCACGCCGCGCTTCTCGGCCACTTCGCGCAGGCGGCTCGAATTCGAGCTGTTCGGGCTGCCGACGACGATCACGACGTCGCACTGCGGCGCCATGAACTTCACCGCATCCTGGCGATTCTGTGTCGCGTAGCAGATGTCCTGCTTCTTCGGCTCGCGGATCTTCGGGTACTTCGACTTCAGCGCGCCGATGATCTCGGCCGCGTCGTCGACGGACAGCGTCGTCTGCGTGACGAGCGCGATGCGCTCGGGATCGGCGAGCTCGAGCTTCTGGACGTCTTCCACGCTTTCGACGAGATGCATGCCGCGCTCGACCTGCCCCATCGTGCCCTCGACTTCCGGATGGCCCTTGTGGCCGATCATCACGATGTCGACGCCGTCCTGGCGCATCTTCGCCACTTCGACGTGCACCTTCGTGACGAGCGGGCAGGTTGCGTCGTAAATGCGCAGCCCGCGCACGTCCGCCTCGTCGCGCACGGCCTTCGACACGCCGTGCGCGCTGAAGATCACGGTGTTGCCGGCCGGCACTTCCTCGAGTTCCTCGACGAAGATCGCGCCTTTCTTCTTCAGATCCTCGACCACGTACTTGTTGTGGACGATCTCGTGACGCACGTAGATGGGCGCGCCGTGCATCGCGATCGCGCGCTCGACGATCTCGATGGCGCGGTCGACCCCTGCGCAGAAGCCGCGCGGCTGGGCCAGCAGGATTTCGGCATCGGCGGCGACGGTCTGCCCGGACAGCGTATCGGTGGTACTCATGATTACAGGATTCCGATGATTTTCACTTCGAACGTGAGCGCCTGGCCCGCGAGCGGATGATTGAAGTCGAACAGCGCCGAGGTTTCGCTGACTTCCTTCAGCACCCCTGCATAGCGGCCGCCGTCCGGCGCGTTGAACTCGATCAGCTCGCCCGGCGTGAAATCGTCGCCGACCATCCCGTTCTCGCGCAGCGTCGACAGCGTCACGCGCTGGAGCATGTCGGGATTGCGGGGACCGAACGCCTGCTCGGGCGTTAGCTGATAAGTCGAATGGTCGCCGACCCGGAGCCCGAGCAGAATCTGTTCCAGCGAGGGCGCCAGTTGGCCCGCGCCGAGCAGCAGCGTGGCGGGCTTGTCGGAGAAGGTGTTGACGATGTCGGCGCCGTCGGCAAGTGCAAGCCGGTAATGCAGCGTGACATGGGAACCGGGCTTCACTTCGGATAGATCGATGAGGCTCATGGATTACTCGTGTTCGTCGGCGCCCGAACTGGCCGAAAGGCCCGGCGCAAAGCCAATATTGTAAGTCACCTGAGCGCGCAAGGCTGAAAGTGCGACGACGTCGCATCCACGCCCGCCGCCAATGGAGTTTCGCTCATGCTGTCACCTTGCCTCGCCGCCCCGGCGACCGAATGTCGCGACCCCGCCGATGCGCCGGCCGCTCCGGCCCGCCACACGGGCCCGGCCCGGCCGCGCAAGCGCCGCCCGCGAAACTGGAAGCCGCATCTGCCGCGCGAGCGGTTGCTGGAACGCGGGCCGGCCGCGCTGACCGACGCGGAGCTGATCGCGCTGCTGCTCGGCACCGGCGGCGGCGGCCGCGATGTATTCGCCAGCGCCCGCGCGCTGCTCGCGCGGTTCGGCGACTCGCTGCGCGACATGCTCGATGCCGAGCCGGACGTGTTCGCCACGCACCCGGGCATCGGCACGGCGCGCTCGGCGGTGCTGATCGCCGTGACCGAGATCGTGCGGCGCGCGCTGGTCGAAAAAGCGCGCGAGCGGCTGCAGATCGATTCGCCGGGCGCGGTCGAGGACTATCTGCGGCTCAGGATCGGCACGCGTCCGCACGAGGTGTTCGTCACGCTGTACCTCGACGCCCGTCACGGCCTCATCGACGTGGAAGAAAGCGCCCGCGGCTCGCTCACGCGGATGGCCGTCTATCCGCGCGAGATTGTGCGACGCGCGCTCGTGCTGAATGCCGCGGCGCTGATCATCGCGCACAACCACCCGTCCGGCGCGGTGCAGCCGAGCGCCGAAGACCGGCGCCTGACGCGCGTGCTGCACGAGGCGCTCGCGCTCATCGACGCGAAGCTGCTCGATCACGTGGTCGTCGGCACCGCCGATACATTTTCGTTCGCGCGTGCCGGTTGGCTGTAGACTGTGGCCCGGCGACCCGCCCTGGGGCGCCGCGACGATGAAGCGAAATTGGGTTTGATTTTTCTGAACTTTTTCTGCTAGAATCATCGTCTGTCTTTTTTCCAACCAGTTCTAGCCATCGAAGGGCCTTGTCTGTAAGGGCTTCGGCGTTCTGAGTGCAGCCATGGATCACGTGGCGGTACGATGGAACCTTCATCGGCGATCGAACCCCGAATTTAGCGTATTAGGAGTGCTCTCATGGCACGCGTATGCCAAGTAACTGGGAAAGCGCCGATGAGCGGCAACAACGTTTCCCACGCCAACAACAAGACCAAGCGTCGCTTCCTGCCGAACCTGCAAAACCGCCGGTTCTGGGTAGAGAGCGAAAACCGCTGGGTGCGCCTGCGCGTCTCGAACGCCGGCCTGCGCCTGATCGACAAGAACGGCATCGATTCCGTGCTCGCTGACCTGCGCGCACGCGGCGAAGCCTAAGCCCAAGGAGCACAATCATGGCAAAAGGCGCACGCGACAAGATCAAGCTCGAGTCGACCGCTGGTACGGGTCACTTCTACACGACCACGAAGAACAAGCGCAACATGCCGGAAAAGATGGCGATCAAGAAGTTCGATCCCGTCGTCCGCAAGCATGTGGAATACAAAGAAACCAAGATCAAGTAATCTCCGGTTTCTGTAGCCTGACGGCGACCAAAAAGCCCCGCACATGCGGGGCTTTTTGTTTTGCGCATACGCGCGCGGGCCCGACGCGGTATGCTCTCCCCTTTCCGCGGCCACAGCCGACGGAACGCACAAGTCTAAAGCGTAACGATGGAGATGCAGCATGAAATTCGACGTGGCGATCGTCGGCAGCGGCCTGGCAGGGCTGTCGGTCGCACTCAACCTGGCCAGCACGCGACGTGTCGCGCTGATCGCGAAACGTTCGATGATGGAGGGGGCGAGCGATAACGCGCAAGGCGGCATCGCGGCCGTCCTCGACTCGGCGGACAGCATCCAGAACCACGTCGACGACACGCTGGTCGCCGGCGGCGGGCTGTGCGACGAAGGCGCGACGCGCTACATCGTCGAGCACGGCCGCGAAGCGATTGAATGGCTGATCTCGCAAGGCGTGCCGTTCACGAAGGACGATGCGGCCGAACTCGGCTTCCATCTGACGCGCGAAGGCGGCCACAGCCACCGCCGGATCATCCACGCGGCCGACGCGACCGGCCACGCGGTGCTCGCGACGCTGTCCGACCGCGCGCGCCAGCATCCGAACATCACGTTCTTCGAAAACCACCATGCGATCGACCTGATCACGTCGGACCGGCTCGGCCTGCCCGGCCGCCGCTGTCACGGGCTGTATGCGCTCGACGTCGACAACGACCGCACGATCACGATCGAGGCGCCGCACACGGTGCTTGCGACCGGCGGCGCCGGCAAGGTCTACCTGTACACCACGAACCCCGACACCGCGACCGGCGACGGCATCGCGATGGCGTGGCGCGCGGGCTGCCGCGTGTCGAACATGGAATTCATCCAGTTCCACCCGACCTGCCTGTTCCATCCGTATGCGAAATCGTTCCTGATCTCGGAAGCCGTGCGCGGCGAAGGCGGCTTGCTGAAGCTGCCGGACGGCACGCGCTTCATGCCCGCGCACGATCCGCGCGCGGAACTCGCGCCGCGCGACATCGTCGCGCGCGCGATCGACTTCGAGATCAAGAAGCGCGGGATCGACTGCGTGTATCTCGACATCAGCCATCAGCCGGAAGCGTTCCTGCGCGAACACTTCCCGACGATCCACGCGCGCTGCCTCGAATTCGGCATCGACATTGCCCGGCAGCCCATTCCGGTCGTGCCGGCCGCGCACTACACGTGCGGCGGTGTCGTCACCGACCTCGCGGGGCGCACCGATC
Source organism: Burkholderia ambifaria AMMD (assembly GCF_000203915.1). Lineage (NCBI taxonomy): Bacteria > Pseudomonadati > Pseudomonadota > Betaproteobacteria > Burkholderiales > Burkholderiaceae > Burkholderia > Burkholderia ambifaria. The sequence continues at coordinate 2,807,251 of NC_008390.1, forward strand.
TCGCGGGCCTGTATGCGGTCGGCGAAACGTCGTACACGGGGCTGCACGGCGCGAACCGGCTCGCGAGCAACTCGCTGCTCGAATGCCTCGTGATCGGCCGCGCGGCGGCGGAGGCGATCGAGGCGGCCGGCTTCGACGCCCAAACGCCGGCCACGCTGCCCGCATGGGACGAAAGCCGCGTGTCGGATGCGGATGAGGAAGTCGTCGTGGCGCACAACTGGGACGAGCTGCGCCGGCTGATGTGGAACTACGTCGGCATCGTGCGTACCGACAAGCGTCTGGAACGCGCGAAGCACCGCTTGTCGCTGCTGCGCGACGAGATCCACGAGTACTACGCGAATTTCCGCGTGACGCGCGACCTGCTCGAACTGCGCAATCTGGTCGACGTCGCGACGCTGATCGTGAAGAGCGCCTACTCGCGCCGCGAAAGCCGCGGCCTGCACTACAGCCGCGACTGGCCGCACACGCTGCCGAAGGCGCTGCCGAGCGTGCTCACGCCGCGCTCGCGCCGCTGACCGGCACGCCCTTCCCGGGGCGGCCACCATACAGAAAAAGGCCGTTGGCGCTTGCACGCCAACGGCCTTTTTCGTCAGACGACATCCCGCGAGGTCAGTCGACGATCCGCATCGAATAGTCGGTCGCGCGCACGTCCTTCGTCAGCGCGCCGATCGAGATGCGGTCGACACCCGTTTCCGCGAACGTGCGCACCGTATCGAAATTGACGCCGCCCGACACTTCGAGCACGGCCTTGCCGGCCGCGACGCGCACCGCTTCGCGCATCATGTCGAGCGTAAAGTTGTCGAGCAGCACCGATTGCGCGCCATGCGCGAGCGCCGTGTCGAGCTGCGCGAGCGTCTCGACTTCGATCTGCACCGGCACGCCCGAATCCAGCGCGAACGCCGCATCGAGGGCTTCGCCGACGCCGCCGGCCGCCGCGATGTGGTTTTCCTTGATCAGGATGCCGTCGTACAGCGCGAGACGCTGGTTCTCGCCGCCGCCGACCCGCACCGCGTACTTCTCCGCGAGCCGCAGGCCCGGCAGCGTCTTGCGCGTATCGAGGATCTTCGCGCGCGTGCCTTCGACGCGATCGACGTAACGACGCGTCGCGCTCGCGACGCCCGACAGCAGTTGCAGGAAGTTCAGCCCGTTGCGCTCGGCCGTCAACAGTGCACGCGCCGGCCCTTCGAGCTCGCAGACGGTCGAATCCGGCGTCATCCGGTCGCCTTCGCGATAGCGCCACTGCACGACGATCGACGGATCGATCCGCGCGATGACGGCCTCGAACCACGGCACGCCGCACAGCACCGCTTCCTCGCGCACGATGATGCGCGCACGGCGCCGCTCGCCGGCCGGCACGAGCCGCCCGGTCTGGTCGCCGGTGCCGACGTCTTCGGCGATCGCATCGGCCACGTTGCGCGCGATCGCTTCGTCGAATGCCGCGCCGTATTGTGCGCGTACGGCGTCGAACAGCGGGGAGACTGCGGTCGTCACGGCGCCTTCCGGCGCGCCACTCTCAAGCAATGCGGCCTTCCCTTCGGAAGGCGCCGTGCCTGGGACCAGCGTGAGCGCCGCAGCGCCAGCTTCGGGTGACAGCGAACGAATGTGGGCGCGGGAGTCGCTCATTACGCAGCCCCTACGTTCGCGAACAGTTGCTGGTCGCGCTGCAGATCGCCGCTCGCCTGCACGCGCTTCTTGTGCGCCGCTGCGAAATCGAGCATCCGGTCGATCGGCAGACGCGCACGCACGCCGATCGCGGGATCGACGAAGATCTCGTTGTGACCGCGCTCGAGCACGTCGGCGAGGTTCGCGAGGCCGTTCATCGCCATCCACGGGCAATGCGCGCAGCTCTTGCAGGTCGCGCTGTTGCCGGCCGTCGGCGCGGCGATGAAGGTCTTGCCGGGCGCCGCGAGCTGCATCTTGTGAAGGATGCCGAGATCGGTCGCGACGATGAAGTGCGTCGCGTCGAGCTTCACGGCTGCGTCGATCAGTTGCGTGGTCGAGCCGACGACGTCCGCCTGCGCGACGACGTTTTCCGGCGACTCGGGGTGCACGAGCACCTTCGCGTCCGGATATTCGGCGCGCAGCAGGTCGAGCTCGATGCCCTTGAATTCGTCGTGGACGAGGCACGAACCCTGCCACAGCAGCATGTCCGCGCCGGTTTTCTTCTGGATGTAGCTGCCGAGATGGCGATCGGGTGCCCAGATGATCTTCTCGCCCCGCGCGTGCAGGTCGGCGACGATCTCGAGGCCGATCGATGACGTGACCATCCAGTCCGCGCGCGCCTTCACGGCGGCGCTGGTGTTCGCGTAGACGACGACCGTGCGATCGGGATGTGCATCGCAGAACGCGGAGAATTCGTCGGCCGGACAGCCGAGATCGAGCGAGCAGGTCGCATCGAGATCGGGCATCAGCACGCGTTTGCCGGGGCTCAGGATCTTCGCGGTTTCGCCCATGAAGCGCACGCCGGCGACGACGAGCGTCTGCGCGTCGTGGTCACGGCCGAAGCGAGCCATTTCGAGCGAATCGGCGACGCAGCCGCCTGTTTCGTCGGCCAGCTCCTGCAGCTCAGCATCCACGTAGTAGTGGGCGACGAGCACGGCCTTTTCACGTGCGAGCAGCGCCTTGATGCGCGCCTTCAGTGCAGCGCGTTCCTCGGCGGACGGCGCGTCGGGCACCTTGGCCCATGCTTGTCCCACGCCGCACACGGTCCCTGCTGCGACGGGCCGGTCGTACTCGACGGGTTTGATCGTCGATTGCATCTCCATATCTCCTGTCGGCCAGAGTTGGCGCTTTAGCGCTTACTCTGGCCCCATGCTTCGCGGTCGACCCAGAGTTGGCGCTTTAGCACTTACTCTGGTCCCATGCTTCGCGGTCGACCAGAGTTGGCGCTTTAGCGCTTACTCATGGCCCCATGGGGCATCGAATCCACTGCCCCAAGCCTCATACCAATCCACCCTGCCGATCGGCCATCAAAAACCGGCGGCCCAAATGAAAAAACCCCGCCAACGCGGGGTTTGTGACGTCCTTAGATTCTAATCGATTTCGAATCAGGCGTAGCGACGCAGACGTGTCGCGAATTCCTGCAGCGCCTTGATGCCGCTTTGTTCTGCGCGATGGCACCAATCCTGCAATTGCGCGAGCAGCTGTTCGCGCGACGCGGTCGAGCGATCCCAGATCGCGGCCAGATCCTGGCGCAGCTGGAAGTACGTCTGCAGCTTCTGGCTGTTCGCGAAGATTTCCGGCAGCAGCTTCTTCTGCGGCTCGTCGAGGCCGTCGGCGTCCTTGTGGAACCACTTGCGCGCGCTGCGCATCAGCTGGTACTTGTCGCTCGCACCAAGCTCCTTCAGGTGCGCGAGCTCCTGGCGATATGCACGCTTGACGGCCTTGCCGTAGCTCGCCATCACTTCGTAGCGGTTCGACAACACGGCCTGCAGCGTTTCCTGGTCGAGCACCGTCTTCGGCTTGTTCAGGCGCGGCGTCGGTGCGACCTTCTTCACCTTCGCGAGACCGAATGCCGACATGATGCGGATGTACATCCAGCCGATGTCGAACTCGTACCACTTGTTCGACAGCTTCGCCGACGTCGCGAACGTGTGGTGGTTGTTGTGCAGCTCTTCGCCGCCGATCACGATGCCCCACGGGAACAGGTTCGTGCTCGCATCGGCCGAGTTGAAGTTGCGGTAGCCCCAGAAGTGGCCGAAGCCGTTCACGACACCGGCGGCCCAGAACGGAATCCAGACCATCTGCACGGCCCATACGGTCAGGCCGAGCACGCCGAACAGCGCGACGTCGAGCACCATCATCAGGCTCACGCCGAGGATCGGGTACTTCGAGTACAGATTGCGCTCGATCCAGTCGTTCGGCGTGCCGTGGCTGAACTTGCGCATCGTTTCTTCGTTCTTCGCTTCCGCGCGATACAGCTCGGCGCCCTCGAGGAACACCTTCCAGATCCCGCGCGTCTGCGGGCTGTGCGGATCTTCCTCGGTTTCACACTTCGCGTGGTGCTTGCGATGGATCGCGGCCCACTGGCCCGTCAGCATGCCGGTCGTCATCCACAGCCACATGCGGAAGAAATGGCTCGCGATCGGATGCAGCTCCAGCGCGCGGTGCGCCTGGCAGCGATGCAGGTAGACCGTCACGCCGATGATCGTGACGTGCGTGACGGCAAGCGCGAACAGCGCGACCTGCCACCACGAAAAACGCAGGAGCCCGTGGGAAAGAAAATCGAGCAGGGAATTCAACAAGGCAGTTACCTGTGGTGAGAGCGACGCCGGCGCCGGCCGACGTCATAAAAATGAAAGCATACCGCGTGTAGACCGGAATTTTACTTCAACCGTTCCAAGTCTTTGTAAAAAATGAATATTTTCTTGTGTTGACGCAAGGCGGACAGTCCATCTCCGGACCTGGAACGCCCCGCGATCCCGTTCTGGCCGGTCAGATTTACCCGATTCGGGGCGACGCGACGCGGCCAGGGCCAGCTAGGCCGCCGACGCCTGCCCGTCCACCGTCCCGACGCCCGCCACGGGCAAGCCCTTCGCCACCACGCCGGTCGCCGCTAGACCGTCCGGCAGGCCGACCACGCGCACTTCTCGTTGCGGGAACGGGATCGAAATCCCGTGCTCGCCGAACAGCCGCCAGATGTTGCGGTTCACGGCCGAACGCACGCCCGACGTGCCCGTCGCCGCATCCTCGATCCAGAAACCGAGCTCCAGATCGATCCCGTCCGCGCCGAAGCCGACCAGGTACGGGGCCGGCGCCGGCTCCGCGAGCACGCGCGGCACGCCCTTCGCGGCTTCCGCCAGCACCGCCAGTGCCTGCTCGACGTCGTTCGTATAGGCGATCTGCACGGCGACCTTCGCGTAGCCGCGCGTCAGGTACGACGACTGGTTCTGCACGACGTCGGTGATCAGCTTCTCGTTCGGGATCAGCGTCTCGTTGCCGTCGAGGCCGCGCACGACCGTATAGCGCGTGCGGATCTGCGTGACGACGCCCTGCAGCCCGCCGACGCTGATCGCGTCGCCGAGCCGCAGCGAGCGATCGAGCAGGATGATGAAGCCCGACACGTAATTGCTGGCGACCTTCTGCAGGCCGAAGCCGAGGCCGACGCCCAACGCGCCACCGAACACGCCGAGCACCGTCACGTCGATGCCGACGAGCGACAGCCCGATCAGGACCGCCGCGAACACCAGCAGCGCGCGGCCGACCCGCGACAGCACGACCTTCAGGTTCGCGTCGAGCGTGCTCGCGCGTGCGAGGCGATCCTCGAGCACCGACCCGAGCCACATCGCGACCATCAGCGTCACGCACACCCACAGCGCGCCGGAGATCACCGACAGCAGCGTGAGATGCGCATTGGCCACGCGGAACTGCACGCTGTCGAGCCAGCCGAGCACGTCGCGCTGGATGCCGAGCACGGTCAGCACCATCGCGGCCCACACGATGGTCGACACGATCTTCTCGACGATCGACAGCCACGCATGCGTGTGGCCGTCGCGCGCGAACACGCGCCGCGCGCAGAAGAACAGCACGTAGATCAGCCCGATGCCGAACAGCGGCACGAGGGCGAGCGACAGCAGCGACGTCGACATGAACGGCTCGAACGCGAGCTGCGCGACGCCGACGAAAATGCCGCCGAACAAGGGGAACAGCGCGCGCTTCAGGCTATCCGAGCCCGCACCGGGCGCGCGTCCGGACGCCGTGCGGCGCGCATCGATCCGGCCGTGCACGAAGCGCGCGGCCAGCCACGCAAAACAGAGTGCGCCGACGAGGATCGCCGCCTGCCAGATCATCACCGGCTGGTGGAAATCGCGAATCACCAAGGCCAGCCGGCGCGACAGCAGGCGGCTTTGCAGACTCTCCATCGTCCGTCCGTGCCGCCGTTACTGCGCGCGCCGCTCGAGCACCGCGGCGAAGAAGCCGTCGGTCGCGTGGCGGTGCGGCCACAGCGACAGGTAGTCGCCGGTCTCGATCGCGATGCGCTGGTCGGCCAGCACCTGCTGCGCGGGCACCAGCACGAACTCCGGATGGTCGGCCAGGAACTGCTCGACGATCGCTTCGTTCTCCGCGTGGAGCACGCTGCAGGTCGCGTACACGAGCCGGCCGCCCTTCTTCACGAGACGCGCGGCGCTCGCGAGGATCGACGCCTGCTTCGGCGTGAGTTCCTCGATCGACGTGCGCGTCTGGCGCCACTTCAGGTCGGGATTGCGGCGCAGCGTGCCGAGGCCGCTGCACGGCGCGTCGACCAGCACGCGGTCGATCTTGCCGGCGAGCCGCTTGATCTTCGCATCGTGCTCGCTGTCGATCAGCACCGGGTTCACGTTCGACAGCCCGCTGCGCGCGAGGCGCGGCTTGAGCTTGGTCAGGCGCTTTTCCGACACGTCGAACGCGTAAAGGCGCCCGGTCGAGCGCATCATCGCGCCGAGCGCGAGCGTCTTGCCGCCGGCGCCCGCGCAGAAATCGACGATCATCTCGCCGCGGCGCGGCGCGACCAGCGAGCACAGCAGCTGGCTGCCCTCGTCCTGCACCTCGATCTGCCCTTCCTGGAACACCTGCAGGCGCGTGAGCGCCGGCTTGCCGACGACGCGCACGCCCTGCGGCGCGAACGGCGTCTCGCCCGCGTCGATGCCCTCCGCGCGCAGCGCGTCGATCACCTGGTCGCGCGTCGCCTTCTGCGCGTTGGCGCGCAGGTCGAGCGGCGCCGGGTAATTCAGCGCGGCGGCGAGCTGCGCGAGCTCCTCGGCGTCGAAACGGGCCGACAGCGCCTGGTAGATCCAGTCCGGCAGGTTCGTGCGCACGCGCACCGGCAGGCTCGCCGGGTCGATCTTCGACACGTGCTCGAGCCATGCGGCCTCGGTGTCGGACACGAACGGCTTCAGCGCATTGCGGCCGAGCGTCTGCATCAGGCCCAGCAGCGTGAGGCGCCGTGCGGGGCTGCCCGTGCCGCTCTCGGCGAGGTGCGAAAACTCCATCTTCCGGCGCAGCACCGCGAACACCGCCTCGGCGATCACGCCGCGCTCGGCGTGGCCGAGCTTCGGGTGCGCGCGGAAGAACCGGCTCGTCGTCGCGTCGGCGGGGCCGGTGAACTTCAGCACCTCCGCCAGCAAGGTCTCGGTCTGGCCAATCAGGAATCCGTGCAGCTTCATACGCCCTCGCTCGTTTCGGTATGCGGTTGATCCGCGAAAATCCAGCGCGCCTCTTCCGGCGCCACCACTGCCCGGCCGTTCTCGAGGCGCAGGCGCCCCTCGACGAACCAGCGCACCGCACGCGGATACAGCACGTGCTCGACCGTCAGCACGCGCCGTGCGAGCGCGGCCGCGTCGTCGCCCGCGCGCACGGGCACCGCGCCCTGCGCGACGATGGCGCCGCTGTCGAGTTCGGGAATCACGAAATGCACGCTCGCGCCATGCAGCGCGACGCCGGCATCCAGCGCCTGCTGGTGCGTGTGGATGCCCTTGAAGCTCGGCAGCAGCGACGGATGGATGTTCAGCAGCCGGCCTTCGTATCGTCTGACGAAATCGGGCGTGAGGATGCGCATGAAGCCGGCGAGCACGACGAGATCGGGCGCGAAGCGGTCGATCTCGGCGGCGAGCGCCGCGTCGAAGCTGTCGCGGCCGTCGAACGACCGGTGGTCGACCACCGCGGTCGCCACCCCGTGCGACGCGGCAAAAACCAGGCCGGCTGCGTCAGGCCGGTTGGCGATCACGGCGGCGACCTGGGCCGGCCAGCGTTCCTGCGCGCACGCGCGGACGATGGCCTCCATGTTGCTGCCGCGACCGGAAATCAGGATCACGAGTTTTTTCATCCGCGAATTTTACCATTCGCCCCCGCGTTTCCCTCCTTCTCGGCCGCCGGGCCGCCCGAACGTTTATAATCTTCTGCTTTGCGGCATTCCACCGCCCATTCCCCCGACGCTGCTTCCGCTATCGTGAAAGTCTTCCGCGGCCTGCCCAACGCCGAGAGCCGCGCGCCGTGCGCGCTGACGATCGGCAACTTCGACGGTGTCCATCGCGGGCACCAGGCCCTGCTCGCACGCGTGCGCGCGGCAGCGGACGCGCGCGGCCTGCCCGTGTGCGTGATGACGTTCGAGCCGCACCCGCGCGAATTCTTCAATCCGGCCGGCGCGCCGCCGCGCATCGCGATGCTGCGCGACAAGCTGGAAGCGCTGCGCGAGCACGGGGTCGACCGCGTCGTCGTCGAGCACTTCAACCACACGTTCGCGAGCCAGTCGCCGCAGGCGTTCGTCGAACGCACGCTGGTCGGCGGGCTGCACACGCGCTGGATGATGGTCGGCGACGATTTCTGCTACGGCGCGAAGCGCGCGGGCACCTTCGACACGCTGAAGGCGGCCGGCGAACAGTACGGTTTCGAAGTCGAGCAGATGGGCACGGTCTCCGGCAGCGACGGCACGCGCATCTCCAGCTCCGGCGTGCGCGCCGCGCTCGCCGCGGGCGATCTCGACGCGGCCGCGCAGGCGCTCGGCCACGGCTACGCGATCAGCGGCCACGTCGCACACGGGCTGAAGCTCGGCCGCGACCTCGGCTTCCCGACCCTGAACCTGCCGATCGCGCACAAGCGGCCGGCGCTCGCGGGCATCTTCGTCGTGCAGGTGCACGGGCTGGGCCCTGCCCCGCTGCCGGGCGTCGCGAGCCTCGGGCTGCGCCCGACCGTCGACGATTCCGGCCGCGTGCTGCTCGAAGTCCACCTGCTCGACTGGCACGGCGATGCGTATGGCAAGCTGATCCGCGTCGAATTCCTGAAGAAGCTGCGCGACGAGGCGAAGTTCGACGATCTCGAGGCGCTGTCGCGCGCGATCGCTTTGGACGTCGCGAATGCGCGTGCGTACTTCGTCGAGCGCGAGCGCGCGCCGGGCAGCCGCGCGACCGGCTTCTCGACGTCGGCAACCGACCGAATTAGCTGATCCGGCCGGCGGCGCCACGCGCCGCGCCCTCGCGCCGCCCACACGCGCGCATCCCCGATTCACGACGCACGAGCGTCCACCGATTTAGATAGCGATCCCATCATGAGCAACAAGAAAGCCGATTCGAAACCGCAGGCCAAGTATCCGGTCAACCTGCTCGACACGCCGTTCCCGATGCGCGGCGACCTGCCCAAGCGTGAGCCGCAGTGGGTCAAGGAATGGGAAGAGCGCGGCATCTACGAAAAGATCCGCGCGGCCAGCAAGGGCCGCCCGAAGTTCATCCTGCACGACGGCCCGCCGTATGCGAACGGTGACATCCACCTCGGTCACGCGGTCAACAAGATCCTGAAGGACATCGTCGTCAAGTCGCGCAACATGGCCGGCTTCGACGCACCGTACGTGCCGGGCTGGGATTGCCACGGGATGCCGATCGAGATCCAGATCGAGAAGCAGTTCGGCAAGTCGCTGCCGGCGGCCGAAGTGATGAGCAAGGCGCGCGCGTATGCGACCGAGCAGATCGAGAAGCAGAAGGTCGGCTTCAAGCGCCTCGGCGTGCTCGGCGACTGGGCGAATCCGTACAAGACGATGAACTTCGTCAACGAGGCGGAAGAGATCCGCGCGCTCGGCAAGATCATCGAGAAGGGCTACGTGTACCGCGGGCTGAAGCCGGTGAACTGGTGCTTCGACTGCGGCTCGGCGCTCGCCGAGGCGGAAGTCGAGTACAAGGACCGCACCGACCCGACGATCGACGTGATGTTCGCGTTCGCCGAGCCGGAAAAGACCGCGCAGGCGTTCGGCCTGCCGGCGCTGCCGCGCGCCGAGGGCGGCATCGTGATCTGGACCACCACGCCGTGGACGATCCCGGCCAACCAGGCGCTGAACCTCCATCCGGAAATCGTCTACGCGCTGGTCGACACCGAGCGCGGGCTGCTGATCATCGCGGAAGAACGCGTCGCGGCCTGCATGGCCGACTTCAAGCTGACCGGCCGCGTCGTCGCGACCGCGCCCGGCGTGAAGCTCGCGAACCTGCGCTTCCACCATCCGCTCGCGTCGGCCCATCCCGGCTACAAGCGCACCGCGCCCGTCTACCTCGGCGACTACGTGACGACCGACACGGGTACCGGCGTCGTGCACTCGTCGCCCGCCTACGGCATCGAAGACTTCATGTCGTGCAAGGCGCACGGGATGACCGATTCGGACTTCATCAACCCGGTGATGGGCGACGGCCGCTACATCGAATCGCTGCCGCTGTTCGGCGGCCTGTCGATCTGGGACGCGAACCCGAAGATCGTCGACGCGCTGAACGCGGCCGGCTCGCTGCTGCGCAGCGAGAAGTACACGCACAGCTACATGCACTGCTGGCGCCACAAGACGCCGATCATCTACCGCGCGACGTCGCAATGGTTCGCCGGCATGGACGTGACGCCGCGCGACGACGGCAAGACGCTGCGCGAAGCGGCGCTCGAAGGCGTCGAGGCGACCGCGTTCTACCCGTCGTGGGGCAAGCAGCGCCTGTTCAGCATGATCGCGAACCGTCCCGACTGGACGCTGTCGCGTCAGCGCCAATGGGGCGTGCCGATGGCGTTCTTCGTGCACAAGGAAACCGGCGAGCTGCACCCGCGCACGCTCGAGCTGCTCGAGGAAGTCGCCAAGCGCGTCGAGCAGTCGGGCATCGAGGCGTGGCAGTCGCTCGATCCGCGCGAGCTGATCGGCGACGACGCGAACATGTACGAAAAGAACCGCGACACGCTCGACGTGTGGTTCGACTCGGGCACGACGCACTGGCACGTGCTGCGCGGCTCGCACAAGGATCAGCTGCAGTTCCCGGCCGATCTATACCTCGAAGGCTCGGACCAGCACCGCGGCTGGTTCCACTCGTCGCTGCTGACCGCGTCGATGATCGACGGCCGCGCGCCGTACAAGGGCCTGCTCACGCACGGCTTCACGGTCGACGGCGAAGGCCGCAAGATGAGCAAGTCGCTCGGCAACGGTGTCGACCCGCATGAAGTCGCGAACCGCCTCGGCGCGGAAATCATCCGCCTGTGGATCGCGTCGACCGACTATTCGGGCGAGCTCGCGATCTCCGAGGAAATCCTGAAGCGTGTGACGGAAGGCTATCGCCGCATCCGCAACACGCTGCGCTTCCTGCTCGCGAACCTGTCGGACTTCGACTTCGCGCAGCACGCGGTGCCGGTCGACGAATGGCTCGAGATCGACCGTTATGCGGTCGCGTTCTCCGCGCAACTGCAGACGGAATTGCTCGGCCACTACGAGAAGTACGAGTTCCACCCGGTCGTCGCGAAGCTGCAGACGTACTGCTCGGAAGATCTCGGCGGCTTCTACCTCGACGTGCTGAAGGACCGCCTGTACACCAGCGCGGCCGATTCGCGCGCGCGCCGCTCCGCGCAGACCGCGCTGTACCACCTGACGCACGGGCTGCTGCGCGTGCTCGCACCGTTCCTGTCGTTCACCGCGGAAGAAGCGTGGAAGGTGTTCCAGCCGGCCAGCGACACCGTGTTCACCGAAACCTACTACGCGTATCCGGAAGTGGCCGGCTCGGCCGCACTGATCGAGAAGTGGGCGCTGCTGCGCGACGTGCGCGGCAACGTGACGAAGGCGCTCGAGGAAGCACGCACCGCGAACCGCATCGGTTCGTCGCTGCAGGCCGAAGTGGCCGTGCACGCGAGCGGCGCGCGCTACGATGCGCTCACGAGCCTCGGCGACGATCTGAAGTTCGTGCTGATCACGTCGGCGGCGACGGTCGTGAAGGTCGACGACGAGGCGCAGGAAAGCGTCGACGTCGCGGCGTCGAAGTACCAGAAGTGCGAACGCTGCTGGCACTACCGCGAGGACGTCGGCGCGCACGCCGATCATCCGACGCTGTGCGGACGCTGCTTCTCGAACCTGTTTGAAAACGGCGAAATCCGGAGCGCGGCTTAACTATGGCAAAAACCCTGTCGAAACCGGCCAGCGGCGCGCTCGCACCCTGGCTCGGCATTTCGCTGATCGTGATCCTGTTCGACCAGCTGTCGAAAATCGCGATCCTGAAAACGTTCGCGTACGGCGCGCAGCATGCGCTGACGTCGTTCTTCAGCCTCGTGCTGGTGTACAACCGCGGCGCCGCGTTCGGCTTCCTGTCCACCGCGAGCGGCTGGCAGCGCTGGGCGTTCACCGCGCTCGGCATCGGCGCGACGCTCGTGATCTGCTTCCTGCTGCGCCGCCATGGCCAGCAGCGGCTGTTCAGCCTGTCGCTCGCGCTGATCCTCGGCGGCGCGCTCGGCAACGTGATCGACCGGCTGGTCTACGGCCATGTGATCGACTTTCTCGATTTCCACGTCGGCGGCTGGCACTTCCCGGCGTTCAACCTCGCCGATTCCGCGATCACGATCGGCGCGGTGCTGCTGGTCTACGACGAACTGCGTCGCGTGCGCGGCTCGCGCTGAGCGCGCATACTCGGTGTCGACGGCCGGCTTCGCGCCGGCCGTTCCGTTTGACCCTTGGAGGCCTGAGTTGGCACACGCAGAACTCGCTGGAAAACACCTCGTTCTCGGCCTGACGGGCGGCATCGCCTGCTACAAGATCGCCGAGCTCACCCGGCTGCTGACGAAGGCAGGTGCGACCGTGCAGGTCGTGATGACCGAAGCCGCCGCGCAGTTCATCACGCCCGTCACGATGCAGGCGCTGTCCGGCCGGCCCGTCTATACGAGCCAGTGGGACGCGCGCGTCGACAACAACATGGCGCACATCGACCTGTCGCGCGAAGCCGACGCGATCGTGATCGCGCCCGCGTCGACGGATTTCCTCGCGAAGCTCGCGCACGGTTTCGCGGACGACCTGCTGTCGACGCTGTGCGTCGCGCGCGACTGTCCGCTGCTCGTCGTGCCCGCGATGAATCGCCAGATGTGGCAGAACCCGGCCACGCAACGCAATGCCGCGCAACTGCGCGCCGACGGCGTGTCGGTGCTCGGCCCCGATTCGGGCGCGCAGGCCTGCGGCGAAGTCGGCGACGGCCGCATGCTCGAACCCGACGCGATCTATGAAGCGATCGTCGCGCACTTCGCACCGAAGGTGCTCGCGCATCGTCGCGTGCTGATCACGGCCGGACCGACGTTCGAGCCGCTCGACCCGGTGCGCGGCCTCACGAACCGCTCGAGCGGCAAGATGGGCTTCGCGCTCGCGCGCGCCGCGCAGCAGGCCGGCGCCGACGTGCATCTCGTCGCGGGGCCGGTCGCGCTCGACACGCCGTGGGGCGTGACGCGCCAGGACGTGCAGACCGCGCAGCAGATGTACGACGCGGTCATGCATGCGGTAACCGACGCGGACATCTTCATCGCGGTGGCCGCGGTCGCCGACTGGCGCGTCGACCAGCCGGCCGAGCACAAGATGAAGAAGACGGCCGATCGCAAGATGCCGGCGCTCGCGTTCGTCGAGAACCCCGACATCCTCGCATCGGTCGCGGCGCTGCCCGATCCGCCGTTCTGCGTCGGTTTCGCCGCCGAAAGCGGCGACCTCGACGTGCACGGCGACGAAAAGCGCAAGCGCAAGAACGTGCCGCTGCTGGTCGGCAACCTCGGCCCGCTGACGTTCGGCCGCGACGACAACGAAGTCGTGCTGTTCGAGGCAGCCGGGCTCACGCGCCTGCCGCGCGCGCCGAAGGACGAGCTCGCGCACGCGCTCGTCGCCGAAATCGCGAAGCGCCTGCCCGACAATCACCTGATCTGATCCATTGCCCGGCGGCACGCGCCGCCGCGCCCTTCCCGACCGATTCGACGACCGCATGAAACTCGACCTGAAGATTCTCGACGCGCGCATGCGCGACTACATGCCCGCCTACGCCACCACCGGCAGCGCGGGCCTCGACCTGCGCGCGTGCCTCGACGCACCCGTCACGCTGCAGCCGGGCGAAACGACGCTGGTGCCGACGGGCCTCGCGATTCATCTCGCGGATCCCGGCTATGCGGCGCTGATCCTGCCGCGCTCGGGCCTCGGCCACAAGCACGGGATCGTGCTCGGCAACCTCGTCGGCCTGATCGATTCCGACTACCAGGGCCAGCTGATGGTGTCGACGTGGAACCGCGGCCAGACCGAATTCGTGCTGAACCCGTTCGAGCGGCTCGCGCAACTCGTGATCGTGCCGGTCGTGCAGGCGCAGTTCAACATCGTCGACGATTTCGCGCAAAGCGATCGCGGCGAAGGCGGCTTCGGCAGCACCGGACGTCACTGAACGGCGTGATGCGAAACGGGGGCCTCGCGTGAACTGCACCCCAAAAGTTGGACACCCGTCCAACCTTTGGGGTGTTTTTCATGACGAAGTACAACGAGCAGTTCAAGCAACGCATCGTTGACGAGTATCTGGCCGGCGGAATCGGCATCGAATCGCTGGCGCATCGGTACAGAGTGGGCCGCTCGGTCGTGGGGCGCTGGGTGGCGAGCTATCGGGAGCATGGCAGCGCGGGGTTACGCAAGAAACACGTTTGCTACGACGCTGAGTTCAAGCTATCGGTACTGCAGCGCATGTGGCGAGACGAGTTGTCATACGGCCAGGTATCGGCCTTGTTCGATATTCGCGGCGCGGGCTGCGTAGCCGGCTGGGAGCGCCTGTATCATGAGGGCGGTATCGATGCACTGTCCCCTCGCCGACGAGGGCGCCCCCGAAAGATGGCCACTTCACTTCCGCCCAAACCCACCGAACCCGGCACACCGGATGAACGCTCGCGCGAAGAATTGCTCAAGGAAAACGAGTATTTGCGTGCGGAGGTGGCCTACCTAAAAAAGCTCGATGCGCTGCTGGCGAAGAAGCAGGCAGCGCAAAAGAAAAAGCGCAAATAGTGCACGAGCTTAGGCAGCACCATCCGGTAGCGGCACTTCTGAAGGCGGCCGGCTTGGCGCGTAGCACGTTCTATTACCAGCTTGGGACGCTGAGCGTCGACGATCGCCGTGCCGATCTCAAGGCGAAGATCCGGGCGGTGTTCGACCATCACAAGGGCCGCTACGGCTATCGACGCGTCACGGCTGCGATTCGGCAAACCGGGCATCTCGTCAACCACAAGGCCGTGCAGAGGCTGATGCAGCAATTGCAGTTGAAATCCCTGCTGCGCCCGAAGAAATACCGCTCCTGGCGAGGCGAAGTCGGCAAAGCCGCACCCAACCTGCTGCAACGTCAGTTTAGTGCCGCACAGGCCAATCAGAAGTGGGTGACGGATGTGACGGAATTCAACGTCGGCGGTCAGAAGCTGTACCTGTCGCCGGTGATGGATCTGTACAACGGCGAGATCGTGGCTTACCAGATGGATCGACGCCCAAGCTTCGAGTTGGTCAGCGGCATGCTCAAGAAGGCGCTGACCAAACTCAAACGCACGGACAGACCGCTATTGCATTCGGACCAAGGCTGGCAATACCGAATGCCGGCGTTTCGCCGGCAACTGAAGCGGCGCAAACTGACTCAAAGCATGTCCCGCAAGGGGAACTGCCTCGATAATGCTGCGATGGAAAGCTTCTTCGGCACGCTCAAGTCCGAGTGCTACAAGGGACATCGCTTCACTTGCGTGGAGCATTTGCGCGACACGCTCAATCACTACATCCACTACTACAACCACGAACGCATCAAGCTCAAATTGAAAGGGCTGAGTCCCGTGCAATACAGAACTCAGCCCTTGAGCGCCTAGCCTTCAACTGTCCAACTTTGCGGGGTCAGTTCAGCGGCCCCCTTTGCTTTTTCCGTTTCCATTCGCCGATCGGCCGTCTGTGCGATCCGCGCGGGCCCGAGCCGGCGGCCGCGCCTCACCGTCGCCGCGCAGGCCATCGCCCGCCGCGCACGCTCACGCGTCAACGCGCGTGCTGGTGCCGATAGTGGATCGCGTACGCGAGCGTCAGCAGCACGACGAACACGACGCCGACCACCATCGTCATCCGGAATTCGCGCGTGAACGCGGTCGTGAGCAGGACTGCGCCGACGAGCCCCGCACCGACCAGGCTGCCGAACGGGTGGCCCCACATCCGGAACGCGAGCGCCGGGCCGCGATACCGCGCGCGAAAGCGCAGATGCGTGACGAAGATCATCAGCCACGTGAACAGCGCGCCGAACATCGCGATCGCCATCATCACGGTAAATGCGGTGTCGGGCGACAGCGCGACCAGCACGGCCGCGACCGCGACGCCGCTGGTCGAGATCCACAGCGCCGCACGCGGCACGCCGTTGTTGCCGAGCCGGCCGAACACCGCCGGCGCGAGCCGCGCACGCGACAGGCTGAACATCATCCGCGTCGTCACGTAGAGCTGGCTGTTCATCGCCGACAGCGCCGCGATCAGCAGCACGAAGTTGATCACGCCGGCCGCATACGGCACGTGCGTGGCGGCCATCACCTTCACGAACGGGCTTTCGTCGGTGCCGGCCTGCGTCCAGGGCACGATCGCGAGCATCAGCGACAGCGTCAGCAGGTAGAACAGCACGAGCCGGAACACCGTCGAGCGGAACGCACGCGTGACCGCGTGCTGCGGATCGCGCGCCTCGCCGGCCGCGATCGCGACCGCCTCGATGCTCATGTAGCTGAAGATCGCGACGATCACCGCGACCCAGGTGCCCCACGGCCCTTTCGGCATGAAGCCGTCGTGCGCGGTGTAGTTCGCGAAGCCGATGCCCGACGCCGCCGGCGCCGACCACACGAGATACGCGCCGAGCACGATGAACACGACGATCGCCGCGATCTTCAGCAACGAAAACGCGTATTCGACCGACCCGTACAGCGTGACGCTCGCGAGGTTCACCGCGATCAGCAGCGCGGAGAAGCCGATCACCCAGTACCAGCCGGGCACGGCCGGGAACCAGTACTTCATGAACACGGCGATCGCGCTGATCTCGGTGCCGATCGCGAACACCACCGCGAACCAGTACGCATAGCGCACGAGAAAGCCCGCGAGCGGGCCGACGTAGTGCTCGGCGTATGCGCCGAACGAACCGGCCGTCGGATGCGCGACCGTCATTTCCGCGAGCGCGCCCATCAGCAGCAGCGCAATCAGTGCGCCAATCGCATACGAGATCAGCACGCTCGGGCCGGCGAGCCCGATCGCGAACCCGCTGCCGAGGAACAGCCCCGTGCCGATCGCGCCGCCGATCGCGATCATCGCCATCTGCCCCGACGTCAGCGCGTGGCGCAATCCTTGTTCGCGCGCGACGATGTTGTCGAACGACCGTTGTTGTTGTGTCACTGCGTTGCTACTCCCTGCCCCACCATTGCGCCACCGGCGCCAGATAAAACGAAACGGCGCGGAGAACTTCCCGCGCCGTTCGCATGAACAACGAATTATCGCTTACTCGACTTCGACCGTCTCTTCGTTCGGCTTGTGCGGCGGATTCGCCAGCTTGTCGAACGACAACTGCACCTTGTCGTTTTCGTCGACGTCGACCGTCACGTGCCCGCCGTTGACGAGCTTGCCGAACAGCAGTTCGTCGGCCAGCGCACGACGGATCGTGTCCTGGATCAGCCGCTGCATCGGCCGCGCGCCCATCAGCGGGTCGAAGCCGTGCTTCGCGAGATGCTTGCGCAACGCATCGGTGAACAACGCGTCGACCTTCTTCTCGTGCAGCTGCTCCTCGAGCTGGATCAGGAACTTGTCGACCACGCGCATGATGATTTCCTCATCGAGCGAGCGGAAGCTGATGATCGAATCCAGGCGGTTGCGGAACTCCGGCGTGAACAGACGCTTGATGTCGGTCATCTCGTCGCCCGTCTCGCGGCGTGTCGTGAAGCCGATGGTTGCCTTCTGCATCGACTCGGCGCCCGCGTTCGTCGTCATGATGATGATGACGTTGCGGAAATCCGCCTTGCGGCCGTTGTTGTCCGTCAGCGTGCCGTGGTCCATCACCTGCAGCAGCACGTTGAAGATGTCCGGATGCGCCTTCTCGATTTCGTCGAGCAACAGCACGCAATGCGGCTTCTTCGTGACGGCTTCGGTCAGCAGGCCGCCCTGGTCGAACCCGACGTAGCCCGGCGGCGCGCCGATCAGGCGGCTCACCGCGTGACGCTCCATGTATTCCGACATGTCGAAACGGATCAGCTCGATGCCGAGCGTGAACGCGAGCTGGCGCGCCACTTCGGTCTTGCCGACGCCCGTCGGGCCGGAGAACAGGAACGAGCCGATCGGCTTGTCCATCTTGCCGAGGCCCGCGCGCGCCATCTTGATCGATGCGGCGAGCGCATCGATCGCCGGATCCTGACCGAACACGACGCTCTTCAGGTCGCGATCGAGCGTCTGCAGCTTGCTGCGATCGTCCTGCGACACGCTTTGCGCCGGCACGCGCGCGATCTTCGAGATGATTTCCTCGATCTCGCTCTTGCCGATCGTCTTCTTCTGCTTCGACTTCGGCAGGATGCGCTGCGCGGCGCCCGCTTCGTCGATCACGTCGATCGCCTTGTCCGGCAGGTGGCGATCGGTGATGAAGCGTGCCGACAGTTCGGCCGCGGCCGACAGTGCGCCCGACGAATACTTGACGCCGTGATGCTCCTCGAAGCGCGACTTCAGCCCGCGCAGGATCGCGACCGTCTGCTCGACGGTCGGCTCCGTCACGTCGACCTTCTGGAAGCGCCGCGACAGCGCCGCGTCCTTCTCGAAGATGCCGCGATACTCGGTGAACGTGGTCGCGCCGATGCACTTGAGCGTGCCCGACGACAGCGCCGGCTTCAGCAGGTTCGACGCGTCGAGCGTGCCGCCCGATGCCGCGCCCGCGCCGATCAGCGTGTGGATCTCGTCGATGAACAGGATCGCGTGCGGACGCTCCTTCAGCTCCTTCAGCACCGTCTTCAGACGCTGCTCGAAGTCGCCGCGATACTTGGTGCCCGCGAGAAGCGCGCCCATGTCGAGCGAATACACCTGCGCGTTCGCGAGGATGTCCGGCACTTCGCCGCGCGTGATGCGATAGGCGAGCCCTTCCGCGATCGCGGTCTTGCCCACGCCCGCTTCGCCCACGAGCAGCGGATTGTTCTTGCGGCGCCGGCACAGCACCTGCACGACGCGCTCGACCTCCGGCTCGCGGCCGATCAGCGGATCGATGCGGCCGTCCTTCGCCATCTGGTTCAGGTTCTGCGTGAACTGCGCGAGCGGCGTTTCCTTCTGCGCGTTCGCGTCTTCGCTTTCCGCATTCGCGTCGGTCGACTTCGCGGCTTCGCCGCCGTTCGTCTTCGCGATGCCGTGCGAAATGAAGTTCACGACGTCCAGGCGCGTGACGCCCTGCTGCTGCAGGTAGTAGACGGCGTGCGAATCCTTCTCGCCGAAGATCGCGACCAGCACGTTCGCGCCGGTGACTTCCTTCTTGCCGTTCGATGTCGACTGGACGTGCATGATCGCGCGCTGGATCACGCGCTGGAAACCGAGCGTCGGCTGGGTATCGACATCGTCGGTACCCGGAACGGTCGGTGTGTTGTCGTGGATGAAATTGCGCAGGTTCTGACGCAAGTCCTCGATGTTGGCCGCACACGCGCGCAACACCTCGGCTGCCGTCGGATTATCCAGCAGGGCCAGCAGCAGATGCTCGACCGTAATGAACTCATGGCGCGCCTGGCGTGCTTCCATGAACGCCATGTGCAGGCTGACTTCCAATTCCTGGGCAATCATGCTTCCTCCATCACGCACTGCAGCGGATGCCCGGCCTGCCGCGCATGGGTAACGACTTGCTCAACCTTGGTCGACGCGATGTCCCGCGTATAGACCCCACATACCCCTCGCCCTTCACGATGGACCTTCAGCATGATCTGCGTGGCCGTCTCGCGATCCTTCTTGAAATACTCCTGTACGACCATCACGACGAACTCCATCGGCGTGAAGTCGTCGTTGAGCAGCACCACCTTGTACATCGAAGGCGGCTTGAGCTTCTGCTGCTTGCGTTCCAGGACGGTGCTGTCCTGCTTGTCCGGGATAATCGCCATACACCCATTCTAAACAACTCGGACAGGCCCGCAATCCTGCCATTACCCGACCGACCGGCCGGCGCCCTCCCTGGTTCCCGACGACATGCGATCGTCTTCGCACCATACGAAAGCCGGCTGCGGTGCCGGCTTTCACGCGTGGCGCGGAACACGAACCGTCAGGTGGAGACTGCACCGGACCGTCGCATCCGCATCCAGTATCCCACAAGCCGGGACGACTCGATCGCGTGTCACTCGAGCCTGGTATATGAGCCGATTATGCGACTTTTCAAGTCCGCGCGCTTGGCGGCATGCTCCGAAGCAAAGCCGGAAAAACCCTGAAAATGGGTTCTTTACAACGGCCCTCTAACCGTCTAAAAATTCCCCTTGACACTCAAATAAAGAGCGCCAACAATCAAGCTGGCACTCTTTTTCATTTGCCGGTTGGCGAAATGAATGAGGCCGAAGGTGAGCTTGTGAGGGGGGAACGGCTGTATTTTCCGGTCGTTTAGCTTTTCGAGCGTGCTCGTGGTAAGTAGCAGCGACTGTGTGACAGGGGAAGTAGGAAAATGGCAACTGGTATCGTTAAGTGGTTCAACGACGCGAAGGGCTTCGGTTTCATCACTCCCGACGAGGGCGGTGAGGATCTGTTTGCGCACTTCTCGGCCATCAACATGCAGGGCTTCAAGACCCTGAAGGAAGGCCAGAAGGTGAGCTTCGAGGTCGTTCAAGGGCCGAAGGGCAAGCAAGCGTCGAACATCCAGGCCGCGTAAGGCACCGGATATTGGACGAAGAAACCCGGCATTGCGCCGGGTTTCTTTTTTTCAGGCCGGCCATTCGTTAATTCGATTGGCCGGCCTTTACGTTCAATCCCGATTATTGAACACGTATTGTCTTGTCGCACACGCAGATCGAATGCCGTCATACGTGTGAAACATAATCGATCTCGTTACACGACCTTCAGCGTGCCCATCATGCCGAGATCCTCGTGTTCGAGAATATGGCAGTGGAACATGCGCTCGCCGGGCATGTCTTGCGTAACGAGAATCGTCACGGTCTCGCCGCTGCGCACGTTCACGGTATCGCGCCACGCGCGGAACGGTTCGCTCGTGCGCGTGCCGTCCGATGCGCGCTCGATCACCTGGAATTGCGTGCCGTGCAAATGGAACGGGTGATCCATGTCTGTGCCATTGCGGATCGTCCAGCGCTCGACGTCGCCGCGGCGGCTCGTCAGCGTCGCGCGATGCGGTGCATAGGTCGCGCCGTTGATCGTGAAGCGCATCCCGGCCGGGCGGCCATGCATCGGGCTGTTCATCATCGCGTCCATGTCCATCTCTTCGCCGAACGCGACTTCCTTGTGCGCGACCGGCTCGCCGAGCGCCGGCACCGCGCGCAGCGTCGCCGGCACCGCACGGGCGGCCGCCGGTGCGAACGCGACGTCGGCCAGCGGCAGCGCCGGATCGGGCGGCAGGCTGCCGTGGCCGTCGTCGTGCGACATCGCCATCTTGCGGCGGTCGTATTCGGCCGCCTGCAGCACCGCGCGTGACGCGCGGTCGCCGGCGCGCACCAGCAGTTCAGCGCGCTCGCCCGGTGCAAGCAGCAGCGACGTCACGCGGCGCGGCGCATCGAAGAGCCCGCCGTCCGTGCCGGCATGCTCGAACGCGCGGCCGTCGTCGAACGCCACGCGCAGGTAGCGTGCGCTGCACGCGTTCCACACGCGCCAGCGCTCGTCGCTCGCAACGTCGATCCGCGGCCGGCGCGCACCGTTGACCAGCACGAACTGGCCTTCGCGGCCGTTCATCCAGTCCATCATGTCGTTCGGTGCAATGGTGCCGTCGCGCGCAAGCTTCAGGTCGGACACGAACAGGTTGCGTTCGGGCCAGCCGGCGAGCGGATCGTCGGCGGCGCGCACGACGAACGGGCCGGCCAGCCCGCGGAACACCTGCTCGGCGGTCATCATGTGCGGATGCGGGTGATACCAGTAGGTGCCCGCACTGCCCTTCGGCAGCGTGAAGCGGTACACGTGCGACGCACCGGGCGCGACCGGGTCGGACGGGTTGCCGTCCTGGTCGGGCGGAACTGGCAGGCCATGCCAGTGGATCGTCGACGGTTGCGGCAGCTTGTTCACGAAGCGGATTTCGACCGTATCGCCCTCGCGTACGTCGATCAGCGGGCCGACCACCGGGCCCTGCGTGCCCATGCCGAACTGCCAGAACGTCGTCGGACGCGCGCCGTGCAGCAGCGGACGCGCGACCGGCTGCGCAACCAGCGTCGCGCGGAACGTGCCGGGCTCGCGACTTTCGTTGGCGAGCGTGCGCAGTGACGCGAGCGGCGCGCCGGCCGGCAGCGCATCGGCCGCCGCGAGCGCGGCCGCCGGCTTCGCGTGCTGCGTGTGGCCCGCCATCCCTGACATGCCGGGCATGTCGTCCATCTGATCCATGCCGGCCATGCCCGCGTGTGCGGCATGCTGCGCCCACGCGGTGCGCGCAAACAGCGATGCGGCCGCCACGCCAATGGCATGCGACAGGAAGGTTCTCCGTATCATCAATCGTTCCTCGTTATTCGTGCTGCGTCGCGCGACCGTCGCGACACCCGCGCCGGCCGGTGCGCAAAGCGCCCATGCGCGACGCGAAACCTGATGCCCGCGTCATCATAACCGCGGGTCGCGGCCGAAGCACCGCGGCACCGCGCGAGCGGCGATACGCCGCAGTGCGTGCCCTGACCTCGCGACCCGGGCGCCGTTCGTGCGGCGTTTTGGATCATCGGCCGACGCCGCGACGCCCCCACTGCATTCGTGCCAGCTGCCCAGTCGATCGCACATGCTGCCCGCGTTCGCCCCGCCCCATCGCGCGCAGTTCGCCCCACCCGTTCATCCCGCCAGCGTCACACCGTCCGCCTTCGATGCACGGACCCCCTCGATTTTTCACGATGTGGAACAAGTCCCTGCGTTATAAAAATTCGTGGTGCACGGCACAAATTCGCTGTTTCGCGATGCCAAAAATCGTTCCGCAATACAAAACGGACAAAATAAATGACTGTTTTTAAAAAGGAATTTTTGTTTCGAGAAAGCGTTCTACGCGCACCATCGGTCGCGGCCGCGGACGTAGACTGGGTTCCATGCACCGACGCTTCGCCACGACGGTCGATACGAAACCCAACCGGCGAGCGGCACCACAGAATCGCTTGTAATCAGAAAGGGAGAACGGAAATGAAGGGATTTCGCTTTGGTTCAGCGCTCGGGTCGTTCTACATCCTGCCGGGTAACGGCGGCTGGGAAGCGACGTTCGGCAACGCTCTGCTCGGCGCGTTCTCGTGCCCGGAAGTCGCCGCCGACCACATCTCCCGCGGCGACTGCGAGCAACCGACCGAACTCGATACGGCCACGCTCGAAGTGCCGCCCGAAATCAGCGAATGGGAGATCGTGCACGTCTGAATGGCACGCGTGCAACGAAAAACGCCCCGGGCGACCGGGGCGTTTTTATTGTCGGCGAAGCGGCGAGCCGTGAAGCTCGACGCCGTTGCCGTCACGCGCGCGTGGGCGCGGCCGGCGTCAGGCGACTGCGTCGACGATGGCGTTCAGCGTTGCGCTCGGGCGCATCGCCTGGCTCGTCAGCTCGACGTTCGGACGGTAGTAGCCGCCGATCGCCTGCGCGGTGCCCTGCGCGGCCGACAGTTCTTCCAGGATGCGCGCTTCGCTGTCGGCCAGCGACTTCGCGACGCCTTCGAACTGCGCCTTCAGCGCGGCATCATCGGTCTGCTCGGCCAGCGCCTGCGCCCAGTACAGGCACAGGTAGAAGTGGCTGCCGCGGTTGTCGAGGCCGCCGACCTTGCGTGCGGGCGACTTGTTCTCCTCCAGGAACTTGCCGGTCGCCTGGTCGAGCGTCTTCGCGAGCACGAGCGCCTTCGGGTTCTGGTAAGCGTGGCCGAGGTGTTCGAGCGACGCGGCCAGCGCGAGGAATTCGCCGAGCGAATCCCAGCGCAGGAAGCCTTCCTCGACGAACTGCTGCACGTGCTTCGGTGCCGAGCCGCCCGCGCCCGTTTCGAACATCCCGCCGCCGGCCATCAGCGGCACGATCGACAGCATCTTCGCGCTGGTGCCGAGTTCCATGATCGGGAACAGGTCGGTCAGGTAGTCGCGCAGCACGTTGCCCGTGACCGAGATCGTGTCCTTGCCCGCGCGGATGCGCTCGAGCGAGAAACGCGTCGCGTCGACCGGCGTCATGATGCGGATGTCGAGGCCGTTCGTGTCGTGATCCTTCAGATAGCGTTCGACCTTCGCGATGATCTGCGCGTCGTGCGCACGGGCCGGATCGAGCCAGAACACGGCCGGCGCGCCGGTCGCGCGGGCACGGTTCACCGCGAGCTTGACCCAGTCCTGCACCGGTGCGTCCTTCGTCTGGCACATGCGCCAGATGTCGCCCGACTCGACCGCGTGCTCGAGCAGCACGTTGCCGGCTTCGTCCGTGACGCGCACGACGCCATCGGTCGGGATCAGGAACGTCTTGTCGTGCGAACCGTATTCCTCGGCCGCCTGCGCCATCAGGCCGACGTTCGGCACGCTGCCCATCGTGACCGGGTCGAATGCGCCGTGCTGCTTGCAGTCTTCGATCACGGCCTGGTAGACGCCCGCGTAGCAGCGGTCCGGAATCACGGCCTTCGCGTCGGACAGTTCGCCGTCCGGGCCCCACATGCCGCCCGAGTCGCGAATCATCGCCGGCATCGATGCGTCGACGATCACGTCGCTCGGCACGTGCAGGTTCGTGATGCCCTTGTCCGAGTTGACCATCGCGAGACGCGGGCGCACCGCGTATTCAGCCTTGACGTCGGCTTCGATCGCTTCGCGCGTGTCGGCCGGCAGGTCCTTCAGGCGCGCGTACAGGTCGCCGATCCCGTTGTTCGGGTTGAAGCCGAGTTTCGCGAGCACGTCCGCGTGCTTGGTGAGCGCGTCGCTGTAGAACACCGACACGAAGTGACCGAACAGGATCGGGTCCGAGACCTTCATCATGGTCGCCTTCAGGTGCACCGAGAACAGCACGTCCTGCGCCTTCGCGTCGGCGATCTGCGCTTCGATGAAGCTGCGCAGCGCCTTGCGGCTCATCACCGATGCGTCGATGATTTCATCGGCCTTCACGGCCGTCTTTTCCTTCAGCACCTTCTTCACGCCGTCGGTCGTCGTGAGTTCGATCTTCACGCTGCCGGCCGCGGCGATCAGCGCCGACTTTTCGCTGCCGTAGAAGTCGCCTTCGCTCATGTGCGCGACGTGCGCCTTCGACGTGGCCTTCCATGCGCCCATCTTGTGCGGGTGCTTGCGGGCGTAGTTCTTCACCGACAGCGGCGCGCGGCGATCGGAGTTGCCTTCGCGCAGCACCGGGTTCACCGCGCTGCCCTTGATCTTGTCGTAGCGGGCCTTGACCGCCTTTTCTTCGTCGGTCGTCGGATCTTCCGGATACGCCGGCAGCTTGTAGCCCTGCGCCTGCAGTTCGGCGATCGCGGCCTTGAGCTGCGGCACCGACGCGCTGATGTTCGGCAGCTTGATGATGTTCGCTTCCGACTTCAGCGTGAGCTGGCCCAGTTCGGCCAGATCGTCGGAACCCTTCTGCTCCGGCGGCAGGACGTCGGCGAATGCCGCGATGATGCGGCCGGCAAGCGAGATGTCGCGCGTTTCGACGGCGACGCCGGACGAGCGCGTGAAGGCCTTGACGATCGGCAGCAGCGAATAGGTCGCGAGCGCGGGCGCTTCGTCGGTGAGGGTGTAGATGATCTTGGGCGAAGTGGACATGGTGGTCAAAGCGTTGCTACGTGAATGTTGGACTGAGAAGCGCCGGCGATAACCGGCGGGGAGCGACCGGGTGGGTCACGAAAGGAGCGCGCCGGCTCAGCCGGGCGGTGGTGTTGCGAGGGCCGTCATGTTCTACCTTGCAGGGCATGCGGGCCGCAGCGCGGCGCCGCGGCCCGCACGCCGGACCGCCCTGCCAACAAACCTGCCATCCACGAAACGCCCCGGCGCCGGCAGTAGGCGCCGGGGCGGCCGGCGATCCGCCGGCCCACCCCGGAAGGGGTCTTACATGTTCTCGATCAGCACTTCGCCGAAGCCGGAGCACGACACCTGCGTCGCGCCTTCCATCAGGCGCGCGAAGTCGTACGTGACGCGCTTCTGCAGGATCGACTTTTCCATCGCGGCGATGATCGTGTCGGCCGCTTCCGTCCAGCCGAGGTGGCGCAGCATCATTTCCGCCGACAGGATCTCGGAACCGGGGTTCACGTAATCCTTGCCCGCGTACTTGGGCGCCGTGCCGTGCGTCGCCTCGAACATCGCGACCGAATCCGACAGGTTCGCGCCCGGCGCGATCCCGATGCCGCCGACCTGCGCGGCCAGTGCGTCGGAGATGTAGTCGCCGTTCAGGTTCAGCGTCGCGATCACGTCGTATTCGGCCGGACGCAGCAGGATCTGCTGCAGGAATGCATCGGCGATCGAATCCTTGATGACGATCTCGTTGCCCGTCTTCGGGTTCTTCACGCGCATCCACGGGCCGCCGTCGATCAGCTCGCCGCCGAATTCCTTCTGCGCGAGCGCGTAGCCGGCGTCACGGAACAGGCCTTCCGTGAACTTCATGATGTTGCCCTTGTGCACCAGCGTGACCGACTTGCGATCGTTGTCGATCGCGTATTGGATCGCCTTGCGCACGAGACGCTCGGTGCCTTCGGTCGACACGGGCTTGACGCCGATCCCCGAAGTTTCCGGGAAGCGGATCTTCTTCACGCCCATCTCGTCCTGCAGGAACTTGATCACCTTCTTCGCCTGCTCGGAGCCCGCGGCCCACTCGATGCCCGCGTAGATGTCTTCCGAGTTCTCGCGGAAGATCACCATGTCGATCTTTTGCGGCTCGCGCACCGGCGACGGCACGCCCTTGAAATACTGGACCGGGCGCAGGCACACGTACAGGTCGAGTTCCTGGCGCAGCGCGACGTTCAGCGAACGGATGCCGCCGCCGACCGGGGTCGTGAGCGGCCCCTTGATCGACACCACGTATTCCTTCAGCACCTGCAGCGTTTCGTCCGGCAGCCACACGTCCGGACCGTACACCTTCGTCGCCTTCTCGCCCGCGAAGATCTCCATCCAGTGGATCTTGCGCTTGCCCTTGTAGGCATGGGCCACCGCCGCGTCGACGACCTTGATCATGACCGGCGTGATATCGAAGCCCGTACCGTCGCCTTCGATATAGGGAATGATCGGCTGATCGGAAACGTTGAGCGAGTAGTCCTTGTTGACGGTGATCTTGTCACCGCCCTCCGGAACCTTGATGTGCTGATACGGCATGATCGACTCCAGTGACGTGGCTGAGCAGGTGATGCTGGTCGAAACTGCGCGCGTGGCGAGGTGGCCTTGCCCCCTTCGTGACGGCAACAGCGAGCCGCTATTCTAGCGCCCCAATCGGGGCCGGCGGCACGAAGCGCGACGCTGCGTATCAAGTCTTCCCTTATGTCTTATATAAGACAGATGACTTGCCGTTCCGTATTATGCATTAAGATTCCGCCATTTGCCATAGACCGCCGGCCCGCCTTCCCGCGGCACGCCGCGCGGGCGCCCCGCCATGACCCTGATCGCCCTCAACAAGCCGTTCGGCACGATTTGCCAGTTTTCCGCGCACGAGACGCGGCCGTCGCTCGGCGACTGGGTAAAAACGCCCGGCGTCTACCCGGCCGGCCGGCTCGACGCGGACAGCGAGGGCCTGCTGCTGCTCACCGACGACGGCGCGCTGCAGGCGCGCATCGCGGAGCCGCGCCACAAGCTCGTCAAGCGCTACTGGGCGCAGGTCGACGGCGCGCCGGGCCCGGCCGACCTGAAGGCGCTCGCGCGCGGCGTCGATCTCGGCGACTACGTGACGCGCCCGTGCCGCGCCGAATTCATCGAGCCGCCCGACGCGCTGTGGCCGCGCAACCCGCCGATCCGCTACCGCGCCGCGATCCCGACCACGTGGATCGAACTGGCGATCACCGAAGGCAAGAATCGGCAGGTGCGCCGGATGACGGCCGCGATCGGCTTCCCGACGTTGCGTCTCGTGCGCGTGGGCATCGGCGCGCTGGACATATTCGC
Source organism: Burkholderia ambifaria AMMD (assembly GCF_000203915.1). NCBI lineage: Bacteria > Pseudomonadati > Pseudomonadota > Betaproteobacteria > Burkholderiales > Burkholderiaceae > Burkholderia > Burkholderia ambifaria. Next base: position 2,835,161 of record NC_008390.1, read on the forward strand.
GCTCGGCATTGCGCCGGGCGAAACAATCGCGCTGCCGCCGCGCGCCCCGTGGGACGGTTTTGCCCGCGACGCATGAGTGCGCCGGGCAACTTTCGATTTTTTCGTCATCTTTTTCGTCAACCGCCGGCGAAGATCGCGCGTTAAATCACGCAGATGCCATCCTGAGCTATCCGGCATTGGCAGCCGAACCGGTATTTCCGTGTTTGCGTCACGAAAGCGACGTTTTCTTCGAATACGATTCGGCGCCCGCAGCGCAATGAGAAATTTCTCGAAGCGTCTGTCAACCGAAAGGTGGATGGCACCGTTAGACGACATGACTCCTATGCCGGGTCATTTGGTTAATTAACTAAAGCTGAGGAACACAACATGAACAAACTGATCGCCGCTCTGGTCGCTGGTCTCTTCGCAACGGCTGCTTTCGCACAAGCTTCGGCTCCGGAAGCTGCTTCGGCTGCTGCTCCGGCAGCTGCTTCGGCACCGGCAAAGCACACGGCCAAGAAGCACCACGCAAAGAAGAAGCACCACGCAGCGAAGAAGGCAGCTAGCGAAGCCGAAGCGCCGGCAGCTGCTTCGAACTAAGCAAGCTGGTTGTAATAACGCAGTCAAGAACACGCAGTCTTGCCGTTCTTACGGCGTTGAAAGGCAGATCACCGCGAGGCGATCTGCCTTTTTCTTTTTGTGCCCGCCGGCGCGCTTCGCGTACCATGCGGGTCTCGTTTTCCCGATAGGAGCCTTGCTGTGCGATTCTCCCTGCGCTCGTCGCTCGGCCGCCTTGCGCGCGCCGCCGTGTTCCCCGTCGCGCTCGCCGTCCTCGCACTCGGCGTGCACACCGCCCACGCGCAGATGCCGCCCGGCGCCAAGCAGCCGAGCGAGTTCCCGCACGTGAAGCTGCGCGCCGGCATGTACGTGATCGACGCGGCCGTCGCCGCGAACGACGCCGACCGCGAACAGGGGCTGATGTACCGGTCGCAGCTCGGGCCGAACGAAGGCATGCTGTTCGTGTTCAACGAGAACGCCGTGCACTGCTTCTGGATGAAGAACACGCTGATTCCGCTGTCGATCGCGTTCATCCGCGCGGACGGCACGATCACCGACATCGACGAGATGCGGGCCGAGACGACCGACAATCACTGCCCGCGCAACAACGGCGTCTATGCGCTAGAAATGAGCAAGGGCTGGTTCGCCGCGAAGGGCATCAAGCCGGGCATGAAGCTCGACGGGCTGCCCAAGCCCCAGTAACGGCGAGTGCCGCGGCGGCGCCGCGCATCGACCGAAGCCGGCCGCCCGTTGCGCGCCGGCTTTTTTTTCGCGCGCCGGCGGCGCCCGCCTTGATTCGGTCGACGCTGGCCGCATCTGCAAAAGCCACGGACAAGCGCTATCCTTTAAATCTCGCTTGTTCCAATCCGGACCGGCCCAGCCGGCCCGCTTACGATCCGAACCACCAGGAGGTTCACGTGCCCCGCAAAACCCCCATCGAGCGCTATCGCAACATCGGGATCAGCGCTCACATCGATGCCGGCAAGACCACGACGACCGAGCGCATCCTGTTTTACACCGGCGTGAGCCACAAGATCGGCGAAGTGCACGATGGCGCGGCCACGATGGACTGGATGGAGCAGGAGCAGGAACGCGGCATCACGATCACGTCGGCCGCGACCACGGCCTTCTGGAAGGGCATGGCCGGCAATTATCCGGAACACCGGATCAACATCATCGACACCCCCGGGCACGTCGACTTCACGATCGAGGTCGAACGCTCGATGCGCGTGCTCGACGGCGCGTGCATGGTCTACGACTCGGTCGGTGGCGTGCAGCCGCAGTCCGAAACCGTGTGGCGCCAAGCGAACAAGTACAAGGTGCCGCGCATCGCGTTCGTCAACAAGATGGACCGCGTCGGCGCGGACTTCTTCCGCGTGCAGCGCCAGATCGGCGAGCGCCTGAAGGGCGTCGCGGTGCCGATCCAGATTCCGATCGGCGCGGAAGAACATTTCCAGGGCGTCGTCGATCTCGTCAAGATGAAGGCGATCGTCTGGGACGACGAAAGCCAGGGCGTGAAGTTTTCCTACGAGGAGATCCCGGCGAACCTCGTCGAGCTCGCGCACGAATGGCGCGGGAAGATGGTCGAGGCCGCCGCGGAAGCCAGCGAGGAACTGCTCGAGAAGTACCTGCACGACCATGAGTCGCTGACCGAGGACGAGATCAAGGCCGCGCTGCGCCAGCGCACGATCGCGAACGAGATCGTGCCGATGCTGTGCGGCAGCGCGTTCAAGAACAAGGGTGTGCAGGCGATGCTCGACGCGGTGATCGACTACCTGCCGTCGCCGGTCGACGTGCCGGCCATCCTCGGCCACGACTTCGCCGATCCGGAAAAACCGGCGGAACGCCACCCGAGCGACGACGAGCCGTTCTCGTCGCTCGCGTTCAAGATCATGACCGACCCGTTCGTCGGCCAGCTGATCTTCTTCCGCGTGTATTCGGGCGTCGTCAATTCGGGCGACACGGTGCTGAACGCGACGAAGGACAAGAAGGAGCGGCTCGGCCGGATCCTGCAGATGCACGCGAACGAGCGCAAGGAAATCAAGGAAGTGCGCGCGGGCGACATCGCGGCGGCGGTCGGCCTGAAGGAAGCGACGACGGGCGACACGCTGTGCGATCCGACCAAGCCGATCATCCTCGAGAAGATGGAATTCCCGGAGCCGGTCATCTCGCAGGCCGTCGAGCCGAAGACGAAGGCCGACCAGGAGAAGATGGGCCTGGCGCTGAACCGTCTCGCGCAGGAGGATCCGTCGTTCCGCGTGCAGACCGACGAGGAATCCGGCCAGACGATCATCTCGGGGATGGGCGAGCTGCACCTCGAAATCCTGGTCGACCGGATGAAGCGCGAGTTCGGCGTCGAGGCCACGGTCGGCAAGCCGCAGGTCGCGTACCGCGAAACGGTGCGCACGACGGCGTCCGACGTCGAAGGCAAGTTCGTCAAGCAGTCGGGCGGGCGCGGCCAGTACGGGCATGCGGTGATCACGCTCGAGCCGAACCCCGGCAAGGGCTACGAGTTCCTCGATGAGATCAAGGGCGGCGTGATTCCGCGCGAATTCATCCCGGCCGTCGACAAGGGCATCACCGAAACGCTGAAGAGCGGCGTGCTCGCCGGCTATCCGGTCGTCGACGTGAAGGTGCACCTGACGTTCGGCTCGTACCACGACGTCGACTCGAACGAAAACGCGTTCCGGATGGCCGGCTCGATGGCGTTCAAGGAAGCGATGCGCCGCGCGAAGCCGGTGCTGCTCGAGCCGATGATGGCCGTCGAGGTCGAGACGCCCGAGGATTTCATGGGCAACGTGATGGGCGACCTGTCGAGCCGGCGCGGGATCGTGCAGGGGATGGAGGACATCGCGGGCGGCGGCGGCAAGCTCGTACGCGCCGAAGTGCCGCTTGCCGAGATGTTCGGCTACTCGACGTCGCTGCGCTCGGCCACGCAAGGCCGTGCGACTTACACGATGGAGTTCAAGCAGTACGCTGAAACGCCGGCCAACGTATCGGAAGGCGTGATCAACGCGAAAGTGAAGTAAGCGCCGGGCGCGTGCGCCCGACGGCAAGCCGAAGGCCCGTCCGGTTCCGGACGGGCTTTTTTTCGTCCGTCGAGCGCGCCGATGCGCGCGCCGCCGACGTTTTCGATCGGCACGCCAGGCATTTTTTGCACATGCCACAATGGATCGCGATTCGTCCGATGGAACCTTCCCCATGCCGCCCACCCCTGCCCTGCGCCGCCTGCTGACGCTGTATGCGGGCCTGATCGTCGCCAACATCGCCGTCTGGCTGTGGGCGCTCGCGGTGCTGCGCGACCATCCGCTGCTGCTCGGCACCGCCGCGATCGCGTACGGGCTCGGGCTGCGTCATGCGGTCGACGCCGATCACATCGCCGCGATCGACGTCGCGACGCGCAAGCTGATGCAGGACGGCCAGCGTCCGGTGACCGTCGGCCTGTTCTTCTCGCTCGGCCACTCGACGATCGTGATTGCCGCGACACTCGGCATCGCGCTGACCGCGTTCGCGCTGCGCGACCGTTTCGACGCATTCCGCGAGATTGGCGGCACGATCGGCACGGCGGTGTCCGCGACGTTCCTGCTCGTGCTCGCATGCATGAACCTGGTGATCCTGCGCGGCGTGTGGCGGCGCTATCGCGGCGCGCCCGACCATGCCCATGGCGGCGCGCACACGCATCGGGCGGGCGGCCTCGTGTCGCGGCTGCTGCGCCCGCTGTTCCGGTTCGTGTCGAAAAGCTGGCACATGTATCCGGTCGGCGTGCTGTTCGGCCTCGGTTTCGATACTGCAACCGAAATCGCGCTGCTCGCGATCGCGGCCGCGCAGGCAAGCCACGCGCTGCCGCTCTATACGGTCATGCTGTTTCCCGCGCTGTTCGCGGCCGGCATGACGCTGATCGACTCGACCGACAACGTGCTGATGATTCACGCGTACGGTTGGGCGATGGACGACCCGCAGCGCAAGCTGCTCTATAACGCGAGCATCACGCTGCTGTCGGCGGTCGTCGCGCTGGCCGTCGGCGGGATCGAGGCCGCCGGCCTGCTCGCCGACAAACTGTCGCTGACGGGCCCCGTACGCGATGCGCTCGATACGCTCGGCGAACACTTCGGCGCGATCGGCTATGGCATCGTCGCGCTGTTCCTCGTCGGCTGGATCGCGTCGATCCTCTGCCATCGCTGGCCGCGCGCTGCCGATCCAACGGCGCGCTGATCTGGTCAGACGTTTCATTCCAGAAACAAAATGCGCCCGACAGCGTTTCACGCGCTGTCGGGCAACGAGTGCACGCCTTGCGCCACGGGCGTAGCCGGCCGGTGGCACGAATCTCGCAGATAGGGATTCGCACGGCGGGCCCGCGTGCCGATCCGTGTTCGCGACTGCCCTCGGGCGCAAGCGCGACACGCATCGGCCGCCGATACGACATTGCATCGTTGCTGGTCCCCTGCATCACACGTTGACGGTCGCGCGTAACGAGGCATCGCGCCCATCGGGGAGATCAATGATGAGCAGAACGAAACAATTGTCCCGCACGGCGGGTCGGCGCTTTCACACCACCCTGCTGGCCGCAGCCGCGTTTGCTTGCTGCTGTTCGTACGCCAGTGCGCAGGACGCGACGCCCGGCGCCGCGCCCGACGCGATTGCGGGCGCGGACCCCGTGATGATGCTGGTCGAGGATGCGGCGTCCTGCGCCGCCAATCCGGCTGCATGCGCGGTACACGTCTATGCCGGCCGCGGCGCGGCAGGCAGCGGTGCCGGCAATACCACGGGCGGTGGCAGTCCGGGTAATGGCGGAAGCGGCGGGAGCGGCGCGGTCGGGCCCGCAGGGGTCAGTGGTTCCACGGGATCAACATCCGGCGGTATGAATGGCACAGGCAGTGGCGGGACTGCGTCCGGCAACGGAGGTAAGGGTGATGGGTCTTCTGGTGGCGGCACTTCGGGTAACGGCGCTTCGGGTGGTGGTACTTCTGGTAGTGGCACTTCTGGCGGCGGCACTTCTGGTGGCGGTACTTCGGGTGGCGGTACTTCGGGCGGTGGCACTTCCGGCGGCGGCACTTCGGGTGGCGGTACTTCGGGTGGCGGTACTTCGGGTGGCGGTACTTCGGGTGGCGGCACTTCGGGTGGCGGCACTTCGGGTGGCGGCACTTCGGGTGGCGGTACCTCGGGCGGCGGTACCTCGGGTGGCGGTACCTCGGGTGGCGGTACCTCGGGTGGCGGTACCTCGGGTGGCGGTACCTCGGGTGGCGGTACTTCGGGTGGCGGTACCTCGGGTGGCGGCACTTCGGGTGGTCATGGTGGTCACGGCGGTGGTGGTCATGGCGACGGTGGCGGCAATGGTGGTGGAAATGGCGTAGGTAACGGTGGCGGTCACGGCGGCGGTCACGGCGGCGGCGGTGGCGGCGGTGGTCACGGCGGCGGCAATGGCGGCGGTCACGGTGGCGGCAACGGTGGCGGCAACGGCGGCGGCAGCGGTGGCGGCAGCGGCGGCGGTCACGGCGGCGGCAACGGTGGCGGCAACGGCGGCGGTCACGGCGGCGGCAACGGTGGCGGCAACGGCGGCGGCAACGGTGGCGGCAACGGCGGCGGCAACGGTGGCGGCAACGGTGGCGGCAACGGTGGCGGCAACGGCGGCGGTCACGGCGGCGGCAGCGGCGGTCACGGCAACGGCAACGGCGGTCACGGCAACGGCAACGGCAACGGCAACGGTGGCGGTGGCGGTGGCGGTGGCGGTGGCGGCGGCGGCGGCGGTGGCGGTGGCGGTGGCGGTGGCGGTGGCGGTGGCGGCGGCGGCGGCGGCGGCGGCGGCGGTGGCGGTGGCGGTGGCGGTGGCGGCGGCAGCGGCGGCAGCGGCGGCGGCGGCGGCAGCGGCGGTAGCGGCGGCAGCGGCGGCGCCGGCGGCAGCGGTGGCCAAGGTAACGGCGGCGGCAGCACCGGCGGTCACGGAATCGGTGGCCACGGCAATGGCGGTGGCAACGGTAATGGCAACGGCAATGGTGGCGCCGGCAGCGGCGGCGCCAACGGTGTCGGCAACGGCAGCGGCGGAGGCGGCGGAGGCGGCAGCGGTGGATCGGCCGGTGGCCATGGCCACTGACCGACGCATCGCCTGAGCAGTGCCGTCAGAGCATTTCGAGCGCGCGCTTGCTGCGCGGCGGACGGAAATAACCGTCGATCTGCGCGCGCTCGTCATCGCTCAACACGAGGTCGAGCGCCGCACGATTGTCGCGCACGTGCTCGATCCGCGACGCCTTCGGAATCGCGAACACACCCGGTTGCGCGAGCACCCACGCAAGCGCGACACGCGTCACCGACACGCCGCGCTGCCGCGCGATCTCGTCGAGCGGCGAGCGCTTCGGCAGCCGCCCGTGATCGACCGGGCTGTAAGCCATCGCGGGCATCCGATGCTCGGCGAGCCACGGCAGCAGGTCAAATTCCGGACCACGCCGCGCGATGTTGTAGAGTATCTGGTTGGTCGCGCACGCGCCGCCACCCGCCTCGTCGATGAGCTCGGCCATGTCGGCCGTATCGAAGTTGCTGACGCCCCAGTGCCGGATCTTGCCCGCGCGCCGCAACGCCTCGAACCCCTCCACCGTCTCCTCGAGCGGCACCGAACCGCGCCAGTGCAGCAGGTACAGGTCGAGATGATCGGTACGCAAACGTTCGAGGCTCGCCTCGCACGCGGCGACGACGCCGCGCCGGCTCGCATGATGCGGGTACACCTTGCTGACGAGGAACACGTCGTCGCGCAGGCCGGCCAGCGCCTCGCCGACGAGTTCCTCGGTCGCGCCGTCGCCATACATCTCGGCGGTGTCGACCAGCGTCATCCCGAGCGCGATACCCTCGCGCAATGCGGCGATCTCGTCGGCGGGACGCGCGGGGCGCTCGCCCATTTCCCAGGTACCGAGGCCGAGCTTCGGAATCGTCTCGCCGTCCGGCAGGACGACCGTGGCGATCGTGTCTGTCATGCGTTCCTCGCTGCGGTTCGTGGCCGCGCACCGCGGCCGAAGCATCGAATACGACGCATCAGTGTAGTCAATCCGTGCGGCCTTCACGTATTACACGGCAAAAACCGGCTATAACGGCGCCGCATGATGACTTAGAATGGCCGGCAACCTGATCGATACCCATTCCATGAAGTCACCCACGGACGACCGCTGGCAGGACCTGCGCCCCGACCCCGACAACGACACGCCGCTCTATCTGCAGCTCGCCCGCAAGCTCGGCGACGCGATCCACGACAATCGCTGGGCGGCTGGCGAGGCGCTACCGTCCGAGCGTGTGCTGTCCGAAGCGCTCGGCGTGTCGCGCATCACCGCGCGCAAGGCGATCGCGCTGCTCGTCGAGCAGGGCCTGATCCGCCGCACGCAAGGCGCCGGCAACTTCATCCAGCCGCGTTACGAGGATCCGCTGTCGCGGCTGTCGAGCTTCAGCGAGATGCTCGAGCGCCGCGGCTTCAAGCCGAGCTCGCAATGGCTCGAGCGCGAAATCCAGCCGGCGAACCGCGACGAAGTGATTCAGCTCGGGCTGTCGCCGGCCGCATCCGTTACACGGCTGAAGCGCCTGCGCCTCGCCGACGGCATCGTGATGGCCGTCGAGAACTCGACGTTCCCCGCTACGCTGATTCCCGATCCGCAGGCGATCGGCGGTTCGCTGTACAGCTATCTCGAAGCGCGCGGCACGCCGATCGTGCGCGCGCTGCAGCATTTCCGCGCAGTCAACGCGACCGACGAGATCGCGCAACAGATGGGCATCGCGCCGCACGACGCGCTGCTGCTGATCACGCGGATCGGCTACACGGCCGACCAGCGCGCGATCGAGCTCACCGATACCTACTGCCGCAACGATTACTACGACTTCGTCGTCGAGCTGCGCAAGTAACGGGCACGGTGCCCCCGGCGCTCACAGCCAGCGCGCGTCGTCCGTGCCGAGCGGAACGGGCGGCCGGGCGAAGCACGGCGGCGTCGCCGACAGGCGTTCGGCCGGGCGCACCGCATCGATCGTGCCGAACGGCGACGCGCTCCGGTCGATCTGGTCGCGCACGTCGTCGGGCGTAAATTCCGGTGCGTGCAGACCGTCCGGCACCACGCCGAACGATTGCAGCCAGCGACCCGTCTGCGCGAGCGACAACCGCACGTGCCAGCTCCCCCCTTCCGTCGCCCGCCGCGCGAGCGCGATCATCGCGCCGAACGCCGCCAGATACCCCGTCGCATGATCGAGCGCCTGGCACGGCAGATGGCGCGGGCCGTCCGCGTGCGCCGCGCGCTGCTCACTCCATGCGATGCCGCTCGCCGACTGCACGAGGCTGTCGAAGCCGCGCCGCATCGACCACGGCCCCGCGTGTCCGTAAGCGGATACCGACACGCAGACGATGCCGGGCCGCAGTTCCGCGAGCGCCTGCGGCGAGAACCCGCGCGCCGCGAGCGCGCCCGGGCGATAGGCTTGCAGGAATACGTCGGCGTGGCGTGCGAGATCGCGCAGCGCGGCGACGCCCGCCGCCTCGCGCAGGTCGATCCACGTCGAGCGCTTGCCGCGCCCGTTGTCGATCACGAGCGACGCGATGTTCGGCAGGTGCGGGCCGTTGACGAGCAGCGTTTGCGCGCCGTGCGACGCGAGCGTGCGGCCCGCGACCGGCCCTGCGATGATGCGCGTGAGATCGAGCACGCGCACGCCCGCGAGCGGCTGGTCGGGCTCGCCGTGTCCGATCGCCTCGACAGGTGCATCGCCGATCCGCTCGATCTCGAACAGCGGCAGCGACGCGAGCGCGCGCGCCTGATCGTGCGCAGCCCATTCGTCAGGGGTTCTGATCAATGCCGCGCAGAGGCCCGCCTCGGCCAGCGCGGTATCGAGCGCCGCGCCGTCCCACGTGCGGATCGCCGCGGCAACGTCGTCGCGCCGCGGGCCGCAGCCGAGCACGTCGAGAATTCCGTGCAGGTGATGCGGAAAGTTCGCATGCAGCTGGATCCAGCGTCCGTCGCGCGTGTCGTAGAAGCCCGTCACCGGATGACGCAGCTCCGGCGGCGGGCCATCGTCGACGCGCAGGTAGCGTTCGCTGCGGAACGCGACGAGCGCGTCGCGCATCGACACGTCGACGCGCTGCGCGACACCCGTGCGCAGCCGGTGACATTCGGCCGCCGCGAGGCCGGCTGCCGCGATCGTCGCCGCGGCCAGCGTGCCGACGTGGAACGTCGACGGCAGCGTCGGGTCCTGCCCCGTCACGGCCGCGCGGGCCAGCGCGTCAGGCGCGCCGTGCGCGAGTTGCCACAAACGGGTCAATGCGAGTTCGGGTGTCATGGTGTAAGCGCGCCGTTGAGGAGACTCAATCGAGTCTAGAATTCGCGACGGGTGCGATCAATCTTGATTGCCCGAATCAATGCATAACGAATAGTTGTAGCCGGGCCGCGTTTCATGCGCCCCGACAGGAGCGATCCGCATGACGTCCCTCAGCGCGCCGGAAGCCGCCGGCATCCTCGGTGTCAGCGTGAGCACCCTTTATGCGTATGTGAGCCGCGGGCTGCTGCGCTCGCTGCCCGACGGCGCGAGCAAGCGCCGCCGCTACGACGCGGACGAGGTGCGTCTGCTCGCGCGCCGTCGCGCCGATGCCAAACGCGCGGGCGGCGTCGCCGAACGCTCGCTCGACTGGGGCGTGCCCGTGCTCGAATCGCGGATCACGCAGATCGCCGACGGCCGCCTGCACTACCGCGGCGCCGATGCGATCGCGCTCGCGAACGACGCGACGCTCGAGGAAGTGGCCGCACGGTTGTGGGATTGTCCGCCCGCGCGGCTGGCCGCCGCATCGCCGGCGTCGACCGGTTTCGACACCGCGCAGTGGGACGACTGGGCGCGCCGCTGGGCGCATCTGGCGCCGCTCGAGCGCACGCTGGTGCTGCTCCCCGCCGCGGCCGCGTCGCTGCCGCGCCTGTGGGCGCAGGGGCGCGACGCGCAGTTCGACGCGGCCACGCTGCTGCTGCGCGTGACGGCGGCCGCGCTGGCCGGCAGCACGCCGAACGACGCGCCCGTGCACCGGCAGCTCGCCGCCGCGTGGCGCATCCGGCGGCGCGACGAAGTCGACCTGCTGCGCCGCGCGCTCGTGCTGTGCGCCGACCACGAGCTGAACCCGTCGACGTTTGCGGTGCGCTGCATCGCATCGACCGGCACCCACCTGTTCGGCGCGATCGCGGGCGGGCTCGCCGCGCTGTCGGGCCCGCGTCACGGCGGCGAGACGTTCCGTGCGGGCGCCCTGCTCGATGAAGCGGCGCGTGCCGCCGACCTCGACCGCTATCTCGCGCTGCGCGTCGCGCACGACGAACGCGCGGACGGCGCCCGCACGGTGCTGTCCGGCTTCGCGCACCCGCTCTATCCCGACGGCGATCCGCGTGCCCGCGCGTTGCTCGACGCACTGCACGCGACGCTGCCCGACCGGGCGCCGCTCCAGGTCGCTCGCGCGCTCGCCACGCGCGTGGAAGCGGCGACCGGCCTGCGCCCGTCGATCGATTTCGCGCTCGCGGTGCTGGAGCGCACGCTTGCGCTGCCCGACGGCGCCGCGTTCACGCTGTTCGCGGCCGGCCGCACCGCGGGCTGGATCGCGCATGCGCTCGAACAGTATGCGGACGGCAAGCTGATCCGGCCTCGCGCGCGCTACGTCGGCAGCGATGCGACGGCCTGAGCGCGGCCGGCGCGCCATGCGGCAAACCGTCGCCACGCGATCGGCGTCGCGTGCACGGCCGGCGCCGCCTGCGGGCCGAACGCGAACACCGCACCGCCCGCCGCCGCGCTGATCCACACGCGCATGCCGGGCAGCAGCGAGAGCGACTCGCCGGCGCGCAGCCAATGATCGTCGGGCCGGCCCTCGACCGTCACCCACAGGTCGCCGTCCGCGACCTGCAGCGCGGTGCGATCGACGATCCGCCACCGCGCGGCCGGCTCGTTGCCGTCCATCTCGTAGAGTCGCAGTTCGCGCATGGCGGCCTCCGGGTCGCGCGGGTTCGATGACACCAGTATTCCGGACGGCGGCGACGCGCGGACAGATACGCCTGCAGACACTTTCGGCTGAACTGTACCGGTTCGCCGGCGGACGGGCGTCCACCCGGTGCCGGTATGCCCGGTGCCGGTACGCCCGGTGCCGGTACGCCCAGTGCCGGTACGCCCGCTGCCGGTACGCCCGGTTTCATGTCCTGACGGCTGGCGGGGCCCCCCATTCTGCGTGTTCCGGCGGCTTTGCCTACAATGGCGGCTGTCCCGCGCCCCCGGTCCGCCCCCATGTTCCAACCCCCGCCCGCCGCCGCTCCCGGCGAAAAGAACCTCACCGTGATGCTGTGGCTCGTCGCGACGGGCTTCTTCATGCAGACGCTCGATGCGACGATCGTCAACACGGCGCTGCCGTCGATGGCCGTGAGTCTCGGCGAATCGCCGCTCCGGATGCAGTCGGTCGTGATCGCGTACTCGCTGACGATGGCGGTGATGATTCCCGTTTCCGGCTGGCTCGCGGACACGTTCGGCACGCGGCGCGTGTTCTTCAGCGCGATCCTGGTGTTCTCGCTCGGCTCGCTGCTGTGCGCGAACGCGCATACGCTGCAGCAGCTCGTCGTGTTCCGCGTCGTGCAGGGGGTGGGCGGCGCGATGCTGCTGCCGGTCGGGCGGCTCGCCGTGCTGCGCACGTTCCCGGCCGAACGCTACCTGAGCGCGCTGTCGTTCGTCGCGATTCCCGGGCTGATCGGGCCGCTGATCGGGCCGACGCTCGGCGGCTGGCTCGTGAAGATCGCGTCGTGGCACTGGATCTTCCTGATCAACGTGCCGGTCGGCGTCGCCGGCTGCATCGCGACCTTCTACTCGATGCCCGACTCGCGCAACCCGGCCGTCGGCCGCTTCGACCTGAAGGGCTATCTGCTGCTGACGATCGGGATGGTCGCGATCTCGCTGTCGCTCGACGGGCTCGCCGATCTCGGCATGCAGCACGCGGCCGTGCTGGTACTGCTGATCCTGAGCCTCGCATGCTTCGTCGCGTACGGACTGTACGCGGTGCGCGCGCCGCTGCCGATCTTCTCGCTCGAGCTGTTCAAGATCCATACGTTCAGCGTCGGCCTGCTCGGCAACCTGTTCGCGCGGATCGGCAGCGGCGCGATGCCGTACCTGATCCCGCTGCTGCTGCAGGTGAGCCTCGGCTATTCGGCGTTCGAGGCCGGGCTGATGATGCTGCCGGTCGCGGCGGCGGGGATGTTCTCGAAGCGGATCATCACGCAGCTGATCACGCGGCACGGCTACCGCAAGGTGCTGCTCGTGAACACGATCATGGTGGGCGTGATGATGGCGAGCTTCGCGCTGATGCGCGACACGGTGCCCGTCTGGGTGAAGGTCGTGCACCTCGCGCTGTTCGGCGGCTTCAACTCGATGCAGTTCACCGCGATGAACACGCTGACGCTGAAGGATCTCGGCACCGGCGGCGCGAGCAGCGGCAACAGCCTGTTCTCGCTCGTGCAGATGCTGTCGATGAGCCTTGGCGTCACCGTCGCCGGTGCGCTGCTCGCGACCTTCACCGGGATGCTGCGCACGGTGACGCCGAGCAATACGCTGCCCGCGTTCCATGCGACCTTCATCTGCGTGGGGATCATCACGGCCGCGTCGGCGTGGATCTTCGCGCAACTCGCCCCCGAAATCCGCGGCCGCGCGCAGAAGACCGACCCGTCCGAACGCGCGTGACGCCCGGCGCACGCCGTCCAGATCGCCGCGATCGCCACGAGGGCGCGGCGCGCACCATGTCGGTGCGGCCATGCTGCACGGCGCGGCAGCCGGCGCCCGCGGCGGCCCGCCGCACGGGGCACGATGCCGTGCATGCTTCTTGCTCGCCTATTCTGTAGGTAAACTGGCAGTCTCCCTTCGGCCGACATCATGAGCATGATCGACATCGATCCCCCCGGCTTCCAGCCGCCCCGCCCCGTCGCCGGTGACGACGGAAAGCGGCGCACCGTGCTGTACGGCGCGTACACCGTGTTCAGCGTGTTCCAGCCGGTTTTCTCGGTGTCGCACCGCCGCGCGATCGGCTATCACGCGTCGCTGCGCGCGCACGACGAGGAAAGCCGCCAGGTCGCGTCGCACGAGGTATTCACGCAGGCGGCGCGGCGCGGCGACCTGCTCGAACTCGGCCGGCTCGCCGAATCGCTGCATCTCGGCAACTTCCACGCGTTCGACAGTCACGACGAATGGCTCTTCCTGAGCCTGCATCCGGCCGCGCTGATGGACACCGTCTACGGCGACGCGCTGCTCGCGAACCTGAAGGCGCTCGGGCTGCCGCCGCATCGCGTGGTGCTCGAGGTGCCCGAACAGGCGGGCGGCGAGACGCCGCGCTACGCGGCGATCGTCGACGGGTTGCGCAAGGCCGGCTTCCTGATCGCGCTCGGCGGCTTCGGCGCGAAGCATTCGAACATCGACCGCGTGTGGCACCTGCACCCCGACATCGTCACGCTCGATCGCGGCATCCTCGCGCAGGCGAGCGAGCATTCGCATCTCGAACGCGTGCTGCCGGGGCTCGTGTCGCTGCTGCACGAATCCGGCCAGCTCGTGCTGATGGGCGGGCTCGCGACCGAGCGCGACGCGCTGATCGCGCTCGAATGCGACGTCGATTTCGTGCAAGGGCAGTACTTCGCGGGGCCGAGCGTCGACCCCGTCCAGCCGCAGGCCGCCGCCGGCTGCATGGACACGCTGTCGGCCGCGTTGCGGCTGCGCGTCGCGCAACGCGAGCGCACGCAGGCCGAACGCCTCGCGCCGTATGTCGCCGCGCTGGAGGAAGCGAGCAAGAAGCTCGCCGCCGGCGAGCCGCTGATCGACGCCGCCGGCGCCGTGCTCGGCTTGCCGGAAACCGCGCGCTGCTTCCTGCTCGATGCATCGGGCCGCCAGATCGGCGACAACGTGCTCGCGCGCGGCAGCGTCTCGCAGCGGGCGAAACGCTTCCGGCCGCTGCTGCATTCGGAAGGCGCGAGCTGGGAGCGCCGCCCGTACTTCAGCCACGCGATGCGCGCGCCGGGCCGCGTGCATCTGACGCCGCCGTACCTGTCGATCAACGAGGCGCACCTGTGCGTGACCGCATCGATCGCCGCGCCGGTCGCGACCGGCATGCAGGTGCTGTGCGTGGACATCAACTGGGAAGCGGCGCTCAACCGCGAATGAAGATGCGCGCCGCGCTCATGCGGCGCCGTTGACATCGCCAGCCCGGCGCGCGATCAGCCGGTGCACGCGCTTGCCGGACGACGCGCTGACGACTTCATGCTCGTCGATCACCTGCATGCCGGCGCCGAGCGCCGCACGCATGCGCGCCGAATCGAGCGGCGTGTACAAGCGGCCGCGCTCGTCGCGCAACGCACCGTGGCCGGCCACCCGCCAGCTCAGATACACCGTGCCGCCGGGCATCAGCAATGTGGCGAGCCGTGCGGCCGCCGCGGCCGCATCGGTCTGTTCGAGGTGCATCACGACCGTTTCGCACAGTACGTTCCGGAACGCGCCGGACGGCACGCCGGCGAGCGCCGGCAGCGCGGCCAATTCGAACGTCAGCGACGGGTAACGCAAGCGCGCCTCGGCGAGCAACGCGGCGCTCGCGTCGTAGCCGCGCACGTCGAATCCTTGCGAAGCGAGCCACGCGGTGTCGCGCCCCGCGCCGCAGCCGACATGGGCCGTGGGCCCCGGCGAGAAAACCTGCTCGAGCAGCGCGTACATGTCGTCGGGGGCGGCCTCGTCGAGCCAGTCCTGCGCGTATTGCGCGGCATGGGCTTCGTAGGCATCGACAGTCGGGCGATCCACCATGGCGATTGCTCCGCGTACGCGTCTGATCGGGCGACGCATCACGCATCTTAGCCGCTGCGCATCGCGCGTGGTATGGCGCGCCGCGCGTGGCGCTACGCCGCTCGCATGCCGCCCGCGCGGGTCACCGCGGCCGTCAGTTCGGCCCACAGCGCGTCGCCACGCCAGGCCGGCCGCGATGCCGCCGTTTCCGCGTCGTGAACGAGGGCGCAGAGCCGCGCGTTGACCGGCGCCGGCGCGCCGAAGCGCGCGGCCAGCCGGACGATCTCGCCGTTGATCCATTCGACTTCGGTCGCACGGCGCGCGGCGAGATCGTCGGACATCGACGAACGCGCGAGCGGATCGATCGCGAGCATTCGACCGCCCAGCGCGCGAAACGCGGGATCGGGCAACTCCAGCACCGCGGGAATCCATGCGGCCGGCAACGGCGTGAGCCGCGCGGGCCGGATCGCGGCGCGGGACAACACGTGCAGCGCTTCGCGCTGCGCCAGCGCGACGCAGCGCCGGTATGCGCGTTGCGAGAGTTCGTCGCGCAGCGGCAGGTTCGCGAGCGCATTGACCGCGTTGTTCAGGTTCAGCAGCAGCTTCGCCCATTGCACGGCGCGCATGTCGCGGTGCAGCGCGAGCGGCAGCCCGGCACGCGCGAACGCGCCGGTGAACGGCCGCAGCGCGGGCGACGCATCGGCCGCGAACGCGCCGGTCGAACCCTGGTGAAACGCGCCGGGCGCGCGCTCAATCACGTTGAACGGAACCATGCCGGCCAGCACGGTCGCTTGCGGCAGCGCCTCGCGCAATACGTCGGCGTTGGAAAGGCCATTCTGGAAACTGACGACGACCGTGCCGGGCCGCAGCACGCCGGCGAGCTGCGCCGCGGCGTCATGCGTCGCGGCCGACTTCACCGTGACGAGCACCAGCCGCGCGGCGGCCGCGGCGGCCGGATCGGTCGAGAACGCGACCTGAGCCGGCTCGAGCGTCGCGCGATAGCCGCGCGAGTCGGTCAAGGTCAGTCCGTTCGCCCGAATCGCGTCGCCGATGCGGGCGCGGCCGACGAGCGCCACCGGCGTACCGGCCGCCGCGAGCCGGCCGCCGAGATAGCAGCCGACCGCGCCCGCGCCGAACACGCAGACGGGCGCGGCCGACGTGTCAGACATGCGAATGCGCGCCGCCGTGGACGGGCCCCGAGCGCCGCTCGACTTCGCGGCGCAAGTCGCCGCGCAGGCCCGCGAAGAACGCGACTTCGGCGACGACGAACAGCGGCCCGACGATCAAGCCGACCAGATCGTCGACGAACGCGGGCTTGCGCCCCTCGAACCAGTGCCCGATGAACTGCACGATCCAGCCGACCACGAACGCGCCGATGCCGATCGCGAGCCACTGCGCGGTGGGCAGCAGCGCGAGCGTCTGCGCGGCCCACAGGCCGAGCGCGAACAGCGCGGCCATCACCACGCCGAAGCGCAGGTCGAGGCGCAGGTAGAACACCACGGACGCCACGGCGAGCAACAGCGCGGGAGACAGCGCGACGCCTGCCAGCGTGCCGAGCGCCGGCCGCGACAGCAGCACCTCGACCGCGAACACGATCATCGGAATACCGACCAGGTGCGTCGCGATGTTGCGCGCGTCGCGATGGTAGGCCGCATACTGGGAAAGGTGGTCCTCGAGGGTCTTCATGGTGTCTCCTGAACGATCATTGAGCGCTATGATGCGCGTCACGCCCGAGAACCTCTGTCAGCTACCCGACATCGCGTGCCCATGCCCTCGTCGCTCGCCCCCTACCTGCCGCAGATCGAAGCGCACCCGTGGTTCGCCGCGCTGCCGCCGGCGTTGCGCGAAGACCTGCTCGCCCGCGCCGCGGTGCGGCGCCTGCCGGCCGGCCGCGCGCTGTTCCGCCGCGGCGACCCGCCATGCGGGCTGTATGCGGTGCTGGCCGGCTCCCTCACCATAGGCGCGGTGGATCCGCAGGGCAAGGAAGCGCTGCTGATGGTCGCCGAGCCCGTCACGTGGTTCGGCGAGATCGCGCTGTTCGACGGCCAGCCGCGCACCCACGATGCGATCGCGCTCGACGACACGCTGCTGCTGCACGTCCCGCAGGCCGGGCTGCTCGCGATTCTCGACACGACGCCCCAGTACTGGCGGCAGTTCGCGCTGCTGATGGCGCAAAAGCTTCGGCTGAGCCTCCTGAACGTCGAATCGATGAGCGTGATGCCGGCCGCGCAGCGGCTCGCCGCGCGGCTGCTGATGATCGCCGAAGGCTACGGCGGGATCAGCGCCGGCCGCACGCACATCCGGCTGTCGCAGGAAAAGCTTGCGGCGATGCTGTCGCTGACGCGGCAGACCACCAACCAGCTGCTGAAGGCGCTGCAGGCCGACGGCGTCGTGCGGCTGCACGTCGGCGAGATCGAACTCGTCGACGTCGACGCGCTGCGCCGCGCGAGCGGATTACCCGCCAGCACGGACTGACACCACCGCGCAAGCGCAACAACCGCAACAATAGCAGCAAGCGCCGCAACATTGCGTTCCCGCCGTCATGGCATTGCGCTATCGTGGCGGCTCGTTTCCCCCTCCCCCGACCCGCACTTGAACACGTCGACCGTCACCGCCCCGTCCCGCCACGCCTGGCCCGTGTTCGTCGCGTTCCTGCGGCTCGGCCTCACGTCGTTCGGCGGCCCCGTCGCGCATCTCGGCTACTTCCGCGATACGTTCGTCACGCGGCGCAGCTGGCTGACCGAGCGCGCGTATGCCGACCTCGTCGGGCTGTGCCAGTTCCTGCCGGGGCCGGCGAGCAGCCAGGTCGGGATGGCGATCGGACTGTCGCGCGCGGGCTATGCGGGGATGTTCGCCGCGTGGCTCGGCTTCACGTTGCCGTCGGCGCTGCTGATGATGCTGTTCGCGCTCGGCGTGCATGCGACGGGCATGCCGGTCGCCGCCGGCGCGCTGCACGGGCTGCGCATCGTGTCGGTCGCGGTGATCGCGCAGGCGGTATGGGGCATGGCGCGCACGCTGTGCCCGGATGCGCGCCGCGTCACGCTGATGGCGATCGCGGCCTCCATCGCGCTGCTCGTGCCGGCCGCGTGGCTGCAGGTTGCCGTGATCGTCGCGGCGGGTGCAGCCGGTCTCGTGCTGTTGCCGCAGCCCGAGCGCGGCGCGCACGAGCCGTTGCCGCTGCATTTGTCGCACCGCGCGGGCGTGCTGTGGCTCGCGCTGTTCGCCGCGCTGATCGTCGTGTTGCCGTTCGCGGCCCGCGCGTTCCATTCGAACACGCTCGCCGTCGTCGACGCGTTCTTCCGCACCGGTGCGCTGGTGTTCGGCGGCGGCCACGTGGTGCTGCCGCTGCTGCAGGCCGCCGTCGTCGCGCCGGGCTGGGTCGGCGATTCGGCATTTCTGGCCGGCTACGGTGTCGCGCAGGCCGTGCCGGGGCCACTCTTCACCTTTGCGGCCTTCCTCGGTGCTTCGCTGCGCGATGCGCCGAACGGCTGGCTCGGCGGGACGATCGCGCTCGTGTCGATCTTCGCGCCGTCGTTCCTGCTCGTGGCCGGCACCGCGCCGTTCTGGGAACGCCTGCGCCGCAGCACGCGCATGCAGGCCGCGCTCGCGGGCGTGAACGCGGCCGTCGTCGGCCTGCTGCTCGCCGCGCTCTATCACCCGGTATGGACCGACACGATCGTGTCGCCTGGCGATTTCGCGGCCGCACTTGTCGCGTTCGTCGCGCTGGTGTTCTGGCGCGTGCCGCCGTGGGCGGTCGTGATCGCAAGCGCGGCGCTCGGATGGTTGGCGGGGGTGATTGCCTGATCCGGCGAATGTCGGGTGTCGATTCACGTCCGACGAAAACAAAAAAGCCCTCGTGACGAGGGCTTTTTTTACGGTGCCGCGCGCCGCTTAGGCGCGCAGGACACGTGGACTTACGCGAAGTTCTTCGCTGCGAAGTCCCAGTTCACGATGTTCCAGAACGCTTCGACGAACTTCGGACGTGCGTTGCGGTAGTCGATGTAGTACGCGTGTTCCCACACGTCGATCGTCAGCAGCGCCTTGTCGGCCGTCGTCAGCGGCGTTGCGGCGTTGCTCGTCGACACGATGTCGAGCGAACCGTCGGCCTTCTTCACGAGCCATGCCCAGCCCGAACCGAACGTGCCGACCGCAGCCTTCGTGAACGCTTCCTTGAACGCGTCGTACGAACCCCACTTCGCGTTGATCGCGTCGCCCAGTGCACCCGACGGTGCGCCGCCGCCGTTCGGCGACAGGCTGTTCCAGAAGAACGTGTGATTCCAGATTTGCGCGGCGTTGTTGAAGATGCCGCCCGACGACTTCTTCACGATCTCTTCCAGCGGCAGGTTTTCGAATTCCGTGCCGGGGATCAGGTTGTTCAGGTTCGTCACATAAGCCTGGTGATGCTTGCCGTAGTGGTACTCGATCGTCTCTTTCGAGATGGTCGGCGCGAGTGCGTCTTCAGCGTACGGGAGCGGCGGGAGCGTATGAGCCATGGCGATTCCTTCGTTGAGTATGTAGGGGGGCTGTATTGGATGCTGCCGAGCGTCCGATTGTAGGCGAGTCCGAATATCCCCGCAAACTCACGGGCATTTATCCGCGGTATGCAGAAAATCGGCGTTGGCGCTTCATCCGGCAGGACGAGACGACGACGCGCAGCATCCGTTCCCGCGCGGGGCGCCACCGGTCAATCCGGTACGCCGGGCGCGCGAGCTTCGCTTCGCGTGCGTCGCCTTCGTCAGATCGTATCGGTCAGCCGCGGCTGCACGTCGGCAAGCGACACGTCGGCCGAGCCTTCGGCGAGATGCACGGTCAGGCGGCGCTGCGGCTTCAGTGAGCTCGGCGCACGCACCGCGCGGCCGGTCTGCGCGTCGATCAGCGCCGCGTAGCCGCGCTCGAGCGTGCGCTGCGGGCTCAGCACCTCGAGCCGCGCCGCGCAGGCCGAGACCCGCGCGGTGTCGCGCTCGTGACGGCGCTGCAACGCCACGGTGAGCCGCTGCGACAGCCCTGCGAGCGCATGGCGCGCCTGCGTCGGATCGGGCCGCGCACGCTGCCAGCGCAGCTGCGCGAGCGCGAAACGCGCACGCGCGTCGCGCACCGGCCGCGACGCCGCCGACGCGAGCCGCACCGCCAGTTGTTCGACGTGGATACGCTGCCGCCGCAGCCGTTCGGCCGGGCTGACGAGCCGGCGGGCGAGCCAGTCGAGCTGCTGCGCCCGCTGCTCGAGCCCGCGTTCCAGGCAGCGCGCGAGCGCGCGCTGCCGGTCGGCGACCTCGCGCAACAGCAACGCGCGCTGCGGACTCGCGAGCTCGGCCGCGCCGGTCGGCGTCGGCGCGCGCAGGTCGGCCGCGAAGTCCGCGATCGTGAAATCGGTTTCGTGGCCGACGCCGCTGACGACCGGCAGTTCGCTCGCGGCGATCGCGCGCGCGAGCGCTTCATCGTTGAACGACCACAGATCCTCGATCGACCCGCCGCCGCGACAGACCAGCAGCACGTCGACCTCGCGCCGCGCGTTCGCGGCCTGCACGGCCGCGACGAGCTTCTCGGCCGAGCCCGCGCCCTGCACGGGTGCCGGATAGACGATCACCGGGATGTGCGGCGCGCGGCGCGCGAGCGTGGTCAGCACGTCGCGCAGCGCGGCGGCCTGCAGCGACGTGACGATGCCGATCCCGCGCGGGTGCGCCGGCAGCGGCCGCTTGCGCTCGGGCGCGAACAGGCCTTCGGCCTCGAGCTGCGCCTTGAGCCGCAGGAACGCCTCGTACAGCCGCCCTTGCCCGGTGCGCCGCACGGCCTCGACATTGAGCTGCACTTCGCCGCGCGGCTCGTACATCGTGACGACCGCGCGCACCTCGATCCGGTCGCCTTCGCGCGGCGTGAATTCCGCATACTGCGCGCGACCGCGGAACATCACGCAGCGCATCTGCGCCTGCCCGTCCTTGATCGAGAAATACCAGTGACCGCTCGCGGCGCGCGTGAAATTCGACACTTCGCCCGAAATCCACAGCAGCGGAAACGAGCGCTCGAGCATCGTCGAAATCGCGCGATTGAGCGCCGAAACGGGAATCACTTCGTCGCCGCCGCGGGTGGCGCCGGGAACGGAAAAAGGAGAGTCGGAAAGCATGGGCGATCGAATGAATGCTGGCGGCGACACGATAGTCCGACACGCGCCCGACGTCCAGCGCCGACCGTGCGCGCCGCGATGCGTGAAATGTGTCCACATGCTGGCAATCGTCCGCCAAAAACACTTGAAAACCGCACAAAAATCCAGACAATTGCCCGCAACACGTTGATTTTTATATATTTTTAAACCTTACGAATCCATTCTCGACCGATTCGATGTCCGCCCGGCGGGCGTTTGGCGCGAACAGGCGGGGAGTTCTTCACAGAGTTATCCACAGCGCGCGACGATCCGACCCCGTCGGGTGCGTCGCCCGGCCGCGCTTGCCGCGCCCGCGTGCGGCGCGCTAGAGTGCCGCCTTCCGAAGACCTTGCGGCATGCGCCGCGCAACGGAGAATCCGTCTTGACGAATCCGTCCCACGCCGCGGCGCACGACACGCCGCGCCCGGCCCGATGAGCGCGCCCGGCGGCCCGCTCGCGCGGCTCGAAGCGCGCGTCACGCGCGAATGGCAGCGACGCGGCGCACTCGCGTGGGCGCTCACGCCGTTCGCGTGCGTGTTCGGCCTGTGCGCGGCGCTGCGCCGTACCGCCTACGCACAGGGCTGGAAGCAACCGGTCGACGTCGGCGTGCCCGTCGTCGTGGTCGGCAACGTGACCGTCGGCGGCACCGGCAAGACGCCGACCGTGATCGCGCTCGTCGATGCGCTGCGCGCGGCCGGGTTCACGCCGGGCGTCGTGTCGCGCGGCTACGGCGCGAACGTGAAGACACCCACCGCGGTCACGCCCGCGTCGCGCGCGAGCGCGGCCGGCGACGAACCGCTGCTGATCGCGCGCCGCACCGATGCGCCGGTGTGGGTGTGTCCCGACCGCGTCGCGGCCGCCCAGGCGCTGCGCGCCGCGCACCCGGACGTCGACGTGATCGTCAGCGACGACGGCCTGCAGCACTACCGCCTCGCGCGCACGGTCGAGCTCGTCGTGTTCGACCACCGGCTCGGCGGCAACGGTTTCCTGCTGCCGGCCGGCCCGCTGCGCGAACCGCTGTCGCGCCACCGCGACGCGACGCTCGTCAACGATCCGTACAGCGGCGCGCTGCCGCCGTGGCCCGACACCTACGCGCTCGCGCTGACGCCGGGCGCCGCGTGGCACCTCGACCAGCCGGCGCTGCGCCGCCCGCTGTCGCAGTTCGCGCACGAGCGCGTGCTCGCCGCGGCCGGCATCGGCGCGCCGGAACGCTTCTTCGCGACGCTGCGCGCGGCCGGCCTCGCGCCGACGACGCGCGCGCTGCCCGACCATTACGCGTTCGCCGACAATCCGTTCGTCGACGACGCAGTCGACGCCATCCTGATCACCGAGAAGGATGCAGTAAAATTGGGCGCTTCCTGGCGCGACGCTCGGCTGTGGGTCGTCCCCGTCGAAGCCGCGCTCGATCCTCGCCTCATTGCCCTCGTTGTGGAGAAACTCCGTGGACGCTCGCCTGCTTGAAATCCTTGTGTGCCCTATCTGCAAAGGCCCGCTCCACTATGACCGCGCCGCGCAGGAGCTGATCTGCAACGCGGACAAGCTCGCCTACCCGATCCGCGACGGCATCCCCGTGATGCTCGTCGACGAAGCACGCCAGACCGTCGAAGGCACGCCGGTCGACCCCGCCGGCCCGGCCGGCAGCTGAACGCCGCACCGCTGCACCGGCACGCGGCCGCCGCGGTTCGCCGCGGCCGCATGCCGAACCCTGCCGGGCGGCCTGCTTTCGACGCGTCGCCCGCCCCAGCCCTTCTCACCGCCCAGCCCCGATGACTCATCCGCAGCCCTTCATCGCCGTCATTCCTGCCCGGCTCGCATCGACGCGCCTGCCGAACAAGCCGCTCGCCGATCTCGGCGGCAAGCCGATGGTCGTGCGCGTCGCCGAGCGCGCGCGCGAAGCGGGTGCGCAGCAGGTGCTCATCGCGTCCGACGCGCAGAGCGTGCTCGACGCGGCACGCGATCACGGTTTCGAAGCGGTGCTGACGCGCGCCGACCATCCGTCCGGCACCGACCGGCTCGCGGAAGTCGCCGCGACGTTCGGATGGAGCGACGACACCGTCGTCGTCAACGTACAGGGCGACGAACCGCTGATCGACCCGGTGCTCGTGCGCGACGTAGCGTCGCACCTCGCCGCGCATCCGGACTGCGCGATCGCGACCGCCGCGCACCCGATCCACGACGCGGCCGACGTGTTCAACCCGAACGTCGTGAAGGTCGCGCTCGACGCGCGCAACGTCGCGATGTACTTCTCGCGTGCGCCGATTCCGTGGAGCCGCGACGCCTATCTGCCGCACTGGCCCGACGTCTCAGCCATGCCTGCGCCGGCCTTTCCGGTCCATCGCCACATCGGCCTCTATGCGTATCGCGCGCGTTTCCTGCGCACTTATCCGTCGCTCGCGCAGGCGCCCGTCGAGCAGGCTGAGCAGCTCGAACAGCTGCGCGCGATGTGGCACGGCGAGCGCATTGCCGTGCTGATTACCGAGCACGCGCCCGAGGCCGGCATCGACACGCCGGCCGATCTCGCACGCGTGCAGGCCCTTTTTCGTCCGGGTTCAAAATAACCCGTGGCATAATCGGGCGATTGTGCGAGCCGTCCGCGACCCGCGCGTTCTCGCTTGACCCGCCACGGCCTGTCCCGGCAGCCGCGCGTCGCTTTTAGCCGACGCGCCGCGTCAGACCGGTCCGCCGCGCGCCAGGCAAGCGCCGCGCACGCTGTCGCCGACACTTTCGCGTCTCGCCATACGAATCTACATTCTGGAGATATCACCATGCGTTTGATCCTGTTGGGCGCGCCCGGCGCGGGAAAGGGCACCCAGGCAAACTTCATCAAGGAAAAGTTCGGCATCCCGCAAATCTCGACGGGCGACATGCTGCGCGCGGCCGTCAAGGCCGGCTCGCCGCTCGGCGTCGAGGCGAAGGGCTACATGGACGCCGGCAAGCTCGTGCCGGACGCGCTGATCATCGGCCTCGTGAAGGAGCGCCTGAAGGACGCCGACTGCGCGAACGGCTACCTGTTCGACGGCTTCCCGCGCACGATCGCGCAGGCTGACGCGATGAAGGACGCCGGCGTCGCGATCGACTACGTGCTCGAAATCGACGTTCCGTTCTCGGAAATCGTCGAGCGCATGAGCGGCCGCCGCACGCACCCGGCATCGGGCCGCACGTACCACGTGAAGTTCAACCCGCCGAAGGTCGAGGGCAAGGACGACGTGACGGGCGAACCGCTGATCCAGCGCGACGACGACAAGGAAGAAACCGTCAAGAAGCGTCTCGAAGTGTACGAAGCGCAGACCAAGCCGCTGATCACGTACTACGGCGACTGGGCGCAGCGCGGCGAGGAAAACGGCCTGAAGGCCCCGCAGTATCGCAAGATCTCGGGTCTCGGCACCGTCGACGAAATCCGCGAACGTGCGTTTGACGCACTGAAGTAAGCACCGCGTCGTGCACCCGCAAGCCGCCCTTTCCGGGCGGTTTTTTTCGTCTGCTCGATCCGCTTCGGCTAACGGGGATGCGCACGAGCGTGCCGGTCGCTCCTGCGCCCCCGCGGCGCCTCGTACAATCGATCGGACGCAGGTGCCGACCGGCATCGGACCAACAAGGAGGCAGTGATGGAGATTCGCGGCAACGTCTTTCTGATCACGGGCGGCGCATCGGGCCTCGGCGCCGGCACGGCGCGCATGCTCGCGCAGGCCGGCGGCAAGGTCGTGCTCGCCGACCTGAACGAGGCGGCCGGCACGGCGCTCGCGAGCGAACTGGGTGGCATATTCGTGCGCTGCGACGTGTCGAGCGAGGCCGATGCGCAGGCAGCTGTGGACGCCGCGACGCGCGCGGGCACGCTGCGCGGCCTCGTGAACTGCGCGGGCATCGCGCCTGCCGCGAAAACCGTCGGCAAGGACGGCGCGCATCCGCTCGACGTGTTCGCGAAGACGATCAACGTGAACCTGGTCGGCACCTTCAACATGATCCGGCTCGCGGCCGCCGCGATGGCCGCGACTACGCCGAACGACGGCGGCGAGCGCGGCGTGATCGTCAGCACCGCATCGGTCGCCGCCTACGACGGCCAGATCGGCCAGGCCGCGTACGCGGCGTCAAAGTCCGGCGTCGCGGGCATGACGCTGCCGATCGCGCGCGACCTCGCGCGCCAGGGCATCCGCGTGATGACGATCGCGCCGGGGCTGTTCGAGACGCCGATGCTGCTCGGCATGCCGAAGGACGTGCAGGACGCGCTCGGCGCGATGGTGCCGTTCCCGCCGCGGCTCGGCAAACCGGACGAATACGCGATGCTGGTGCGCCAGATCGTCGAGAACCCGATGCTCAACGGCGAAGTGATCCGCCTCGACGGCGCGATCCGGATGCAGCCGAAATAAATGCAAACAACTGCAAACAAAAACGCCCGCAATGCGGGCGTTTTGTTGTTCAAGGCTCTCGACGCCGGGCCGCGCCAGCGGCTCAGTCCTCGTCGTCGCGCTGCATCCGCTGCCGCAATTCCGTCACCTGCGATTCGACGACGGTTGCGTCGTCCGCATCGGGCCGCTCGCCGAGATACTGCTCGAGATCCTCGAGCGCGGGGCGCAGGTAGTCGAGCCGTGCATACGCGAAGCCGCGGTCGCGCACCTCGTCGAGGTGCTCCGGCAGCAGGATCACGAGCCGCTGCTGCACCGCGAGCAGCCGCTGCCAGCGTTCCGTCTGCAGATAGATCGTCTTCAGGTTGCGCAGCATCCGCGCGATGATCTCGCGGCTCGTGGCCGGCTGCAGCAACGCGCGCAACGCGCTGTCGACCGCGCCCGCCGCCCGCGCGACGTAAGGTTCGAGCATTTCGACCATCTCGGCTTCGGACAGCGAATGGCCGTTGGTCGGATCAATGATCAGGTCGCCGTCCGGCAGCGTCACGCGCAGCAGGAAATGGCCGGGGAACGACACGCCGCGCGCCGGCACGCCAATCTGCTCGGCGAGCTCGAGGTACAGCACCGACAGCGAAATCGGAATCCCGCGCCGACGCTTGAGCACCGCGTTCAGGTGGCTGTTATCGGGGTCGTAGTAATCGTTGTGATTGCACGCGAAGCCGAGTTCGCGAAAGAAGAATTCGTTGAGCGCGGCGACGCGCTCCTTCAGGTTCGCATCGTCGGCGAGCCGGCGGCGCAGCCGCGCGGCCAGCATGTCGAGTTCGGCCAGCGTGCCCTGCAGGTCGAGGTCGGGATAGGCGTCCTGTGCGAGCGACAGCGCGGTCTCCGTGACGGGCAGGCTGTCGTCGTCCGCCACGAGCGTGCTGAAGTAGTCGAGGACGCGGGTCATTGCGGTCGTCACTTGGCGCGCCTTCTGAAGTAAGCGTATTTGAAGCCCATTACCCACAACATACCGAAATATAGTGCAGCGAACAGCACGAGGCACGCGGCCATCAGCGCGATGCGATCGAGCGGCTGCGCGCGCATGCCGGTCCAGTCGAAGCTGATCGCGCACCAATGCATCAGGCCCGCGAGCACGAGCGCCGCGCCGACGAGCTGCACGAAGAAGCGCGGCCAGCCCGGCGACG
This sequence comes from Burkholderia ambifaria AMMD, assembly GCF_000203915.1. Classification (NCBI taxonomy): domain Bacteria; kingdom Pseudomonadati; phylum Pseudomonadota; class Betaproteobacteria; order Burkholderiales; family Burkholderiaceae; genus Burkholderia; species Burkholderia ambifaria. Next base: position 2,862,121 of record NC_008390.1, read on the forward strand.
GCTGGTAGATGCCGCGCTTGCGCAGCCCGAGGAACAGCAGCAGCGAGTTCAGGCACGCGCCGACGCCGATGCTCAGCGTGAGGCCCGCATGACCGATCAGCGGCACGAACACGTAGTTCGACAGCTGCGTGACGATCAGCACGCCGACCGCGATCTTCACCGGCGTCTTGATGTCCTGCTTCGCATAGAAGCCCGGCGCGAGGATCTTGATCAGGATGATGCCGACGAGGCCGATCCCGTAGGTCGCGAGCGCGCGGGCGACCATCGTGACGGTATGCGCGTCGAACTTGCCGTAGTTGAACAGCGTCGCGGTGAGCGGCGTCGCGAAGAAGAACAGCGCGAGCGCGCTCGGCGCCGCGAGCAGGAACGTGACGCGCAGCCCCCAGTCGAGCAGCGACGAATACTCGTGCGTATCGGCGTCGACGTGCGCCTTCGACAGACTCGGCAGCAGGATCGTGCCGAGCGCGACGCCGAGCAGCGCCGTCGGGAACTCCATCAGACGGTCGGCGTAGTTGATCCACGACACCGCGCCCTGCCCGAGCCGCGACGCGATGTTGGTGTTGATGATCAGCGACAGCTGCGCGACCGACACCGCGAACGTCGCGGGCACCATCTTCGCGAGCACGCGCTTCACGCCCGGGTGGCGCAGCGCGCGCAGCGGGTTGATGCCGATCAGCGGCACCATGTCGATCTTCTTCAGCCCCGGCAGTTGCACGAGGAACTGCAGCACGCCGCCCACGATGACGGCCCACGCGAGCGCGTACACCGGCACCTTCAGATGGGGCGCGACGAACACGGCCGCGGCGATGAACGCGACGTTGAGCAGCACCGGCGCGAACGCGGGCAGCGAGAAGCTCTTGTAGGTGTTGAGCACGCCGGACGCGAGCGTCGTCAGCGAGATGAACACGATGTACGGGAACATGATCCGCGTCATCGTGACCGCGAGCGGGAAGGCCTGCCCGTCGGTACGCAGGCCGGACGCAACCGCGAACACGACCCACGACGCGCCGGCGATCCCGACGACCGACAGCACGGCGAGCGCCCACGCGAGGACGGTCGACATCGCGTCGACGAGCGCCTTGGTCGCATCGTGCCCCTGCTGGTTCTTGAACTCGGCCAGGATCGGCACGAACGCCTGCGAGAACGCGCCTTCGGCGGACAGGCGGCGCAGCAGGTTCGGAATACGGAAGGCGACGTAGAACGCGTCGGTGTATTGACTGGCGCCGAACGCACGGGCGATCAGCGTCTCGCGGGCCAGTCCGGTCACGCGCGACAGCAGCGTGAAGCCGCTGACCGTCAGCAGGGCTCGGAATAGATTCATGGGGCGCTTATTATACGGACGTTGCGTGTCCCGGCACGGACGGATGCCGAAAAGGACCTGCGTCGCCGGCGGCCCCGCCCGGCGGGCGTCACGTTGAACTTGCCACGCGCTTGATTTTGTTGCTATAATTGCCGGTTTCTGAGCCTGTTACATGCACGGCAGCTGTCGTTTTCATGTCTCGGCCTCGGTTAAACTCACCGTTTTTTATGCGCCCCTGGGCAATCGTTCTCAGGGGACGGATCGAAAAGCAGCGCTTGGCCGTCAGGCTCCAAGCTCTGGAAACAGGACAGGATAAGGAACCGTCATGGCTAACTCCGCACAAGCACGCAAGCGCGCCCGCCAAGCCGCGAAGGCAAATTCGCACAACTCGGCGCTGCGCTCGAAATTCCGTACCGCGATCAAGTCGGTTCGCAAGGCTGTTGAAGCCGGCGACCAGGCAAAGGCTGCCGAGCTGTTCAAGGCTGCCGTGAAGACGATCGACACGATCGCCGACAAGAAGATCGTTCACAAGAACAAGGCCGCTCGCAGCAAGAGCCGCCTCGCCGCGGCCGTCAAGGGCCTGCAGGCAGCAGCGTAAATCTGGTGCGCCCGCTTCGGCGGGCGTTCCTGTTTCCTGCGATCGCAAAAAAGCCCGCCTAGGCGGGCTTTTTTGCGTGTCGTCCGCGCATCGCACCGGACGACCACCAGACGCGAGCGCGGCATGCGCGCTCGTCCGTCGATCTCACTTCTTCTCGTTGTAGTCCGGCAGCTCGCACGCCTCGGTGACGACGAGGTTGTTGTCCTTCGCGAAATTCAGCACGAAATCGAATGCCATCGGCTCGATGTCGCGCAGCCGGGAATCGAGGATCACGCATTTCAGCTCGCCGAGCATCGTCGGGCGCACGTACAGCGAATATTTCAGGCGCGCGTTCGGGCCGCTCGCGCCGGGCCCGAAGCAGGCCATCACGCCGGCCAGACGCTCCGACCAGTCGCTCGGGCGAAACTTTTTCCCGTCTTTCGTGATGCCCTGGATGAAGAATTCGGTCGGAGGGGTTTCAGCCATGTGGTTACCCAAGTGACGGCCCGGCGATGTCCAGGCGACGGCGCCTGGATACGCGAACACAAAGCTGGAGTGGACGACACACGCGCTTCGATATCCCGAAAACAGGCCGTCGATGCGTGCCGCCGGCGCGCCGCACCGGATGTGTGCAGCGCATGGCTTGTGTCCGGCAGAGCGCGAAAAGCCTTGCCTGCCGGGCTGGAGAAAACTTTTGGATTATACCGCAGCGCGCCATCGCGCGTCGTCTCGCCACCCCTCTCCCGGCGTGCTCCAGCGTGCGCGACGATGCCGCCCCGGTTTGTGGCGCGGCTCGTCAAAGCACAGAAAATCCTTTATGCTGCTTTGCAGTTATCCACACCCGACGGCTGCCGCGTCCGGCTCCGCAGCCGGCTCCAACCCGCCGTATTTCGTTTCATGACCGCCAAAACCATTCGTCACTACCTGCAGTTCAAGGATTTCTCGCTGGAAGACTACGAGTACGTGCTCGAACGCACGGGTATCCTGAAGCGCAAGTTCAAGAACTACGAGACCTATCACCCGCTGCACGACCGCACGCTCGCGATGATCTTCGAGAAGAGCTCGACGCGCACGCGGCTGTCGTTCGAAGCCGGCATCTTCCAGCTGGGCGGCCACGCGGTGTTCATGAGCACGCGCGACACGCAGCTCGGCCGCGGCGAGCCCGTCGAGGATTCCGCGCAGGTCATCTCGCGAATGGTCGACATCATCATGATCCGCACGTTCGAGCAGGACGTGATCACGCGCTTCGCGCAGAACTCCCGCGTGCCGGTGATCAACGGCCTGACCAACGATTACCACCCGTGCCAGGTGCTCGCCGACATCTTCACGTACTACGAGCACCGCGGCCCGATCGCCGGCAAGACCGTCGCATGGGTCGGTGATGCGAACAACATGCTGTACACGTGGATCGAAGCCGCGCAGATCCTCGGCTTCAAGTTGCGCCTGTCGACGCCGCCGGGCTATGCGCTCGACATGAAGCTCGTGTCGCCGGACAGCGCGCCGTTCTACGAAGTGTTCGACGATCCGAACGAAGCGTGCAAGGGCGCCGATCTCGTGACGACCGACGTGTGGACGAGCATGGGCTTCGAGGCCGAGAACGAAGCGCGCATGCAGGCGTTTGCCGACTGGTGCGTCGACGAGGAAATGATGGGCCACGCGAACGCGGACGCGCTCTTCATGCACTGCCTGCCCGCGCACCGCGGCGAGGAAGTGACGGCCGGCGTGATCGACGGCCCGCAGAGCGTCGTGTGGGACGAGGCGGAAAACCGCCTGCACGTGCAGAAGGCGCTGATGGAGTTCCTGCTGCTCGGCCGCCTGAAGCACTGAACGCAGCACTCGCGCGCCGCCTGAATCCGGCGGCATGCAAAGAAAAGCGCCGATCGATGATCGGCGCTTTTTGTTTGCGCGGGCGAAAGCGCATGAAAGGTGCGGGTCGAACGCCCGCGTTACACGCACACCGGCTCGGGTTCGAGCTCGACGCCGAACTGCTTGCGCACGTCGTCCTGGATCGCGCGCGCCAGTGCGAGCACGTCGGCGCCCGTCGCACCGCCGCGATTGACCAGCACGAGCGCCTGACGGTCGTGCACGGCCGCCGCGCCGAGCGCGCGCCCTTTCCAGCCGCAGCGGTCGATCAGCCAGCCGGCCGCGAGTTTCACCTGGCCGCCCGGCTGCGGATACGACACGACGTCCGGCACGCGCGCGCGCAGCGCATCGAACCGCGCGGCGTCGATCACCGGATTCTTGAAGAAACTTCCCGCGTTGCCGAGTTCGAGCGGATCGGGCAGCTTTGCGCGGCGGATCGCGACGACCGCGTCGAACACGTCGCGCGGCGTCGCCGCTTCGGGCGCGATGCCGCGCGCATCGAGCTCGCGCGTGACATCCGCGTAGCCGAGCCTCGGCGTCCAGCGCTTGGGCAGCCTGAACGTCACCGCGACGATCGCGAAGCGGCCGCGCCCTTCCCGCTTGAAGAAGCTGTCGCGATAGCCGAACGCGCAGCGCGCGGCATCGAAGCGCTCGCTGCGCCCCGTCGCGAGTTCGACGGCCACGAGCGAGTCGAAATACGTCTTCATCTCGAGGCCGTACGCGCCGATGTTCTGGATCGGCGCGGCGCCGACGGTGCCAGGAATCAGCGCCAGATTCTCGAGGCCCGGCATACCGTGCTCGAGCGTCCACGCGACGAACGCGTGCCAGGTCTCGCCGCCGCCGGCCTCGACGTACCATGCGTCGTCGTCCTCGCGCACGACGCGGCGCCCGGCGATCTCGTCGAGCAGCACGATGCCGTCGAAATCGCGCGTGAACACGACGTTGCTGCCGCCGCCGAGCACGAGTTGCGGCAGGTGCGCGACGCGCGGATCGCGATGCAGCGCCGCGAACTGCGCCGCATGCGTGATGCGGGCGGCAAAGCGCGCGGTCGCGTCGATGCCGAACGTGTTGTGCGCGGCGAGCGGATGGTCGGGGAGCAGCGACAGGGCGGAATCGTCAGGTGGCATCGGCATTCGCGGTCACGTCCGCCGGGGCGGCATAAGGCCGACCTTGGGCAAACGCAGGGGCATCGGTAAAATGGCAAACAGTCCGCAATTATAGCGAGTGCCCGCGCGCAAGCCGGGCGCTTGCATCTCAAGGGAGAATGCCATGCCATCGTTCGACGTCGTTTCCGAAGCGAACATGATCGAAGTGAAGAACGCCATCGAGCAGTCGAACAAGGAAATTTCGACGCGCTTCGACTTCAAGGGCTCCGACGCGCGCGTCGAGCAGAAGGAGCGCGAGCTGACGCTATTCGCCGACGACGATTTCAAGCTCGGCCAGGTCAAGGACGTGCTGATCAACAAGCTCGCGAAGCGCAACGTCGACGTGCGCTTCCTCGACTACGGCAAGGTCGAGAAGATCGGCGGCGACAAGGTCAAGCAGATCGTCACCGTGAAGAAGGGCGTGACGGGCGACCTCGCGAAGAAGATCGTCAGGCTCGTGAAAGACAGCAAGATCAAGGTGCAGGCGAGCATCCAGGGCGACGCGGTGCGCGTGACCGGCACGAAGCGCGACGATCTGCAGAGCGTGATCGCGATGCTGCGCAAGGAGGTGACCGACACCCCGCTCGACTTCAACAACTTCCGCGACTGATCGACGCCGTCGACCGGTCACTCCGCGCCGCCGGGCCCCGCATGCGGGACGCCCCGGCGGGCGGCGACAGCAGCAACCCCTTCCTCAGAGCTTCCCGCCGTCCTGCGCGCCGCCGTCGGCCGCCGCCTTCTTCTTGTCGCCGATCCGGCTTTCCTGCCCTGCCAGCAGCTTCGAGATGTTGCCGCGGTGACGCCACACGAGCAGCACGCTCATCGCGAGCACGGCCCACGCGACCGGGTTGTGGCTCGTGCCGAACAGGAACACGTCGAACAGCGGCGCGAACACGGCCGCCACCAGCGCGGCGAGCGACGAATAGCGGAAGAAGAACGCGACGATCAGCCAGGTCAGCGCGGTTGCGAGCCCGAGCACCGGGTGCACCGCGAGCAGCACGCCGGCCGCGGTCGCCACACCCTTGCCGCCCTGGAAGCGGAAGAACACCGGATACAGGTGGCCAAGGAACACGGCGATCGCGACGCACGCCACGGCGACGTCGGGCAGCCCGAAGTGGCGCGCGAGCCAGACGGCGAGCCAGCCCTTGAACGCGTCGCCGACGAGCGTCAGGATCGCGGCCTTCTTGTTGCCGCTGCGCAGCACGTTGGTCGCGCCGGGATTCTTCGACCCGTACGAACGGGGATCGGCCAGGCCCATCGCGGCGCTGACGACGACGGCGAACGACACCGAACCGATCAGGTAGGCAACAAGTGCGGCGAGCAGGATCTGCATGCGGAGAACTCTTCTTTCAACGTATCGGTGAAGGGGCGGCCGGGCGCGGCAGGCGCCGTCGCGGCGAACCGCCGGCAGGCCATGGCGGCCGGCCGTGCGGGCCGACCGGCCGAAACGGCGCCCATTCTACCGAACGCGCACGGCCTGCCACGAAGGTGAAACCCTCAGTCGACGCTTGCGCACTGCACGGGCGTCGCGCCGAGCAGCGTCGTGAGCACCGTGGGTGCGAGGCTGACGAGATAACCGCGGCGGCCGCCGTTCAGGTAGATCGTCGGCAATTCGAGGATGGTCGACTCGACGTACACGGGCATCGGCTTGCGCGTGCCGAACGGCGACGTGCCGCCGACCAGGTAGCCCGAATGGCGGTTCGCGACGTCGGGCTTGCACGGCTCGACGCGCTTCGCGCCGATCTGCCGCGCGAGGTTCTTGGTCGATACCGTGCGGTCGCCGTGCATCAGCACGATCAGCGGCTTTGCATGCTCGTCCTCCATCACGAGCGTCTTCACGACGCTGTGTTCGTCGACGCCGAGCTGGCGCGCCGACTCGCCGGTGCCGCCGTGCTCGACGTAATCGTACGGATGCTCGCCGAATGCGACGCCGTGGCGGCGCAGCAGCTGGGTCGCGGGTGTCTCGGACACGTGTCTGGATTTGCTCATCGCGGCATTTTAATGGCGAACGACCAGCGCGCGCGCGCCATCGCCCCCTTGGCCGGTTCGCGGCGGGTTGCCGCGCGCCGGCGGTATACTCGCGGCCCCTTTTGTCCCGGACGGGCAGTCCCGGACGGGCGCGCCCCTCCATCATCATTGCGGACTTCGCGAAGCGCCATTGCCCGAATGGCCGATTGTGGCGCGCCCGCCGTCATGGCACGATCGTTCGCAAAACTCGCCGCGCCACCGCCCGGCCCTTCTTCTGGAGACGCCATGTCCTCGCCTGCCCGCTCATCCGCGCCGCCCGACGTCGCGGCACTGCTCGCCGCGTTGCCGGCCCGCATCGCCGACGTGCCTGCCCGCTGGGCCGCGCAGGCGCCCGCGCATCCGGCGCTGATCGAGGACGCGCGCCGCCTGTCGTACGGCGAGCTGGCGCAAGCCGTCGAGGCTGCCGCCGAGCGGCTCGCACGCCTGGGCGTGCGCGGCGGCGATCGCGTGATGATCGTCGCGGAAAACAGCGTCGCGCAGATCGTGCTGCTGTTCGCGGTCGCGCGCGTCGACGCATGGGCGCTCGTGTCGAACGCGCGGCTGTCGGCCAGCGAACTCGATGCGATCGCCGCGCACGCGCGCCCGAAGCTGATCGCGTTCGCCACGGAAGCGTCCCCCGACGCGCGCGCACACGCGGCGCGCCACGACGCGACGCCCGCCGACGCGCTGCCGGTCGACATCGGCGCGTGGTCGTACCGCGTCGACCCGAGTGCGCCCGACGAACCGGTGGCGGCCGACGGCGCCGCCCAATGCGCGGCGCTGATCTACACGACCGGCACGACGGGCACGCCGAAAGGCGTGATGCTGTCGCATCGCAACCTGCTGTTCATCGCCGCGATGTCGAGCACGCTGCGCCGCGTGTCGCCCGACGACGTCGTCTATACGGTGCTGCCCGTGTCGCACGTGTACGGGCTCGCGTCGGTCTGCCTCGGCAGCCTGTACGCGGGCGCGACGCTGCGGCTCGCGCCGCGCTTCTCGCCGGAGGCCGTGCGCGTCGCGCTCGCCGACGAAGGCGTGACGATCTTCCAGGGCGTGCCCGCGATGCACGCGAAGCTGCTCGAACATCTGCACACGCACGCGCACGCGTGGCGCGCGCCGCGGCTGCGCTTCGCGTATTCCGGCGGCTCGCCGCTCGACGCCGACCTGAAAGCGCGCGTCGAGCGCGTGTACGGCGTGCCGCTGCACAACGGCTACGGAATGACCGAGAGCAGCCCGACGATCACGCAGACGCCGCTCGACGCACCGCGTACCGACTGCTCGGTCGGCGTGCCGATCCCGGGGGTGGAAATGCGGATCGTCGCACCGGACGGCACCGACGTGCCGCAGGGCGAAGTGGGCGAAATCCGCGTGCGCGGGCCGAACGTGATGCTCGGCTACTACCGCGACGCGGATGCAACGCGCGCGGCCGTGTCGCCCGACGGCTGGCTCGGCACCGGCGATCTCGCGCGCCAGGAAGCGGACGGCTCGGTGACGATCGCGGGCCGCAGCAAGGAATTGATCATCCGCTCGGGCTTCAACGTGTATCCGGTCGAGGTCGAACAGGTGCTGAACGCGCACCCGGACGTCGTGCAGGCGGCCGTCGTGGGCCGCGCGGTCGAAGGCAACGAGGAAGTGCTCGCGTTCGTCGAGCTGGTGCCCGGCGCGAGCGCGACCGAGGCCGCGCTGCAGGCGTGGTGCGCGCAACGGCTCGCGCCTTACAAGCGCCCTGCGCGGATTCGCGTGCTCGATGCGCTGCCGGCCGCGTCGACGGGCAAGGTGCTGAAGCACAAGCTGCGCGAACTCGCGTGACGCATGACGCGCGGCGCCGGCCGCATGCCGCGCGTGGGCCGGCGCGCGCACCGCGCTAGCCGCGCGGATGGTGCGTCGCGTGCAGCGTCTTGAGCCGCTCGCGTGCGACGTGCGTGTAGATCTGCGTGGTGGAGATATCGCTGTGACCGAGCAGCAGCTGCACGACGCGCAGGTCGGCGCCGTGGTTCAGCAGGTGCGTCGCGAACGCGTGCCGCAGCGTATGCGGCGACAGGTGCGCGCGCACGTCAGCCTGCTGCGCGTGGCGCTTGATGATGTTCCAGAACTGCTGGCGCGTCATCCCGTCGCCGCGCGCGGTCACGAACAGCGCGTCGGCCGCGCGTGCGCCGAGCAGCGCCGGCCGCGCGTCGCGCAGGTAGCGCTCGATCCAGCCGTGCGCGACTTCGCCGAACGGCACGAGCCGTTCCTTCGAGCCCTTGCCCATCACGCGCACGACGCCCTCGTTGAGCCCGACCTCGACGGTCTTCAGCGTGACGAGCTCGCTCACGCGCAGCCCGCTCGCATACATCAGCTCGAGCATCGTGCGATCGCGCAGGCCAAGCGGCGTGCCGATGTCGGGCGCACCGAGCAGTGCCTCGACCTGTGCCTCGGACAGCGTCGACGGAAACCGCGCGGCCTGCTTCGCCGACGTGATCCGCAGCGTCGGGTCCGCGCTCGCGTGGTGCTCGCGCACGGCCCAGCCGTAATAGCGACGGAACACCGACAAGCGCCGGTTCGACGATGTCGCCTTGCCGTCGCTGCGCGCGGCGATGTAGCCGATCAACATCGCTTCGTCGGCCGAGTCGAGCGGCACGTCGTGCGTCGCGGCCAGCCATTGCGAAAACAGCACCAGATCGCGCCGGTACGCATCGAGCGTATTGCGCGCGAGCCCGTGCTCGAGCCACAGCGCATCGCAGAACACGTCGATCGACGCGCGGCTCGCGAGCAGCGCCGGCGATGCGGCGGCCGCGTCGCTAGCGGTATCGGTGTCGGACGCGGAGTCGGGGGAAAGCAACGGTTCACTCATCGGTACGGCACGCCCTCGTGCGCCAGCAGCCAGCGCTTTACTTTCTGGTAATAGCCATTGTCGTCGTGGTTCGCGAAGCCGCCGAGGCCGCCCGCCGCGACGACGCGATGGCACGGAATCACGAGCGGGAAATAGTTCGCGCCGCAGGCCTGGCCGACCGCGCGCGGCGCGCTGCCGATCCGCTTCGCGACCTGGCCGTAGGTCAGCACCGTGCCGGGCGCGATGTCGCTGATCACGTCCCACACGCGATGCTGGAATGCGCTGCCGACGTCGGCGAGCGGCAGGTCGAAGCGCGCCGATGCACGCTCGAAATAGCGTTCGATCTGCTCGACCGCGCGCCGCGCGAGCGGCGAGTCCGGCTCGACCGACTTGACCGACTCGGGCAGATAGACGATCTCGCGCACCACCGCGGCGTCGGTGCGGATGCCGACCTTGCCGAACGGTGCGTCGATGACTGCGTTGAACATGAGCTTCTCCTCACCGGTGAAACGCGCGCCGCCGCCGCGCGCCGACGCTACTTTACGCCGCGTTCATGCGGCACGCAGCGCCCATTCGACATGCTCGCGCACGATCGGCGACGGATCGTCGGCGCGCGCGCGCAACGCGGCGACGATCGCTTCGCGCGCTTCGGGCGCGAGCCGGTCGGCCGGCGCGCGCAATGCGTTGCCGAGCCCGACCGCGAGATTGCGCAGCCAGCTTTCATGGCCGATACGCCGGATCGCGCTGCCCTGCATCCGCGTATCGAACGTGTCGGCATCCCAGCCGAACAGCTCGACGAGCGTCGCGCGGTCGAGCCCGTGCCGCACGTCGAAATCGGCGACGGGCGCGGCCTGCGCGAACTTGTTCCACGGACACACGAGCTGGCAGTCGTCGCAGCCGTACACGCGGTTGCCGATCATCGGCCTCAGCGGCTCCGGGATGCTGCCTTTCAGTTCGATCGTCAGGTACGAGATGCAGCGGCGCGCGTCGACGCGATACGGCTCGACGATCGCGCCGGTCGGGCATGCATCGATGCAGCGCGTGCAGCTGCCGCAGTGCGCGCCGGGCGTCTCGGGCGCGACGTCGGGCGCCGTTTGCGCGTCGGTCGGCAGCGGAATGTCGACGTAGATTTCGCCGAGGAAGAACAGCGAACCCGCGTCGCGCTGCAGCAACAGCGTGTGCTTGCCGCGCCAGCCGACCCCGGCCTTCTGCGCGAGCTCGACCTCGAGCACCGGCGCAGAATCGGTGAACACGCGGTAGCCGAACGCGCCGATCTCGTGCTCGATGCGCTCCGCGAGCGTCTGCAGCCGGTTGCGCAGCACCTTGTGATAGTCGCGCCCGCGTGCGTAGATCGACACGACGGCCGCCTGCGGATCGTCCAGGCGCGCGCGCTCGCGGGCGCGCCAGTCGTGCGGCACGAGTGCGCCGGAGGAGGCATCGGGCGCGTCGGGCGCGAGCGTCTGAGCCGGCAGATAGGCGAGCCGCGCGGAGATCACGCGTCGCGTACCGGCCACAAGTTCGGCCGGCCGCGCGCGTTTCGTCCCGTGTTTCGCCATATAATCCATTTCGCCGTGGTACCCGGCTTCCAGCCAGGCGGCGAGGCCTGCTTCGGCATCCGAGAGATCGGTATCGCTGATGCCAATCGCCCCGAAACCCAATTCGCGCCCCCACGCCTTGATGCGAGTGGCGAGCGCAGTCAACGTCGCATCATCGAGCGCGCACGGCGCCGCGCCTTCGGTACGAGTCGAAGGCTTGTCGGATGCGGCGAGTTCCGGTAAGCGGTTCATCGCACTATTTTACGAGAATGCCAGCCACGTCCCATACGCCTCATGCAGACACGCTGCCCGCCCCGCTCGCGGAGCGCGTGATCGCACTCGCCGACGAAGCGGCGACCGAGGCTTTCGGCACCCGCTTCGCGCACGCGCTCGACGCGGCGCGCGGCGAACTCGCCCGCGCGCACGCGTTCGACGGGCTGCAGATCCAGCTGATCGGCGACCTCGGCGCGGGCAAGACGACCCTCGTGCGCGCGATCCTGCGCGGCCTCGGCCACCCGGGACGCGTGCGCAGCCCGACCTATACGCTCGTCGAGCCGTATGCATTCGCACGCGACGATGGGGAACTTGAGGTCTATCACTTCGATCTGTATCGATTCAACGATCCGGCCGAATGGTCCGACGCGGGGTTTCGCGAATATTTCAATTCCAGCGCGATCTGCCTCGTCGAATGGCCCCAACAGGCGGGCACCCTGCTCGGCGTGCCCGATCTGGTTTTCTCGCTCGACGTGGACGGCGACGGTCGCGCCCTCACCGTCAGGGCGTTCAGCGCTTCAGGAAAGGCATGTCTCGAAAGATGTTGATCAAACCGTTCCGCTCGATCGAATCGGCGGCCACCGCGACGCACAACTGGCGGCGCCGCCAGATCCTGCGCGCGGGCGCGTCGACGCTGGTGCTCGGTCTCGCCGCACCGCGGCTCGCGCACGCGTCGTCGGTGCTCGGCGTGCGCGTGTGGCCCGCGCGCGATTACACGCGCGTCACGATCGAATCGGACCAGCCGCTGCAGAATAGCCAACAGCTGTTGCAGGGCCCCGACCGGCTCGTCGTCGACCTGAGCGGGCTCGATCTCGATCAGGCCCTGCGCGACCTCGTGTCGAAGATCGCGCCGAACGATCCGCAGATCCAGTCGGTGCGCGTCGGCCAGTACCAGCCGCACGTCGTGCGGATGGTGTTCGACCTGAAAGGCTCGGTGAAGCCGCAGGTGTTCACGCTGCCGCCGGTGGGCACCTACAAGTACCGGCTCGTGTTCGACCTGTATCCGGCCGTCGCGCCCGATCCGCTGTCCGACCTGATCGCGCAGACGGAACGCAAGGAACAGGCGCTCAACGACACCGCGCGCGCGCAGCAAATGCAGCCGCCGACCTCGCTCGCGGGGCCGGCCGCGCCGTCGGCACCCGCCGCGGGCGACAACACCGACGCGTTCTTCCAGCGCTTCGCGCAGAACACGCCGGCCACGCCGCGCACGCCGCCGGCCGCCGCGACGCCTTCCACGCCCGCGAAGCCGGCCGTCAAGCCGCCGCCCGTCATCGCGCGCCGCGACGACAGCGACGACGACGGCGACACCTACAAGTTCACCGCACCGAAATCCGGCAAGGGCGGCACCATGCGCCTGCTGACGGTCGCGATCGATCCGGGCCACGGCGGCGAGGATCCGGGCGCGATCGGCGGCGGCGGCACGTACGAGAAGCACATCGCGCTCGACATCGCGAAGAAGCTGCGCGCGAAGATCGACGGCGCGCCGAACATGCGCGCGATGATGACGCGCGACGCCGACTTCTTCGTGCCGCTGAACGTGCGCGTGCAGAAGGCGCGCCGCGTCGGCGCCGACCTGTTCGTGTCGATCCACGCGGATGCGTTCACGACGCCTTCCGCGCGCGGCTCGTCGGTGTTCGCGCTGTCCGACCACGGCGCGACGAGCGCCGCGGCACGCTGGATGGCGAACAAGGAAAACTCGTCGGACCTGATCGGCGGCATCAACATCAAGACGCAGGACGCGGCCGTGAGCCGCGCGCTGTTCGACATGTCGACGACCGCGCAGATCCGCGATTCGCTGCGCTACGGCGGCTACGTGCTGAAGGAAGTCGGCGGCATCAACAAGCTGCACAAGGGTTCGGTCGAGCAGGCCGGATTCGCGGTGCTGAAGGCACCCGACATTCCGTCGATCCTCGTCGAGACCGCGTTCATCAGCAACCCGGAAGAAGAGAGCCGGCTGAACGACGAAAGCTATCGCGACCAGATGGCCGACGCGATCTTCCGCGGCATCAAGCGTTACTTCGCCGCGAACCCACCGCTCGCGAAGAACCGGATGGCCTGACGCACGGCCCCTCGTCTTCCCCGCCGCCGGCACGCGCTGCGTGCCGGCGCGTCACGACGCCGCGAAGCGGCGCACCAGCTTCCCGCCGAATACGTTCACCGCGAGCCCGCCCATCACGAGCGCGGCGCCAGCCAGCTGCGCGCGCGTCAGGTGTTCGTCGAGCAGCAGCGCCGACGACGCGAGCCCGACGATCGGCACCAGCAGCGAGAACTGCGCGACTTGCGCGGCCGGATAGCGCGACATCAGGCGGCTCCACAAGCCGTAGCCGAGCAGCGTCGCGACGAACGCGAGATAGACGACCGCGAAGATCGACGCGCCGTCCAGCCCGGCCAGCGCGGCCCCGATCCGCTGCGGCCCCTCGAACCACAGCGACAGCAGGAAGAACGGCACGGGCGGCACGAGGCTCGCCCACACGACCAGCGACACGAGGTTCGCACGGCCGACCTTCTTCGTGACGATATTGCCGATCGCCCACATCGCGGCCGAGCAGATGGTCAGCAGGAAGCCGGCGAGCGTCATCGCGCGGCCGCCCTGCGCGGCGATCACGGCGAGCCCGGCCGCGGCGATCGCGAGCCCGATCAGGTTCTCCATGCGCAGCCGCTCGCCGAGGAACAGCATCGCGAACACGAGCGTGAAGAACGCCTGCGACTGGAGCACGAGCGACGCGAGACCGGCCGGCATGCCGACGTACATGCCGGTGAACAGGAACACGAACTGGCCGAGCTGGATCGTCGCGCCGTACAGGATCAGCATGCGCCACGGAATCTGCGGCCGGCGGACGAAGAACACCGCGGGCACGGCCGCGAGCGTGAAGCGCAGCGCGCCGAGCAGCATCGGCGGCATGCCGTGCAGCCCGACCTTGATCACGACGAAGTTCACGCCCCACGCCAGGATCACGACCAGCGCGAGCAGCAAGTCCTTCGGGGCCATCATCGGCGTCTCCTCGTTTTGAATGGTGGTTCCGAAGCGGCTCAGTCTACCGGGTTTCGCCGCACGGCCCGATACCCGCGCAGCGCGCATGGAATCGCCCGTGGGCGCAGCCGCGCATCCACAGACAACCGCATCGCGCGTGCCCGCTGCCGCCCGCACCGCCGGCCGGCGCAGCGCCACGCCCGGTGCGCGCGTCGGGGCCACGCCGCCAGTACAATGACCGGCATCCCCGCCGTTCGCCACGAGGCCTGTCATGACCGAACCGATCAAAGCCTTGCTGAAGCCGCACATTCGCGACATCGGCAACCTGCAGGTGCGCCGCACACTGCCCGCGCTCGCCGCACGCCTCGTCGGCCCGTTCATCTTCTTCGATCACATGGGGCCCGCGGCGCTGCCGGCCGGCACCGGGCTCGACGTGCGCCCGCACCCGCATATCGGGCTCGCCACCGTCACCTACCTGTTCGACGGCGCGATCCTGCACCGCGACAGCCTCGGCTCGCGGCAGGAGATCGTGCCGGGCGACGTGAACTGGATGACGGCCGGCCGCGGCATCGTCCACTCGGAGCGCACGCCCGACGCGCAGCGCGCGAGCGGCCATACGGTGCACGGGATCCAGACCTGGGTCGCGCTGCCCGTCGCCCACGAAACCACCGAGCCGTCGTTCGAGCACCATGCGGCCGACACGCTGCCCAGGCGCACCGAAAACGGCGTGACGCTGACGGTGATCGCCGGCGACGCGTTCGGCTTGCGCTCGCCCGTCACGACGTTCTCGCGCACGCTGTACGTCGCCGCCGAATTCGCGGCCGGCAGCCGCCTCGAGCTCGACGCGTCGCACGAGGAGCGCGCGGTCTACGTGGTCGACGGCGACCTGACGATCGACGGCACGCCGGTGCCGGCCGAGCAGATGGCCGTGCTCACGCCGGGCGCGACCGTCACGCTCGCGAGCGGCAACGGCGCGCGCGCGATGTTGCTGGGCGGCGACAAGATCGACGGCGAGCGCTTCATCGAATGGAATTTCGTCGCCAGCAGCCGCGACGCGATCGAGCGCGCGAAAGCAGCGTGGACGAACCAGGAAATGGGCAAGGTGCCCGGCGAAACCGAATGGATTCCGCTGCCCGCAGCGAAGCCGCGTTGAAAAAGGCGCGCACCGCCCCCATCCTCACGACATTCGACTGGAAGCGAACGACATGGACACCACGCTTGCCACTTTCGAGAAAGACGTCATCGAGGCGTCGCTGGACGCCCCCGTGCTGGTCGACTTCTGGGCGCCGTGGTGCGGCCCCTGCAAGACGCTCGGTCCGCTGCTCGAAAAGCTCGAAGCCGACTATCAGGGCCGCTGGAAGCTCGTGAAGGTGAACGTCGACGAGAACCAGGAGCTCGCCGCGCACTTCCAGACGCGCAGCATCCCGCACGTGATCGCGTTCGCCGACGGGCGCCCGGTCGACCAGTTCATCGGCGTGCTGCCGGAAGGCCAGTTGCGCGCGTTCCTCGACCGGCTGCTGCCGGCGCCCGAGGAAGCCGAACGCCGCGCCGCGCAATACGCGATCGCCGAGTCACGCTACGACGATGCGCTCACCCACCTCGAGGCGGCGCTCGCACTGAACCCCGGTTTCGACGATGCACGGCTCGACCTGATCGAACTGCTGCTCGCAAACAACCAGGTCGATGCCGCGCGCACCGAGGCCGAGCGCCTGTCGCCGCAGACCGTGCAGGGCGCCGACCCGCGCTACCAGGCGATCAAGACCCGTTTCGATGCGCTCGACGCCACCGCCGACCTGCCGCCGACCGACGCGCTCGAAGCGCGTATCGCGGCGAACCCCGCCGATCTCGACGCACGGTTCGACCTCGCGCAGAGCCTGATCGCGCGACGCGCGTACGAAGGCGCGCTCGAGCAGCTGCTGGAAATCGTGTTGCGCGACCGCGCGTATGGCGACGACCTCGGCCGCCGCACGATGCTGTCGGTGTTCGAGATGGCGGGCGACAGCCCCGAGCTCGTCGCCGCGTGGCGGCGCAAGCTGAGCATGGCGCTCAACTGACGAACGGGCGGTCGGGCCGCAATGGCCCGGCTGCCGCGCCATCGCGCGCGCCGGATCTGCCGCGCCGCGGCATCGCAGCGCGCTGCTGCGCGTCGATCGCTTTCCCGATCAGCCCGCGGCCCGCGCCGCGAGCGCGCGCAGCGCATGCGCTGCGGCCGCGAAACCGAAGCTCGCGGTCACGCACACGCTGGAACCGAATCCCGCACAGTTGAGCCCCGCGACGTGCGCGGCCGTGGACGGCTCCGCGCCATCCTCGATGTCGCAAGCGGCCGCTTCCGGATAGATCAGCGGCTCGTCCGAATACACGGCGCTGACCTTGAAGCGCGCCTTCGGCCCGCGCGGAAAGCCGTGCTGCTTGCGCAACTGCGCGCGCACCTTCGACAGCAGCGGATCCTGGATCGTCAACGCGAGATCGTCGATCCGGATGCGCGTCGGGTCGAGCTGCCCGCCCGCGCCGCCGACCGTGACGAGCGGCTGCCCTTTCGCGACGCACCACGCGATCAGCGCGACCTTCGTCCGCACGCTGTCGATCGCATCGATCACGTAGTCGAAGCCGCCGCCGAGCAGCGCGTCGAAGTTGTCGGGTTCCACGAAATCCTCGATCCGGTTCACGCGGCACGCGGGATCGATCAGCGCGATCCGCTCGGCCATCGCATCGACCTTCGGCTTGCCGTAATTGCCGTCGAGTGCGTGGATCTGCCGGTTCGTGTTGCTTTCCGCAACGTTGTCGAGATCGATCAGCGTCAGCGTGCCGATCGCGCTGCGCGCGAGCGCCTCGGCCGTCCACGAACCGACGCCGCCGATGCCGATCACGGCGACGTGCGCGCGCTCGAACGCGGCGAGCGCGGGGGCGCCGTACAACCGCGCGATGCCGCCGAAACGGCGTTCGCGATCCACGTCAAGCTGGATTGTCGGGCTCGGGGTAAGATCAGAAGAACTAGGCGGGGCAGCGTCGGGGGCGGACATGGCAGCAAGGAAAACGTAAGCGTACAGCCCTCTATTTTGCCTGAACTCACCGCCTACACGCGCCACTGTGCACGCACGATTCTCGCGCGTTCGCTATACTGGCCCCGGATTGAAGCGTTTGCATAACATGACAACTCTCGCCGATCTTCGCATCAACTATTCGCGTGCTTCGCTCGATGAAGCCGATGTCGCCCCCGACCCTTTCGCCCAGTTCGATCGCTGGTTCAAGGAGGCGCTCGCCGCCAAGCTTCCCGAGCCGAACACGATGACGCTCGCCACCGTCGGCGAGAACGGCCGGCCGTCGGCCCGAATCGTGCTCATCAAGGGTGTCGACGAACGCGGGTTTGTCTTCTTTACCAATTACGAAAGCCGCAAGGGGCGCGATCTCGCCGCCCATCCGTACGCGGCGCTGCTGTTCTACTGGATCGAGCTCGAGCGCCAGGTGCGCATCGAAGGCCGGATCGAGAAAACCAGCACCGACGAAAGCGACCGCTATTTCGCGTCGCGCCCGCTCGGCTCGCGCATCGGTGCGTGGGCGTCCGAGCAGAGCGCCGTGATCGACAGCCGTGCGACGCTCGAAGCGCGCGAGAAGGCCGTGGCCGAACGCTACGGCGAGAATCCGCCGCGCCCGCCGCAGTGGGGCGGCTATCGCGTCGTGCCCGACGCGATCGAATTCTGGCAGGGCCGCCCGTCGCGGCTGCACGATCGCCTGCTCTACACGCGCGACGCCGCGGCGGCGCCGGACTGGACCATCTCGCGCCTGTCGCCGTAAGCAAGGCAGCGGCGCCGGTGCCTGCCGGTCGTATCTCGTGTTGCATGAGGGCGCCCGCCTCGCGGGGAGCGGGCGCCGGTCAAGATACTTGGCTGTATTCGATTCAACGAACAAACGGAGAATCCAAATGTTCTGGGAAAAGAAGCTGGCACAGTGGGCGGACGAAGTACGGGCGAAGGCGAACATACCGGCGCGCCTCGTGCTGTGGAACGGCGATCAACTCGATTTCGGCACCTTCAGCGCACCGCAGGTCACGCTGAAGGTCAACAGCGCGTCCGCGTTGCCGCTACTGCTCGAACCAAGCCTCGACAATCTCGGCGAGGCGTACGTGAAGGGCAAGATCGACATCGAGGGCAGGCTGTCGGACATCATCAACATCAGCTACTCGCTCGCGCGCAGCACAGTCACCAGCGCGAGCAAGCTCGCGCGCGTGAAGCGCTACTTCAATCATACGAAGAACAGCGACAGGAAGGCGATCCAGTATCACTACGACGTCTCGAACGAGTTCTACCAGCTGTGGCTCGACGAGAACATGGTGTACTCGTGCGCGTACTTCGAGAACGGTGACGAGGATCTCGCCACCGCGCAGATCAAGAAGATCGACCATATCCTGACCAAGATCCAGCTCGAGCCCGGCCAGCGCCTGCTCGACATCGGCTGCGGCTGGGGCGCGCTCGTGCTGCGTGCCGCGCAGAAGTTCGGCGCGACCTGTCTGGGCGTGACGCTGTCGCAGAACCAGTTCGATCTCGCGACCGCGCGCGTGAAGGCCGCCGGGCTCGAGGACAAGATCGAGATCCGCCTGCAGGACTACCGCGAGATCGACGGGCAGTTCGACCGCATCACGAGCGTCGGGATGTTCGAGCACGTCGGCCGCAAGAATCTGCCGCTCTATTTCTCGCGCGTGCATGACCTGCTGACCGACGACGGCATCGCGATGAACCACGGGATCACGTCGACCGACGCCGAAAGCGGCGAGACGGCGCTCGGCGGCGGCGAATTCATCGACCGCTACGTGTTCCCGGACGGCGAGCTGCCGCACATCAGCCTCGCGCTCGAAGCGGCGCAGCGCGGCGGGCTCGAGGCGGTTGACGTCGAAAGCCTGCGGCGGCACTATGCGCGCACGCTCGAGATCTGGACCGAGAATTTCGAGACGAAGGCGGAACAGGCGCGCGCGCTCGTCGACGACGAAAAATTCCGTATCTGGCGCGTGTACCTCGCCGGTTGTGCGTATGCATTCGAGCACGACGACGTGTCGATCTTCCAGATCGTGTGCCGCAAGGCCGGACGCAGCGCGAAAACGCTGCCGTGGTCGCGGCGCTATATGTACGAACACACGCTGCCGCGCTAGGCGGCACTTCACGCTGGGCACGCATGGGTGACGGCAGGACGCGGCGCAACACGCCGACGCAACGACAGCAGCGCGACGAAGCGGACGGGTCGCACGCCGACGGGCAGTTCGACCTGTTCGGCGCGCCGCCCGACGACGCACGCGCGGCGGCTGCGCCCTTCGACGATGACCACCCAGCCGGTGCCGGCGAACGCGTGACGCCTGGCAAGCACGATGCCGCGCAACTGGCAAAGTCGCCTGCGCGCGCGGGCCGTGCGTCGCCCCGCCCTTCCTCCGATCAGGAACCGGAACCGCCCGCCGCCTCAGGGCTGCTGTGGGACGACCCGTTGCCGCCTGCCACGCCGCCGAAGAAGAGCAGGCGCCAGCGCGGCGTGCCGCCCGCACCGGTTTCCGCGGAAGTCGCCGACGTGGCGGCCGCCCTGCCGCCGAATGTGCGGCTCGGCACGTCGTCGTGGTATTTCCCCGGCTGGGACGGCATCGTCTACGACGGCGATTTCGCGCAGACGAAACTGTCGCGCGAGGGGCTCGAAGCGTACGGCGCGCATCCGCTGCTGAAGAGCGTAAGCCTCGACCGCTCGTTCTACGGCCCGCTGTCGGTGGCCGACTACCTGCGCTACGCACAACAGGTGCCGGACGACTTCCGCTTCGTCGTGAAGGCGCCGGCGTCCGTCACCGACGCGGTCGTGCGCGGCCGGCGCGGCGAGCCGTCGGGCCCGAACCCGACCTTTCTCGACGCGCAGCTCGCCATCCGGGAATTCGTGCAGCCGTGCATCGAAGGGCTCGGCAAGAAGGCCGGCGTGCTGGTGTTCCAGTTTTCGCCGATGCCCGATCAACTGCTCGTCGAACCGGCCGCGCTGATCGACCGGCTGTCGGCGTTCTTCGCGGCGCTGCCGCCGCTGCCGCTAGACGCCGACGGCACGCGCTACGCGATCGAGATCCGCGACGCGTGCCTGCTCACGCCGCGCTTCATCCGCGCGCTCGCGGCGCTGGGCGTGCGCTACTGCGTCGGCCTGCATGCGCGGATGCCCGACCCGCTGCGCCAGGCGGCCGCGCTCGCGCTGCTCGACGGCGACGCGCCGGGCCCGCTGATCGTGCGGTGGAGCCTGCACGGCGGATTCAAGTACGAACAGGCGAAGGCGAAGTACGAGCCGTTCGACAAGCTCGTCGACGAAGATCCGGCCACGCGCTCGGCGCTCGCCGAGCTGGCCGCGCGCTACGCGCTGGCCGGACAGCCGGTGATCATCACGATCAACAACAAGGCGGAAGGCTCCGCGCCGCTGTCGTGCGTCGCGCTCGCGCGCGAGATCGCCGCCGCGTGCGCGCAGTGGCGCAGCGAGGCGGCGTAGGGTTCGGCGGCGGGCGTCTCGCGGCGCCGCCTAGCGCTTGCCGGCCGATTACGCGCCGCGCAGCGACTTCAGCCGGTGCGAGAACTTCTGGCGGAATTTCGCGAGCTTCGGCCCGATCACGACCGAGCAGTAGCCCTGCCCCGGATTGCGCGCGTAATAGTTCTGGTGATAGTCCTCGGCCGGCCAGTAGTTGTCGTCGAGCGGCACGACCTGCGTGACGATCGGCTGCCCGAACACCTGCTCGCGCTCCAGTTCGCGGATCACGTCCAGCGCGATGTCGCGCTGCTCGTCCGAATGCGTGAACACGACCGAACGGTACTGCGTGCCGACGTCGTTGCCCTGCCGGTTCAGCTGGGTCGGATCGTGCGTCGCGAAGAAGATCTCGAGGATCTCGCGATAACCGATGCGCGCCGGATCGAACGTCACGTTCACGACCTCCGCGTGACCGGTGTCGCCTTCGCACACGTCGCGATAGCCGGGATTGCGCATATGGCCGCCCGCATAGCCCGACTGGACGGCCGTCACGCCGTCGACATCGAGAAACACGGCCTCCGTGCACCAGAAGCACCCACCACCCACGGTCGCGGTTTCAAGCATCTCGTTCACCATGAAATCATCACCTCGTTGATGACGGCGACCGCACGCATGCGCGCGCCGGCGCCGCCGGTCCGTATCGCCGCTGCCCGGTTGCCCGGCGCGAAGCGGCACGCGTTCAAGTATCTCACTCGTGCGCGAATCAGGCAGAAACGCGCGCGTATCACGCACCACCGGCGGTGCGTTTCTCGACTACACTTAGGCACGCTTGCCCGCGACGGCACACCGTCCCGGCTGCACGCAGCGTCCGATGCATGCCCGCCCCGATGCCAACATCATCCGCCGGAACATCGCTATGCACGCCCCGACAGAAGTCGTCCGGATTGCAGCTCCGACCACCGGCGCCCCGCGCGCCGGCACTTCCATCGCACCATTGCGCCGCCATGCATCCGTCGCGTCCGTTGCGCCGCCTGCGCGGCGAGCCGGTGCATCGCGTTTCCCCGCTGTCCCGATCTGATGCACCACACCGCGCGTCCTGCCATGCGGGCGGCCGCCGGTGCATGCGCATCACGCAACCGTTCGACCCGCACGTCCGCAACGAACGGCCGTGCGCCCGTGATCCGATACAACCGAGAGAGGCATTACGATGAGCATGCGGCCTGACCCGACATTTCACGCTTCGCCGGAACTCGCGATGCAGGCGCCGGCAGAAGAGTTCGCCTATACATTGTTGCTGAGCCCCGATTTTTCCAGACCCGACGCGCTCGCCGTGATCGACGTGAAGCCCGGTTCCTCGACCTACGGCAAGATCGTGCACACGGTGACGATGCCGAACACCGGCGACGAGTTTCACCACTTCGGCTGGAATGCGTGTTCGTCGTCGCTGTCGCCGCTGACCGGCCACACATTTCTCGAGCGCCGCTTCCTGATCATCCCCGGCCTGCGCTCGTCGCGGATCTACGTGATCGACACGAAGCCGCACCCGACGCAGGCGCGCATCCACAAGATCATCGAACCCGACGAGATCTTCGCGAAGACCGGCTATTCGCGGCCGCATACGGTCCACTGCGGCCCCGAGGGCATCTACGTGAGCACGCTCGGCGGCGCGGGCAAGGACGGCACCGACGGCGCGCCCGGCATCTTCATCATGGACTGCGAGACCTTCGACGTGCTCGGCCGCTGGGAAATCGACCGCGGCCCGCAGGACAAGCATTACGACTTCTGGTGGAACCTGCCGCGCGACTACATGGTGTCGAGCGAATGGGCGCTGCCGCCGCAGTTCGAGAACGGCATCGTGCCGGAAGACCTGCTCGCGAACCGCTACGGCCACCGGCTGCATTTCTGGGACCTGCGCGCGCGGCGCAACGTGCAGACGATCGATCTCGGCGCGCAGCACCAGATGGCGCTCGAGGTGCGGCCCGCGCACGATCCGGTGCGCGAATACGGGTTCGTCGGCGTCGTGGTCGATACGACCAACCTGGAAGGGTCGATCTGGACCTGGTGGCGCGAGGACGGCCAGTTCCATGTGAAGAAGACCGCGACCATCCCGCCCGAGCCGGCCGCGGCGGACGAGCTGCCGCCGCTGCTGCAAGGGTTCGGCGCGGTGCCGCCGCTCGTGACCGACATCGACCTGTCGCTCGACGACCGCTTCCTGTACGTGTCGTGCTGGGGCACGGGCGAAATGCGCCAGTACGACGTGTCGGATCCGCATCACCCGGTGCTCGCGGGGTCGGTGCGCATCGGCGGCATCGTGCGCCGCGCGCCGCATACGAACGGCCGCGCGTTCGCGGGCGGCCCGCAGATGGTCGAAATCAGCCGTGACGGCCGGCGCGTGTACTGGACCAACTCGCTCTACTCGACGTGGGACGATCAGTTCTATCCGGACGGCGTGCCGGCCGCGCAAGTGCTCGCGCATGTGGGGCCGGAGGGCGGACTGACGCTCGCCGACGACTACTGGGTCGAGTTCCCCGACGGCTATCGCGCGCACCAGATCCGGCTCGAGGGCGGCGACTGCTCGACGGACTCGTTCTGCTATCCGTCGGTCAAGCGTTGAGCATCGGTCTCTCCGCGCCGCTCGCGCTGTGGGCGGCCGTGCTCGCGAGCGGTGTCTATCACGGACTCAATCCGGCGATGGGCTGGCCGCTCGCGGTGTCGAACGCACTGATGACGCGCCGCGGCGGCGCGCTGCTCGCGGCGCTCGGCTATCTCGCGCTCGGCCATGCGCTCGCTGTCTTCATGGTGATGCTGCCGTTCGGGCTGCTCGCCGCGTTGCTCGCGTGGCAGTCGGCGATCCGGATCGGCGCGAGCGCGCTCGTGATCGGCTTCGGCGCGGTGCTGCTGATCCGGCGTCGCCACCCGCGCGTGCTTGCGCGGATCGCGCCCGCGCGGCTCGGGCTATGGTCGTTCGCGATCGCGTTGGCACATGGCGCGGGACTGATGCTGGTGCCGATCTATCTCGGGCTCTGCGGGCTCGACCGGGACGCCGGCCATCGCGCGGCGGCCACGCTCGTCGACGCGCATCTCGGGATGGCCCTCGTGGTCGCAGCCGTGCACGCGGCCGCGATGATCGGCGCGGGCGGCGTGCTCGCGTGGCTCGTGTACCGCTATCTCGGGCTGAAGTTCGTCGCGCGGAGCTGGTTCAACCTCGACGCGGTGTGGGCGTCGAGCCTGATCCTGACGGGCGCGCTGTCGCTCGGGCTGGCGGCGGCGCGCTAGCACCGCCGCACGGCGCGGCCGCAGATCACGCGCGGTAAAACGCGACAGAACGGCCGTTGCGCGTCGATCGCGGCGCCACGCGACAGTGTTCGCTACCTCACGTTCACCTCACGCTCACGCCGCAATGCGCCGCGCGCACGGGCCCGGCGGTCGCGATTCCGCTAAAATCCGACCATGCGCACCCCTTCCCAACCGATCGCCCCGGCCTTGTCGCCTTTCGTCCGCCGCGCCCGTTGCATCCGCCGCGCGCCGCGCCCGTCCGTTTCGTTCCGGATGGCCGCCCGATGAACCATGCCAACCCGCCGGACTTCGATTCGGCCGCATTCCGCCAGGCGCTCGGCCAGTTCGCGACGGGCGTCACCGTCATCACGACGCAGGCGCCGTCCGGGCAGTTGATCGGCATCACCGCAAGCTCGTTCAACTCGGTGTCGCTCGATCCGCCGCTCGTGCTGTGGAGCCTCGCGCACAAATCGGCGTCGACGCCGGTGTTCCGCAGCAACAGCCATTACGTGGTGAACGTGCTCGCGGCCTCGCAGATCGACCTGTGCAAGCGCTTCTCGACCTACAAGGGCGACCGCTTCGAAGGGATCGCGCACGTGGCCGGCAACTCGGGCATGCCGGTGCTCGACGGTGCGCTCGCGTGGTTCGAATGCCACAACCGCAGCCGCTACGACGAAGGCGATCACGTGATCTTCGTCGGCGAAGTGGAACGCTGCGGCGTGCGCGCGGTATCGGATGCCGCGCCGCCGCTCGTGTTCCACGGCGGCGGCTTCCACGGGCTCACACCGCTTTGATCGCCCCGGTGCGCGCCAATCCGACCGGCGCGCCCGCTTCGTCCTTCAGCGTCTGCAGCACGATGTTCGAACGGATGTCCATCACGCCCGGCGCCTTGTAGAGCCGGTTCAGCACGAAATCCGAATAGTGCTTGAGGTTGTGCGCGAGCACGCGCAGCAGATAGTGGCTCTCGCCCGTCACGACGAACGCGCCGACCACCTCCGGCCATTCGCGCAGCGCTTCCGCGAAGCGCTCGTGCCATTGATTCTCTTCGTTGCGCATCGACACCTGCACGAACGCCTCGAGCTCGAAGCCGAGCTTCTCGCGGCTCAGGCACGCGCGATAGTGTTCGATGACGCCCTGCTCCTCGAGCAGGCGCATCCGGCGTAAGCAGGCCGACGGCGAAAGCGAGATGCGTTCGGCCAGGTCGAGATTGCTGATTCTGCCCTCCTCCTGCAGTACCGCCAGAATCCTGCAGTCGGTGGCATCGAGCGTGATCGCATGCATTTTTGGTCCCCCTTTTCCCTCTCATTCGAATTATCTGCCAATTCGGCGGATTGTCCATGTTTATTTCGCAAGCACTTTCTGCGAGCGTCCACCTATCATTCGAAGGATCGATTCACCGATTCGTCATGCCATGGACACACTCTGGGACATCTCGCCGCCCGTCAGCCCCGCCACCCCCGTGTGGCCGGGCGATACGCCCGTTTCCGTCGAACGCGTGTGGCGGATGGAGGCCGGCTCGCCGGTCAACGTCGCGCGGCTGACGCTGTCGCCGCATACGGGCGCGCACTGCGACGCGCCGCTCCACTATGACGCCGACGGCGCGCCGATCGGCGCGGTGCCGCTCGATACCTATCTCGGCCCGTGCCGCGTGATCCACTGCATCGGCGCAGCGCCGGTCGTGCGCCCGGCCGACATCGAGGCCGCGCTCGACGGCGTGCCGCCGCGCGTGCTGCTGCGCACCTATGCACGCGCCAGCGTCGAGCAATGGGACAGCGGCTTCTGCGCGGTCGCGCCCGAGACCGTCGACCTGCTCGCCGCGCACGGCGTGAAGCTGATCGGCATCGACACGCCGTCGCTCGACCCGCAGGAATCGAAGACCATGGATGCGCATCATCGCGTGCGCGCACACCGGATGGCGATCCTCGAAGGGATCGTGCTCGACGACGTGCCGCCCGGCGACTACGAGCTGATCGCGCTGCCGCTGAAGTTCGCGACGCTCGACGCAAGCCCCGTGCGTGCGGTGCTGCGCGCGCTGCCCGGCCACTCCTCCTGATTACCCGACCCACTGACCCGACATCATGATCAAGACCCGTGAAGACGCGCTCGCCCTCGACCGCGACGACCCGCTCGCCGCGCTGCGCGACCAGTTCGCGCTGCCCGACGGCGTGATCTATCTCGACGGCAACTCGCTCGGCGCCCAGCCGCGCGCGTCGGCCGCCCGCGCGCAACAGGTGATCGGCGCCGAATGGGGCGAAGGCCTGATCCGCAGCTGGAACACCGCCGGCTGGTTCGCGCTGCCGCGCCGCCTCGGCGACAAGCTCGCGACGCTGATAGGCGGCGCACCGGGGGAGACCGTCGTGACCGACACCATCTCGATCAACCTGTTCAAGCTGCTGTCGGCGATGCTGCGTCACCAGGCCGCGCGCGCGCCGGAGCGCCGCGTGATCGTGTCGGAGCGCTCGAACTTCCCGACCGACCTGTACATCGCGCAAGGGCTGATCGAGCAGCTCGGCGGCGGCTACGAGCTGCGCCTGATCGACGATCCGGCCGACCTGCCCGACGCGCTCGGCGCGGACACGGCCGTCGCGATGATCACGCACGTGAACTACCGCACCGGCTACATGCACGACATGCCGGCCGTCACGCAACTCGTGCACGACGCGGGCGCGCTGATGCTGTGGGATCTCGCGCACTCGGCCGGCGCGGTGCCGGTCGACCTGAACGGCGCGCATGCGGACGGCGCGGTCGGTTGCACGTACAAGTATCTGAACGGCGGCCCCGGTTCGCCGGCGTTCGTGTGGGTGCCGCAGCGCCATCACGCGCATTTCTCGCAGCCGCTGTCGGGCTGGTGGGGCCACCGCGCACCGTTCGCGATGCAGCCGGGCTTCGCGCCCGATCCGGGCATCGCGCGCTTCCTGTGCGGCACGCAGCCGATCGTGTCGATGTCGATGGTCGAATGCGGGCTCGACGTGTTCCTGCAGACCGACATGCACGCGATCCGCCGCAAGTCGCTCGCGCTCACCGATGCGTTCATCGCACTCGTCGAAGCGCGCTGCGCGGGCCTGTCGCTGAAGCTCGTCACGCCGCGCGCGCATCACCAGCGCGGCTCGCAGGCGAGCTTCGAGCATCCGCACGGCTACGAGGTGATGCAGGCGCTGATCGCGCGTGGCGTGATCGGCGACTACCGCGAGCCGTACGTGCTGCGCTTCGGCTTCACGCCGCTCTATACGCGCTTCGTCGACGTGTGGGATGCCGTCGAGACGCTGCGCGACATCCTGGCCACCGATGCGTGGAAGGCACCCGAATTCGCCGAGCGCGGCGCGGTGACCTGATCGGCGTCGACCGGCGCGCGCAGGCCGCGCGCCGCGCCCCCCGTCATTCAAATCTGGAGAGAGTCGTGAATTCTGGTCATATGCAGCCACCCGGCGACAATGCGCCGGCGGGCTGCCCGTTCTCGGGCGCACACGCGGCCCAACCCGCGCATGAAGCGCCGCACGTGCCGGGCGACGCGGCAGGCGAAGCCGGCTGGCACGACGCGCAGCTCGATTTCTCGAAGTCGATGAGCTACGGCGACTATCTGTCGCTGAATTCGATCCTCGACGCGCAACATCCGCTGTCGCCCGATCACAACGAGATGCTGTTCATCATCCAGCATCAGACGAGCGAGCTGTGGATGAAGCTCGCGCTGTTCGAGCTGCGCGGCGCGCTCGACGCGGTGCGCGGCGACGCGCTGCCGCCCGCGTTCAAGATGCTCGCGCGGGTGTCACGGATCCTCGAGCAGCTCGTGCAGGCGTGGAACGTGCTGTCGACGATGACGCCGTCCGAGTATTCGGCGATGCGCCCGTATCTCGGCCAGTCGTCGGGCTTCCAGTCGTACCAGTACCGGCAGCTCGAATTCCTGCTCGGCAACAAGAACGTGCAGATGCTGCAGCCGCATGCGCACCGGCCCGACATCCTCGAGCAGGTGCGCGCGACGCTCGAGGCGCCGTCGTTCTACGACGAGGTCGTGCGCCTGCTCGCGCGGCGCGGTTTCCCGATCGCGCCCGAGCGGCTCGAGCGCGACTGGACGCAGCCGATGCGTCACGACGAAACGGTCGAGGCCGCGTGGCTCGAGGTCTACCGTCACCCGCAGCAGCACTGGGAGCTGTACGAGATGGCCGAGGAACTCGTCGATCTCGAGGATGCGTTCCGCCAGTGGCGCTTCCGCCACGTGACGACCGTCGAGCGCATCATCGGCTTCAAGCAGGGCACGGGCGGCACGAGCGGCGCGCCGTATCTGCGCAAGATGCTCGACGTCGTGCTGTTCCCCGAGCTCTGGCACGTGCGCACCACGCTGTAACGCACGGCATGCGCCCGCGCGTCACGACGACGTGCGGGCCAGCTCCTCTCCTTCGCGCGGCAACGCCCGTTCGCGCGCGAACCGCGGAATGTGGCGCCGCATCGCGAGCAGTGCGACGCACACCACGCCCATCGCGGCGGCCAGCATCATCAGGTACGCCGTCGCGCCGCCCGCGGTGATCACGATCGCGCCAGCGAACGCGCTGAGGATCGCGCCGAGCCGGCCGAATGCGAGCGCGCTCGCGGTGCCGGTCGCACGCACCGCCGTCGGATAGATGTACGCGCAGAGCGCATACATCGTCGACTGCACCGCGTTGACGAACAAACCGTGCAGGCCGAGCCCGACGATCAGCCAGCCCGTGTGGCGTCCCGCATCGATACCCATCAGCCATATCGCGCTCGCCACGCCGCCGATGCTGCACAGCGCGAGCGGCCAGCGCGAACCGGCATGCGTGATCGCCCATGCGCACAGCAGCGCGCCGATCACGCCGCCGAGGTTGTACGCGGTCAACCCCGAGCCCGCGACCGACACGCTCAACCCGCTCGCGGCCAGCATCGTCGGCAGCCAGCTGAATGCCGCATACACGGCGAGCAGGCACATGAAAAATGCGCACCACAGCGCGATCGTGTCGCGCGCCTGATGGCCGGCGAACAATGCGCCGAACCCGCCGCGCGCGCCGGGTGCGCGTGCATCGCGCAGATCGGTGAACACGGTGCCCGGCGCGACCGGCCGCTGCATGCGCGCGAGCAGCGCGCCGAGTTCCGGCCAGCGCGCGGGGCGGCGCGCCAGATAGCGCGGCGATTCGGGCAGCGCGCGCATCAGGACGAAACCGAGCACGAGCGGCAGCGCGCCGCCGGCGAAGAACAGCCCGCGCCAGCCATAGCGCGGCAGCACCTCGTGCGCGAACAGTCCGGCCAGCATGCCGCCGAGCGGCACGCAGACGATCGTCGCCGTCACCATCATCGTACGGCGCCGCGCGGGCGTGTATTCGGCCGTCATCGTCGTGGCGGTCGGCAGCGCGCCGCCGATTCCGAGCCCCGCGCAGAAGCGCAGCAGCGCGATCGTCGCGACATCCGGCGCGAAGCCGATCGCGCAGGTCGCGACGCCGAACAGGAACACGCTGCCGATCACGGCCTGGCGGCGGCCGAAACGATCCGCGACGATTCCCGCGCACGCGCTGCCGATGCCCATGCCGATCAGCCCGGCGGCCACCGCCGGCGCGAATGCGCCGCGCGTGATCCCCCATTCGCGGATCAGCACCGGAATCGCGAAGCCGATCAACTGCCCGTCGAAGCCGTCGAGCACGATCGCGAGCGCGGCGAGCAGCACCACGCAACGCTGCATCGTCGTGAACGGCCCGTCGTCGAGCGTCGCGCCGATGTCGACGGCCGGCGGCTGCACTCCGTCGTGCGTGCTCATGCAACCTCCCGGCTGCCGCGCATCGGCGGCAAGGTGCGCGAACGGCGCGCGACAAGACAACGGTATTCGATGAATTTCATGGCGTCTCCTGTTGCCCGGGCTGACGCGCTGGCGCGTGCCCCGGATCTCGTGCTGCGCGGGCGGTCGATGCCGATGCATCGGCGCCGGCATCCTGTTCAATCTGCGCCGATCCGGCGGCATCGCGTCACGCGGCGCGCGCGTATCGTCGTGCGGCGCAAGCCGGCCGCCGGCCCGATGCTCAGTCGAGCTGCGCGTCGATCAGCCGGACCAGCGCGAGCAGCGTCTCGACGTGCGGCACCGCGACGCCCGTCTCGCGCGCGGCCGCGACGACCTGACCGTTGATCGCGCCGATCTCGGTGCGGCGGCCCGCGAGCACGTCCTGCAGCATCGACGGCCGATGGCCGCGATGCTCGCCAATCGCATGCTCGACATTGCGCGCGATCCGCTCGCCGTCCACGGCGATGCCTTTCGCGCGCGCGACGGCCGCCGTCTCCGCCGCGATCGCGAGCGCGAGCCGCGGACCTTCGGGATCGCGGCCGAGCTGGTCGACCGTGCAGCCCGTCGCCGCGCATAGCGTGTTGAGCGCCGCATTGAACGCGACCTTCTCCCAGATCGCGGCCCAGACGTCCGCATCGAGCGAACACGCGAGCCCCGCGCGCGACAGCGCGTCGGCCACGGCCGCCGCGAACGGGCGCGGCGCGCCGTCCGCCGTCATCATGCGGATCGTGCCGGTACCGTGCGAGCGCACGTGCCCGGCGCCCGCGAAGTCGGCCGGCCACGTCGTGACGCCGACCAGAATGCGCTCCAGCGGCACGTACGTATTCAGCGCCTCGACGTTGCCGAGACCGTTCTGCAGCGTCAGCACGGATGTCCGCGGCGTCAGCAATGCGTGCACGCCTTCGAGCGCCGCGCACGTGTGCAGCGATTTCGTGAACACGATCAGCAAGTCGAACGGGGCATCGGGCGCGGCGCCTGCCGCCGCATTCGCGGCTTCCGGCCGCACGGCCTGCAGCGTGCGGATGCGGCGTTCGCCGCGATCATCGTCGATGCGCAACCCGTCGCGGCGGATCGCATCGAGATGCGCATCGTTCACGTCGATCAGCGTGACGGCTTCGCCGTGCTCGGCCAGCCGCGCGCCGAACAGCGAACCCATCGCGCCGGCACCCAGAATCGCAATCCTCATCGTCGGTCGCCTCTCAGAACGGATAGTGGCGCGGCGTGGTCTGCACGGTGATCCAGCGCAGGTCCGTGAACGCGGCGATGCCGGCCTTGCCGCCGAAATGCCCGAAGCCGCTGTCCTTCACGCCGCCGAACGGCATCTGCGCCTCGTCGTGCACGGTCGGGCCGTTCACATGGCAGATGCCCGACTCGATGCGCGCCGCGACGCGCATCGCGCGCGCGACGTCGCGGCTGAACACCGCCGACGACAGCCCGAACGCGTTGTCGTTCGCGCAGTCGATCGCGGCCGCCTCGCCGTCGACCCGCACGATGCCCTTCACCGGCCCGAACGACTCCTCCGCGTAGATCCGCATCGCGGGCGTCACGCGATCGAGCAGCGTCGCCGGGAACAGCGTGGTGTCGGACCGGCCGCCGCACAGCAGCGTCGCGCCGTGCGCGAGCGCATCGTCGATCAGCGTGTTGCAGCGCTCGACGGCCTTCATGTCGATCAGCGAGCCGAGCACGACGGGCCCGTGGCGCGGGTCGCCCAGCGGCAGCGACGCGGCCCGGGCGGCGAGCTTCGCGACGAACGCGTCGGCGATCGATGCGTCGACGATGATCCGCTCGGTCGACATGCAGATCTGCCCGGAATTCGCGAACGCGCCGAACGCGGCCGCCGCGACCGCCGCGTCGAGATCCGCATCGTCGAGCACGACGAACGGCGCCTTGCCGCCGAGTTCGAGCACCGACGGTTTCAGATGACGCGCGCACGCTTCGGCGATGATCCGCCCGACGCGTGTCGATCCGGTGAAATTCACGCGGCGCACGGCCGGATGCGCGATCAGTGCGTCGACGACCGCGCCCGCGTCCTCGGGCGCGTTCGTCACGAAGTTCACGACACCCGCCGGCAGCCCGGCCTCCTGCAGCGCCTCGACCACCAGCCCGTGCGTGACCGGGCACAGTTCGGAGCCCTTGAGCACGATCGTGTTGCCGCACGCGAGCGGCAGCGCGAGCGCGCGCGTCGCGAGGATCACCGGCGCGTTCCACGGCGCGATGCCGAGCACGACGCCGGCCGGCTGTCGCACGCCCATCGCGAGCGAACCGGGCACGTCCGACGGGATCAACTCGCCACCAACCTGCGTGGTCAGCGACGCGGCCTCGACGAGCCCGCTCGCGGCAAGCTGCACGTTGAAGCCGGCCCACAGCGCCGACGCGCCGGTTTCGGCCGCCATCGCGGCGACGAACTGCTCGTGCTTCGCTTCGAGCGCGGCGGCCGCCTTCAGCAGCAGCGCGCGGCGCGCGCCGGGGCCAAGCGCCGCCCATTCGGGCAACGCGCGCGCGGCCGCGTCGGCCGCCGCGCGCGCATCGTCGACCGTACAGGCAGGCGCGGCCGACGCGACTTCGCCGTCGAGCGGGTTGCGGCGCACGAAGGTCGCGCCGCTGGACGAATGACGGCGTTGGCCGCCGATCAGCATCGATACGGTTTGCATGAATTCTCCGGAACGACGCGCGCTGCGCGTCAGGCCACCTCGACGTCGACGACGACGGGCGTACCGGCCCGCAGCGCATCCGTCAGCGTGTCGCGCAGGCGTGCGGCATCGGTGACGCGGATGCCGCGGCATCCCATCCCTTGCGCGAGCGCGACGAAATCCAGGTCGGGCAGATCGGTGCCCTGCACCGGATCGTCGGGACCGAAACCGAACACGGACGCGAATTCCTGCAGCGCCGCGTAGCGGCGATTGTTCAGGATCACGAACGTGATCGGCAGCTTCTGCTGCGCGGCGCTCCACAACGCCTGGACCGAATAGAGGCTCGACCCGTCGCCGATCAGCGCGATCACGCGCCGCCCCGGCCGCGCGAGCGCGACGCCGACCGCGGCCGGCATCCCGTAGCCGAGCCCGCCGCTGTCCATCGTGTAGAACGTGCCGCTGCGCGTGAACGGCAGATGCGTCTGCATCACCGGCCGCGCGCTCGGCGCTTCCTCGACGACGATGTCGTGCGCGTCGCGCAGCTCGGCGAGCGTCTGCAGCGCGAACGCCACCGACATCCGCTCGCCGGCGGCCGGCGCTTCGGCGCGCGGGCGCGGCGGCCGCGGCGCGGGCATCGGCCGCTCGGCCGGCGCTGGCCGGGCCAGCAGGTCGCGCGCCGCGAGCCGCAGGTTGCCGACGACCGCGTCGCCCGACGGCGTCCACGCGGCGACGCCCGGATCGTCGACGAGCTGCACAAGCGTGGCGCCCGGCGGCACATGCGGGCCGAAGCCTTCGACGTGATAGGTGAACGCAGGCGCGCCGAACGCGAACACGAGATCGTGCCCGTCGAGCCGCGCGACGATCTTCTCGCGGATCGCGGGCAGGAAGCCGGCGAACAGCGGATGGTCCTCGGGAAAGCTGCAGCGCCCCGACATCGGCGCGGCGTACACGCTTGCGCGGTGCCGCTCGGCGAGCCGCACCACGTCGTCCCACGCACCGGCCCGATCGACGGCCGCGCCGACCACGAGCGCCGGGCGCCGCGCGGCATCGAGCGCGTCGCCGAGCCGCGCGAGCGCGTCGGGATCGGGCCGCACGACGCTGCTCACGTCGCGGCGCGGCAGCAGCTCGGCCGGCTGGTCCCAGTCGTCCACCGGGATCGACACGAACACCGGCCCGCGCGGCTCCTGCATCGCGATCCGGTAGGCGCGCGCGATCGCGGCCGGCACGTCCTGCGCACGCGCGGGCTCGATGCTCCATTTCACGTACGGCTTCGGCATTTCGGCGGCCTGGGTCGCGCCGAGGAACGGATCGAACGGCAGGATCGCGCGGGCCTGCTGGCCGGCGGTGACGATCAGCGGCGTGCGGTTCCGGAACGCGGTGAACAGGTTGCCCATCGCGTTGCCGACGCCGGCCGCCGAATGCAGGTTGACCACCGCCGCATTGCCGGTGGCCTGCGCATGACCGTCCGCCATCCCGACCACGACGGCCTCCTGCAGGCCGAGCACGTAGCGGAAATCGGCGGGGAAATCGCGGAACATCGGCAGCTCGGTCGAGCCGGGGTTGCCGAACACGCGATCGATGCCGAACTGGCGAAACAGGTCGATGACCGCGTCGCGGACGGTGATCGGGGCGGCGGATTGGGACGGGGTGCCGGACATGCTCGGGCGTCTCCTCGGTGGCTTGGCGGTTTCCACAGTATTGAAGCGGGAGTCATTCTCGGATACTGTATTTTCTGAGAAAAGCCATTACGATTCGGCATGACTTTCGATCTCCGGCAATTGCGTGCTTTCACGACCATCGTCACGTGCGGCAGCCTCGGCCGCGCGGCCGACGCGCTGCACGTGACCCAACCGGCGCTCAGCCGCATCCTGAAGCGGCTCGAGGATCAGGTCGGCGCGCCGCTGTTCGAGCG
Organism: Burkholderia ambifaria AMMD; assembly: GCF_000203915.1. Lineage (NCBI taxonomy): Bacteria > Pseudomonadati > Pseudomonadota > Betaproteobacteria > Burkholderiales > Burkholderiaceae > Burkholderia > Burkholderia ambifaria. The sequence continues at coordinate 2,896,657 of NC_008390.1, forward strand.
TCACTCGAAAGGCGTGCAGCTGACCGCGTTCGGCGAGGCACTGCTGCCGCACGCGACGCTGCTGCAGCACGAGGCCGAGCACGCGCGCGAGGAGCTCGACGCGATGCGCGGCTTCGCGAAGGGCACGATCAAGGTCGGCACGGTGGGCAGCATCGCGAGCCTCGTGCTGCCGGTCGCGGTCGGCCGCGTGCTCGACCGCTGGCCGAACCTGCGCGTCGAGATTCTCGAAGGCGTGTGGGACCGGCTCGCGGATGGCCTGAACAAGCATGAGATCGATCTCGCGCTGTCCGCGCACGGGCCCGACACCGACGAGATCGTCGCGATTCCGGAGTGCCGCTGGGAGGATCGCAGCCATATCGTTGCGGCGCCGCACCATCCGCTGCGCGCGCTCGGACGCGCGCCCACACTCGCCGACACGCTGCACGCGCGCTGGGCGAGTCCGCCGCGCGGCACCGCGCCGTTCGACCACATGCGCGCGACCTTCGACGCGCACGGGCTCGCGCTACCCGACATCTCGGTCGAGACGCGCTCGGTCACGACGCTGAAGAGTCTCGTCGCGCACGCGGGCTTCCTGAGCTGGATGGCCGAACCGATGTACGGCGCCGAACAGCGCGCCGGCACGATCGACACGCTGCCGGTGCGCGAAGTGGTGGCGGTGCGCACGCTCACCGCGTTTCGCCGCCGCCACGGGATCCTGCCGGGGCCGGCCGGCAAGCTGCTCGACGAACTCGTCGCGCTCACTCGCGACGCGCGCGACGCACGCTGACACCCGCCCTCCCGCCCCGCAGCGCACCATCGAAATGCCGCGTCGCCGCCTTGACTTTCGCTCGCCCGAATACGATCATTCGCTCACATGACGAGCAAATGATCGTATTCGACGACGCGGATCGCGGGTGCTGCAGCCAGGCCGGCCGGGATCCGATCGCGACAGGAGACACCGGATGACCGAATCGCCCTCCGCCCGCACGCCCGTGCTGCTGCACATCGGCGCAGGCTCGTTCCACCGCGCGCACCAGGCGTGGTATCTGCATCGCGTGAACGCGGCCGTGCCGGCCGGCGAGCGCTGGTCGCTGACCGTCGGCAACATCCGCGACGACATGCGCGCGACGATGGACGCGCTCGCCGCGCAGCACGGCGCGTACACGCTCGAGACCGTCACGCCGCAAGGCGAGCGCGCATACGAGACGATCCGCGCGATCTCGCGCGTGCTGCCGTGGTCGATCGACCTCGCCGCGCTGATCGAGGCCGGCGCCGACGCGGCGTGCCGCATCGTGTCGTTCACCGTCACCGAAGGCGGCTACTACCTCGACGAACACAACCGGCTCGATATCGCGAACGCCGATCTCGCGGCCGACCTGCAGGGCGCGCGCACGACGCTGTACGGCGCGCTCGCGGCGCTGCTCGCCGAACGCGTCGCGCGCGGCGCGGGCCCGCTCACGCTGCAGAGCTGCGACAACCTGCGCAACAACGGCGCGCGCTTTCGCGCGGGCATGCGCGAATTCCTCGAACGGCGCGGCGAGGCCGGCCTGCTCGCGTGGTTCGATGCAAACGTCGCGACGCCGAGCGCGATGGTCGACCGCATCACGCCGCGCCCGACCGACGACGTGCGCGAACGCGTGCGCGCGGCCACCGGCGCGGACGATGCGTGCCCGGTGATGGGCGAATCGTTCATCCAGTGGGTGATCGAGGACCGCTTCGCGGCCGGCCGGCCGCGCTGGGAGCTGGCCGGCGCGGAACTGGTCGACGACGTGCACCCGTACGAGGAAGCGAAGATCCGCATCCTCAATGCGACGCACAGCTGCATCGCGTGGGCCGGTACGCTCGCGGGCCACACGTACATCCACGAGGGCACGCACGACGCGGCGATCCGCCGCTTCGCGCACGACTACGTGACGCAGGACGTGATCCCGTGCCTCAGCCCGAGCCCGCTCGACCTCGAACGCTATCGCGACGTCGTGCTCGAACGCTTCGGCAACCCGTACGTGCTCGACACGAACCAGCGCGTCGCGGCCGACGGCTTCTCGAAGATTCCCGGCTTCATCGCGCCGACGCTCGTCGAATCGTTCGCGCGCGGCGCGGCGCCGGTCGCCACCGCGGTGCTGCCGGCGCTGTTCCTGCGTTTTCTCGAACGCTGGGCGCGCGGGCTGCTGCCGTATGCGTACCAGGACGGCGTAATGGATGACGGCACCGCGCGGGCGATCGTCGAGGCCGACGACCCGGTCGTCGCGCTGTGCGCAAGCCGCGCGCTGTGGGGCTCGCTCGCCGGCAACGCCGCGCTGTTCGACGCGCTGCGCGCCGGGCTCGCGCGCGTCGACGCGTGGCTCGCGCAGCGCTGATTCACAGCCCCTTGGCCCTCTCCCGGCGGCCCGCGCTCGCCAGCGGCCGCGCATCCGGGCGAACCTGCGTTGGCATGCGCGGGTGCGTGCAGCTAAAGTAGCGGCTCCTCACTGACGGAACGGATCGCTCATGTATCTCGGCATCGACCTCGGCACCTCGGAAGTGAAGGTGCTGCTGCTGGCCCCGGACGGCACCGTGGTCGGCACCGCGGGCACGCCGTTCGGCGTGTCGCGGCCGCACCCGCGCTGGGCTGAACAGCATCCGGACGACTGGTGGCAAGGCACGCTCGCCGCGCTCGCGGCGCTGCGCGAACGGCACCCCCAGGCGTTCGCGCAGGTGCGCGGGATCGGCCTGTCGGGCCAGATGCACGGCGCGGTGCTGCTCGGCCGCGACGATCGCGTGCTGCGCCCCGCGATCCTGTGGAACGACATGCGCAGCGCCGACGAATGCGCGCTGCTCACCGAACGCGCACCCGATCTGCACGCGCTGGCCGGCAACCTCGCGATGCCCGGCTTCACCGCGCCGAAACTGCTGTGGGTCGCGAAGCACGAACCCGACGTGTTCGCCGCGACCGCGTGCGTGCTGATGCCGAAGGACTACCTGCGCTTCCGGCTCACCGGCGCGAAGGTGTCCGACCCGTCCGACGCGGCCGGCACGCTGTGGCTCGACGTCGCGCGCCGCGACTGGTCCGACGCGCTGCTCGCCGCGTGCGACATGACGCGCGAGCAGATGCCGCGCATCGTCGAAGGCAACGCGCCGTCCGGCACGCTGCGTGCGGACGTCGCGCGCGAGCTCGGACTGTCGGAGGCTGTCGTGGTCGCGGGCGGCGGCGGCGACAACGCGACGAGCGCGCTCGGCATCGGCGCGATCCACGCGGGCGACGGCTTCGTGTCGCTCGGCACGTCGGGCGTGCTGAGCGTGGTCGGCGACCGCTTCATGCCGAATCCCGCATCGGCCGTGCATGCGTTCTGTCACGCGATTCCCGATCGCTGGCAGCTGATGAGCGTCGTGCTGTCGGCCGCGAGCTGCCTGCGCTGGGTCTGCATGCTGACCGGCACCGACGAGCCGGCGCTGCTCGCCGAAATCGAGGCGCTCGACGCGGACGCGCTCGCCACCGCGCCGCTGTTCCTGCCCTACCTGTCCGGCGAACGCACGCCGCACAACGATCCGTATGCGCAGGGCGTGTTCTTCGGGATGACGCACGCGACCGAACGCGCGCATCTCGGCTACGCGGTGCTCGAAGGCGTGACGCTCGGCCTCGCGGACGGCCTCGACGCGCTGCACACGGCCGGCGTCGAAACCGACCGGCTATCGCTGATCGGGGGCGGCGCGCGCAGCGCGTTCTGGGCGCAGCTGATCGCCGATGCGCTGAACGTGCACACGCGCCAGCACGGCGGCGGCGAAACTGGCGCGGCGCTCGGTGCGGCGCGCCTGGGCTGGCTCGCCGTCGGCGGCGATCCGCAGGTGGTGCTGACCAAGCCGCCGGTGCGCGCCGAATACACGCCCGACGCCACGCGCCATGCGCAGCTGCGCGAGCGCCTCGACGCGTTCCGCGCGCTGTATCGCCACGTGCGCCCGCTTTACGAACCGTCGCGCGCGCGGCTCGCGTAAGCGCCGCAGCGGCCGTCGGCCGCGCGCCCGGCATGCGTTACAGTGGATGCCGTCGGCGCCCCTGACGGCCGGCCCGCGGGGGCGGCCCCCAGATCCAAACCGAACCGCTATCGTGTCCAAGTCCTCAGAAAAACTCGATCTCGCCACACGCGCCGCGTGGCTCTACTACGTCGCGGGCGACACGCAGAATGAAATCGCCGAGAAGCTGCAGGTGTCGCGCCCGGTCGCGCAGCGCCTCGTCGCGTTCGCGGTCGAGAAGAACCTGATCCGCGTGCGCGTCGATCACCAGCTCGCCGACTGTCTCGATCTCGGCGCGCAACTGTCGAAACGCTACGGGCTCGCGATGTGCGAAGTCGTGCCGGTCGATGCCGACGCGCCCGAAGCGATCGACCGCAAGCTCGCGGTCGCCGGCGCGCAGGTGATGGAGCGCTACCTGAACGAAACGCGGCCGATGGTGATCGCGGTCAGCAGCGGCCGCACGCTGAAGGCGGCGGTCGCGCAGATCGCGCAGATCGAGCGGCCGCAGCACCGGCTCGTGTCGATGGTCGGCGCGATCGCGGCCGACGGCTCGTCGAACCGCTACGACGTCGCGCAGTACATCTCCGAGAAGACGGGCGGCAAGCACTTCCTGCTGCCCGCGCCGCTGTTCGCCGACAGCGACGCCGAGCGCGCGCAATGGTGCAACCACCGTCTGTACCGGATCGTCGATGCGCTGTCGGCGCAGGCCGACGTCGCGTTCGTCGGGATCGGCAACATCGGCCCGCATTGCCCGCTCTACGAGGACGGCTTCATCACCGAACAGGAACGCGACGAGATGACCGCGCTCGGCGCGGTGGCCGAGCTGCTCGGTGTGCCGATCGATGCGCGGGGCAGGCTGGTCGACGTGTCGACGAGCGCGCGCGTGACGAGCGTCGCGCTCGACGCGCCGCCGAAACGTCCGACGATCGCGTTCGCGGGCGGCCCGAAGAAACGCGACGCGGTGATCGCCGCGCTGCGCGGCGGCTGGCTGTCGGGGCTCGTCACCGACGAGACCTGCGCGCGCGCGGCACTCGAGGCGAAGGCGGCCTGACGCCGCGGAACGCTCACACGGCCGCGCGCGGCGCCGGAAACGCATGCCGGCGCGCGCGCCACGCGCCGACCCACGCCGCCGCCAGCAGCGCGACGAGCACCCACGGAATCGCCCCCGCGCCCGTCGCGCCGAGCAGCATCCCGCCCACGATGCCGCCGCCCGCGATCGCGAGGTTCCACACCGTCACGAGCATCGACTGCGCGACATCGGCCGCATCGCCCGCCGCGTTCGCGGTGGCCGTCTGGAACAGCGTCGGCGCGCCGCCGAACGCGAGCCCCCACAGCGCGACGCCTGCATAGACGATCGCCATCCCGGACCCGGCGCCGAGCATCGCCGCCGCAAGCGCGAACAGCGCGATGCTCGCGAGCGTCAGCCGCCGCTGCGCGGCGCCGATCCATGCGCCCGTCAACGCAATGCCGACCAGCGACGCGACGCCGAACACGAACAGCACCGCATCGACCTGCGCGCCCATCCGCACGCCCGCGAGGAACGGCGCGACGTAGGTGTACAGCATGTTGTGCGCGAGCACGTACGCGAACATCACGACCAGCACCGGCCGCACGCCGGGCAGCGCGAGCACGCCGAGCACGGGCTCGCGCGCGCCGGCCGGCTGCCCGGGATAGTCGGGCACGCGCAGCCGGATCCAGCCGATCAGCGCGAGCGCCGCGACCGTGATGCCCGCGAACGCAATACGCCAGCCGAACATCGCGCCGAGCGCGGTGCCGGCCGGAATGCCGATCGACATCGCGACCGGCGCGCCGAGCATCGCGACCGCGATCGCCCGGCCGCGCAGCGATGCGTCGACCATCCGGCTCGCATAGCCGGCCAGCAGCGCCCACAGCAGCCCGGCCGACATGCCCGCGACGAAGCGCGCGGCGAGCGTGAGCGCGTAGTACGGCGACGCGGCCGTCAACGCATTCGACACGACGAACCCGGCCAGCGCCGCGAGCAGCAGCCGGCGCCGGCGCATCGCGCGCGTCGCGGCGACGAGTGGAATCGCTGCGACGATCGAGCCGAGCGCATAGACGGTCACGAGCTGGCCGATCAGCGCCTCGGTCACGCGCAGGTCGACGCTCATCAACGGCAGCAGGCCGGCCGGCAGCGCCTCGGTGAGGATCGTGATGAAACCGGCGGTGGCGAGCGCCAGCAGGTTCGCGACCGGCAGGCGTTCGCGCACCTGCGCGGACGGGTCGGACGCGCGGTCCGCAACCCGGTCGGAGACGGATACGCACTCACTCATGCCGCGCCCCGGTCGTCGACACCGTACACCGCATCGCGCACGTCGGTGACGACACGCCCGTGCATCCCTTCGTACAACGTATTGGTCAGCGCGACGACCGTCAGCCCGGCCGCGCGGTCGACGAACCACGCATGCCCGTACGCACCGCCCCAGCGCCACGTGCCGACCGACTCCGGCGACCGCGCGGCCGCCGGATCGCGCAGCACCGAAAAGCCGAGTCCGAAGCCGAATCCCGGCGCGTCCGGCAAGTCGTTCGCCCCCGGCTGCACGCGGGACATCTCGTCGATCCAGCGGCGTTCGAGCCAGCCGTCGCGGCCGGTGCGCAACGTATCGAGCAGCGTCAGGCAGTCGCGTGCGGTGCCGACCATCCCCGCGCCGCCCGACGGCCACGCGGCCGCGTCGAACGCGCGCGCCGGTGCGAAGCGGATGCCGACCGTGCCGTCGTACACCGGCGCGAGATCGTCGTCGGCCATCCGGCGCGGCGCGACCGGCGTACTGACGTACGGCGTCGCGAAGCGTGCGGCGTCGTGCGAGAAGAACGCGGTGTCCGACATCCCGAGCGGCGTCGTGACGAGTGCGGCCACGGCCTCGCCGAGCGGCCGGCCGTCGACCGCCTCGATCAGCGCGCCGACCACGTCGATCGCGAGCGAGTAGTCCCACGACGTGCCGGGCGCGAACCGCAGCGGCACGCCGGCGATGCGCCGCACGTTCTCCGCGAGCGACAGGTCCGCGCGATCCATCCCGTCGGACACGCCGGCACGCGCATACGGGCCGTCGGCGTCGGCTTCGAGGAAGCGGTAGCCGAGCCCGGCCGTATGCGACAGCAGATGACGCAACGTGATGTCGGTGGGCGTGCCGTCACGCAGCGTCGGCCGGAACGCGGGCAACCAGTGCGCGACCGGCTCGTCGAGTTCGATGCGTCCCGCCGCGACCAGCCGCATCGCGGCGGCCGTCACGATTGGCTTCGACACCGACGCGAGCCGGAACAGCGTGTCCTCCCGCATCGGCGTGCCGGCCTCGCGATCGGCGAGGCCGGCCGCGCGCGCGTAGCGCAGTTCGCCGTCGCGGGCGACCAGCACGACCGCGCCGACCACGCGCGCGTCGGCCAGCGTGCGATCGAGCACCGCGTCGAGGCGCTCGGGCAGCGCGGCGTCCGGTTCTGCGCGGTGAGCGGTGACAGGCAGGGATGACATGGCGTGACCTCGAACAGTGAAGGAACGCCCATCGTAGGGAGCCGGCGCAAGAAGAAAAACCGGGTTAGAGTTCCGGACACTCCGGACATCGATGTCCGCAATCGGGAACCTGCATGGAAAATCTTGGCGGCTTCGTCGTGTTCGTCCAGGTCGCGGAAACGCGCAGTTTCGTCGCGGCCGGCCGCGCGCTCGGGCTGTCGGCGTCCGCGATCGGCAAGCGCATCGCGCGGCTCGAGGCCCGGCTGAACGTGCGGCTGTTTCACCGCAGCACGCGCAGCATCACGCTGACCGCGGAAGGCACGCGTTTCCTGGAGCGATGCCGGCGCGTGATCGCCGAGATCGACGCGGCCGAGCAGGAACTGACGCACAGCGCCGAAGCGCCGCGCGGGCGCCTGCGCGTGAGCCTGCCGACGATCGGCACGCTGCTGCTGCCGCTGCTCGCCGATTTCATGGCAGCGTATCCGGAGATCGAACTCGACATCGATTTCAGCGACCGCCTGGTCGACGTCGTCGAAGAAGGCTTCGACGCGGTGCTGCGCACCGGCCAGCCGACGGATTCGCGGCTGTCATCGCGGCTGCTCGGCCATTTTGGCCAGCACCTCGTCGCGTCGCCCGACTATCTCGAACGGCACGGCACGCCGCGCACGCCGACCGATCTCGCACGGCACCGCTGCCTGCACTACCGCTTCCCGAGCAGCGGCAAGCTCGAGATCTGGCCGCTGCGCGCGTCGCGCTCGGGCACGCCACCGGCGGTGCCGGTCTCGATGGTCAGTAACAGCGCGGAGACGCGTCTGTGCTTCGCGCGGCGCGGGCTCGGCATCGCGTGCCTGCCCGAATTCTTCGTGCGTGACGCGCTCGACGACGGCACGCTGCGTGCGGTACTCGCCGAACACATCGTGAGCCGCACGCCGTTCTACGTGCTGTGGCCATCAGGCCGCCATCCGACGCCGAAGCTGCGTGCATTCGTCGACCACATGGCCGAGCACTTGCGCCTGTAACCGGCGCAAGCCGTTACGCCGCCTTCGCGTGCGCGCTCAGCCGCCGGAACGCCTGCCCCTGCTCGTCGAACAGGTGGCAATGCTCGGGCTGCGCATGCACGTGCAGCGCCTCGCCGGTGCGGTACGTGTCGAGCGGCGGAATCCGCGCGATCAATCCATCCGGCGCGACCGCCGACTCCGCATACAGGTACGCGGCATCGCCGAGCGATTCGACGGCCATCGTCCGCGCGGCGACACCGGTGCCCGCCGCGCCCACCAGCAGATGCTCGGGCCGCACGCCGACGGTCACGGCCGCGCCGGCCTGCAGCCCCGCCGCATCGACCGCCACGCGCTGCGTCTCGCCGCTGTCGAAGCGCACCAGCACGCCGGTCGCATCGGCCGACTCGACCGTGCCCTTCAGGAAGTTCATCTTCGGCGAGCCGATGAAGCCCGCGACGAACCGGTTCGCCGGCGCGTGATACAGCGTGTTCGGCGTGCCGACCTGCTGCACCGCGCCGCCGGACAGCACGACGATCTTGTCGGCGAGCGTCATCGCCTCGACCTGATCGTGCGTCACGTAGATCATCGTCGTCTTCAGCTCGTCGTGCAGCCGCGCGAATTCCAGCCGCATCTTCACGCGCAGCGCCGCGTCGAGGTTCGACAACGGCTCGTCGAACAGGAACACCTTCGGCTTGCGCGTGATTGCGCGGCCGATCGCGACGCGCTGCCGCTGGCCGCCCGACAGTTGCTTCGGCTTGCGCTCGAGCAGGTGATCGATGTGCAGGATCTTCGCGGCCTGCTTCACCGCCTGGTCGATCTCGGGCTTCTTCGCGCCGGCGAGCTTCAGGCCGAACGCCATGTTGTCGTACAGCGTCATGTGCGGATACAGCGCATACGACTGGAACACCATCGCGATGCCGCGCTTCGCGCTCGGCACGTCGTTGACCTTCGCGCCGTCGATCAGCAGCTCGCCGCTCGAGATGTCCTCGAGCCCGGCGATCATCCGCATCAGCGTGGATTTGCCGCAGCCGCTCGGGCCGACGAACACGACGAATTCGCCGTCGGCGATGTCGAGGTTCACGTTGCGCAGCACTTCGGTGTCGTCGTAGCGCTTCGCGATGTTGCGCAGGAGCACGCTTGCCATGGTCTGTCTCCGTTCGTTCGTGATGCGCCGCGTCCGACGCGGCGCGCAATCGTTCGTGGTGAGGGTCTGTTGCGCTAGCCCGGCAGCACCGCGCCCGTCGCCTGCCAGCGCGCGACGTAGCCGGGCAGCTCGTGCATGTCGTCGAATACGTGACGCGCGCCGATCCCTCGCAGCGCGTCGATCTGCGCGGCCGACGCATGCCCGCCGCCGACGAAGCCGAGCACGGTCATGCCGGCCGCGGCGGCCGCGGTGATGCCCGTCACGCTGTCCTCGACGACGAGGCATTGCGCGGGCACCGCGCCGAGCGCGCGCGCGGCCGCGAGATACACGTCGGGCGCGGGCTTCGGCCGCGCGACGGCGTCCGCGCAGAACAGCCGGTCGCCGAAGAAGCGCGCGAGGCCGGTGCGCGCGAGCGCCGTCTCGACATACGCGCGGTAACTGTTGCTCGCGCACGCCGTCGGCAGGCTGATCGCCGCAAGTGCCGCCTCGATCCCGTCGACCACCGGCGCGTTGACGGCCGCCGCCTCGACCGCGCGGCGGATTGCATCGACGTCGTCGGCCGACAGCGTGCGGCCGACGGCCTCGCTCGCGCCCGCCAGCACGCGCTCGATGCGCAGCCCCAGCAGCGGCATCACGGCCGGCCGCGCGTCCACGCCCGGCCAGCGCGCGTCGAGCTCGCGCACGATCACGTCGGCGGCGACGGCCTCGCTGTCGATCAGCACGCCGTCGCAATCGCAGATCAGCACGTTCACCCCGTGGCCGACCACGCCTTTGCCGGCCGCCGTCATTTGACCGCCCCGAACGTGAGCCCGCGCACGAGCTGCTTCTGCGACAGCCAGCCGACGATCAGGATCGGCGCGACCGCGAGCAGGGAAGCCGCGGACAGCTTCGCCCAGAACAAGCCCTCGGGGCTCGAGTACGACGCGATGAACACGGTGAGCGGCGCGGCGTTCGAGCTCGACAGGTTGATGCTCCAGAACGCCTCGTTCCACGACAGGATCACGAGCAGCAGCGCGGTGGACGCGAGGCCCGGCAGCGCCATCGGCATCAGCAGGTAGACGATCTCCTGCCACGTCGACGCGCCGTCGATGCGCCCCGCTTCGAGGATGTCCTTCGGAATCTCGTTGAAGTACGTGAAGGTCATCCATACCGCGATCGGCAGGTTGATCAGCGTGTACACGATCACGAGGCCCGACACGGTATCGAGCAGCCCGGCGTTCTTCCACAGCAGGTAGATCGGCACGAGCACGCCGACCGACGGCATCATCTTGGTCGACAGCATCCACAGCAGCACCTTCTGCGTGCGGCGGTTCGGGAAGAACGCCATCGCGTAGGCCGCCGGCACCGCGAGCAGCAGCGAGATCGCCGTGACGCCCGCCGAGATCAGCACCGAGTTCCACGCGAAGCCGAAGTAGTTGCTGCGCGCGAACACCTCGCGGAAGCTGTCGAACGTCGGCACGAAGAACAGCGTCGACGCGTAGGCCTGCTGCTCGGTCTTGAACGCGGTGATCGCCATCCAGAAGATCGGGAAGAACAGCAGCAGCGCGATCAGCCACGCCAGCGCGCCGGGCAGCGCACGCCGCACGAGGTCGAATGCGGCCGGCGCGCGCCGGCCTTCCAGAGTCAGGTCGCTCATTTCTCGTACTCCCCCTTCAGGTTGCGCGCGAGCATCCGCACCAGGAAGAACGACACGACGTTCGCGACCACGACGGCGATGATCCCGCCCGCGGACGCGAGGCCGACGTCGAACTGCTGCAGGCCGAGCGCGTAGATCAGGTACGACAGGTTGGTCGTCGCATTGCCCGGGCCGCCGCCCGTCGTCGTGTAGATCTCCGCGAAGATCGACAGCAGGAAGATCGTCTCCATCATCACGACCACGGCGATCGCGCGCTTCAGGTGCGGCAGCGTGATGTAGAAGAACATCGCGATCGGGCCCGCGCCGTCGATGCGGGCGGCTTCCTTCTGCTCCTGGTCGAGCGACTGGATCGCGGTGAACAGGATCAGGAACGCGAACGGCAGCCACTGCCACGCGACGATCATGATCACGGCGGTGAGCGGGTAGTCGGCGAACCAGTCGACCGGCGTCATCCCGAGCGCGCGCATCGCGTTCGCGACGAGCCCGTACACCGGATGCAGGATCATGTTCTTCCAGATCAGCGCGGCGACCGTCGGCATCACGAAGAACGGCGCGATCGCGAGCAGCCGCGCGATGCCCTGCCCGTAGAACTTGCGATCGAACAGCACGGCCATCAGCACGCCGCCGACCACCGTGATCGCAAGCACCGCGCCGATCAGCACGAGCGTGTGCCAGATCGCGGGCAGGAACGACGGATCGGTCGCGAGGAAGCGGTAGTTGTCGAGCCCGGCGAAGCCCTTCACGTCCGGATTCAGCAGGTTGTAGCGCGAGAACGAATACCAGATCGTCATCGCGAGCGGAATCGACATCCACAGCAGCAGCACGGCGACGGACGGCGACACGAGCCAGCTCGGGCCGCCGCGCGCGCGGCGCGGCGCGCCCGGCGGCGACGACGCATCGCCGACCGACGGCGCGTGGCTCAGGGGAAGACGCAAATGACGCATGATCGGAGTCCCTCCGGTTGAGGCGCGGGCGCGAACGGCCGGCCCGCGTTGGTGCTTCGGCCACGTGCACCGTGCGCGGCGGCGCGCACGGTGCGGGCCGCGTTACTTCTTGTAGCCGGCCTGCCGGACCGCGCGGTCGGCGGCGGCCTGCCCGGCGGCGAGCGCCTGGTCGACCGTCGTCTGGCCGGCGACCGCCCCCGCGATCGCCTGGCCGACCACCGTGCCGAACGACTGGAATTCAGGAATCCCGACGTACTGCACGCCCGTGTACGGCACCTTCTTCAGCGACGGATCGTTCGGGTCGGCCGTCTCGATCGCCTTCAGCACGAAATCCGAGAACGGCGCGGCGGCCTTGTACTCGGGACGCTGGTAGGTCGACGTGCGGGTGCCCGGCGGCACCGATGCCCAGCCTTCGTCCTTGCCGGCCATCTCGATGTACTGCTTCGACGTCGCCCACGCGATGAACTTGCGCGCGGCGTCCTGCTGCTTCGACGTCTTCGGCACGGCCAGCGCCCACGCCCACAGCCAGTGCGAGCCCTTCGGCGTGGCGGCCACAGGCGCGGCGGCGAAACCGATCTTGTCGGCGACCTGCGACTGCTGCTTGTTATAGAGCATCCCGGCCGCGACCGTCGCGTCGATCCACATCGCGCACTTGCCCGAGGCGGTCAGCGTCAGGTTCTCGTTGAAGCCGTTCGAGCTCGCTCCCGGCGGCCCGTCCTTCTTCAGCAGGTTCACGTAGAAGCCGATCGCCTTCTTCCATTCCGGCGACGTCAGCTGCGCGTTCCAGTTCTCGTCGAACCAGCGCCCGCCGAACGTGTTCACGACCGTCGACACGTACGCCATGTTCTCGCCCCACCCGGCCTTGCCGCGCAGGCAGATCCCGTAGGTGCCCTTCGCCTTGTCGGTGAGCTTGTCCGCGAACTCGGCGATCTGGTCGTAGGTCGGCTGGTCGGGCATCTTGAGCCCCTTCGCCGCGAACAGGTCCTTGCGGTAGAACGTCATCGAGCTCTCGACGTAGAACGGCAGCGCATACAGCTGGCCGTTGTACGACAGGCTGTCGCGCGCGGTCTTCACGATGTCGTTCAGGTCGTAGTCGGCGGGCAGCCCCGTCATCGGCGCGAGCCAGCCGCGCTTGCCCCACTGCGGCGTCTCGTAGGTGCCGATCGCCATCACGTCGAACTGGCCGCTGCCGGTCGTGATGTCGGTGGTCGCGCGCTGGCGCAGCACGTTCTCCTCGAGGATCACCCAGTTCAGCTTGATGTCGGGGTTCGCCTTCTCGAACGCCGGCGACAGCTTCTTCAACTCGATCATGTCCGGGTTGTTCAGCGTCGCGATCGTCAGCGTGCCGGCGGACGCCGCGCACGCGGCCGTCGCGAGCGCGGCTCCGGCGAAGCAGCGTGCGGCGGCATCGAGCATCTTTCGTTGCATGGCATGTCTCCTGTGATTGTTCGAACTGTCGTCGGTGTTGCGTATTACTGATTACGTATTGCGTGTGTCGCGTTGCTGCGTTCCCTTCTCGCCCGTCACGCCGGCCGCTGCATGCCGCACGCGCGCGCATAGTGCGCGATCACCTCGCGGATCCGGTGGCGCACCCACGCGCGCGGTTCCTTCGCGAGGCCGCCCGCGCGGCACGCCGCGTACACGTCAGGCAGCCACTGCGCGACGAGCGTCTCCGGCACCGGCTGCCGCGCGAGATTGTCGAACAGCTGCTCGACCGCCGCCGCGACGGCCGGCTGCAGCCAGTAGTAGCGGATCCGGTCGCTGTAGCTGAACTGGCGCGCGAGCCGCTGCTCGGTTTCGTCGCCGCGGTAGTACGGCGCCCAGTGCTCGGGCTGCGCGCGCATCGCGGCGTCGACCACGTCGCGCAGGCGCGAGCGCTGCGCGACGTCGCCGATCAGCGCGTCCTCGATGAAGGTGAGCGCGAACAGCGCCTCGCGCAGCGCGAAGGTCAGCGCGGGGCCGACCTTCAGCACCGCGAAGTGGTCGCGCACGAGCGCGGCGAGCGCGTCTTCGGTCTGGTAGTCGGTCGAATGCGCTTCGAACACGAGGCGCGGCGTGCGCAGGATGCTCGCGCCGAGCGACGCGGCCTTCGCGCTGTCGTAGTCGAGCACGTGGCGATCGTCGAAGTCGACGCCCGGCTGCGCGACGATCGCGACCACGCGAGACCACGCATCATCGAGCCCGGCTGCGGCGAATGCGCTGCGGTGCGCATCGAGCGTCGCGGCGATGCTGTCGCTGCGGGTGACCGCGATCCGCGCGATCGCATCGCCATCGCCATCCGCATCGCCGGCCACTTCGCCGCCCGGCGTCGGCACTTCGGTGCCGATCACGTAGACGGGCGCGACGCCGGCGCGCGCCGCTGCATCTTCGGCCGCGCGGCACAGCTCGGCCGCGCGCGCGGCGATCGTCCGGTCGTCGAGCCGCGGCGGATCGTCCGCGCACGCCATGCTCGCATCGAGGTGGATCTTCTCGAACCCGGCTTCGACATACGCGGCGACCATCGCGGCCGCTTCGCGCATCGCGTCGGCCGCGCGGCGGTGCCGCCACGGGTTCGGGCCGAGGTGGTCGCCGCCGAGCACGAGCGCCGATGGCGCAAGCCCGCAGCGCTGCGCGATCGCATCGACGTCGCGCCGGAAATCGGCCGGCGTCATGCCCGTATAGCCGCCGAGATGGTTCACCTGGTTGCAGGTCGCCTCGATCAGCAGCGGCGACCCGTCCGCGCGGGCTGCTTCGCAAGCGGCCTCCAGCACGAGCCGGTGCGCGCTGCAGATCGAATAGATGCCGCGCTGCGCATCCGCGCGATTCGCGTCGAAGATCATCCGCAGCACGGTGTCGGCGTGCGCGTGGCGCGGGCGTTCGGCGGTGGAGGTCAGGCCGGACATGCGACACCTCGTTCGGTCAGGAAGCCATCGATCTCGGCCGCGCTGCTGTTGCCCTCCATCGGACCGCGCCGCGTGACGGCGATCGCACCGGCCGCATTCGCGCGGCGCAGCGCGACGTCGATCGGCAGGCCCGCGACGAGGCTCGCGACCAGCGTGCCGCCGAAGCAGTCGCCGGCGCCGGTCGGATCGAGTTCGTCGACCGGCCAGGCCGGCGCGTCGATGCGGCTCGCACGATCGAATGCAGTGCTGCCGGCCGCGCCGCGCTTGAGCACGACGCGCTCGAGCAGCGGATGCGTCGCGAGCAGCCCCGCGATCGCACGCTCGGCCGGCTGCGGCCCGCAGAAGAACGGCAGGTCGGCCTCGCTCGGCAGGAACAGGTGACACGCGGCGAGCATCGCGTCGAGTGCCGCGCGCATCGGCCGGAAGCTCAGCATCTCCGGCCGAACGTTCGGGTCGAACGACACCTTCGCGCCGACGCGCGCCGCTTCGATCACGCCGCGCTGCACCGCCGCGATCGCCGATTCGCTCGTCAGCGACGAGCCCATCACGTGAAAGTAGCGGCAGCCGTCGAATATCGCGGTGTCGACGTCGGATGCGTCGACGCACGCGGCCGCGCTGGTGGACAGGCTGAAGACGAAGCTGCGCGAGCCGTCGTCGCGATACGCGACGAACGCGGTGCCGGTCGGGCGGGCGACGCGGCGGATGCGCGCGACGTCGACGCCGTCGCGCTCGAGCCGCGCGACGATCGCGTCGCCGAATGCATCGCGGCCGACGCAGCCCGCATACGCGACCCGCGCGCCGAGCCGCGCGGCCTGGTCGGCGAAGATCGCCGGCGCGCCGCTCGGAAACGGGCCCGCGAACAGGCCCGGCGTGTCGAAACCCTGGCCGCGCTCGGCGGCGACGAATTCGGCCAGCAGTTCGCCGGCGACCACGATCTCGGCCATCATGCGGGCCCTCGTGCGGCGGCGGCCGCGTTTAGCGACCCCGCCTGAGTTGCGCGTGCGAGCATCGCCACGTCAGCTCATCCAGTTGCCGCCGTCGACGTTCAGCGTCTGGGCGGTGATGTAGTCGGCGTCGGCCGACGCGAGGAACAGCGCGGCGCCCGTCAGGTCGCCCGGCGCGCCCATCCGGCCGAGCGGCACGGCCTCGCCGACGAGCCGCTTCTTCTCGCCGGGCGGACGCTGCTCGTAGCGCGCGAACAGCGCATCGACCTGCTCCCACATCGGCGTGTCGACCACGCCCGGCGCGATGCCGTTCACGTTGATCCGGTGCGGCGCGAGCGCGAGCGCGGCCGACTGCGTGTAGCTGATCACCGCGGCCTTGGTCGCGCAGTAGTGCGAAACGAGCGCCTCGCCGCGACGCCCTGCCTGCGACGACATGTTGACGATCTTGCCGCCGCGGCCCTGCTCGACCATCCGCTGCGCCACGGCCTGCATCAGGAAGAACAGCCCTTTCACGTTGACCGAGAACAGCCGGTCGAACACGTCCCAGGATTCGTCGAGGAGCGGGCGCATGTCGAACAGCGCCGCGTTGTTGAACAGGATGTCGACGCCGCCGAAGCGCTCGACCGCGGTGGCGACGATCCGCTCGATGTCGTCGCGGCGCGTGACGTCCGCGGTGACCGCCACTGCTCGGCCCGGGCTAGCCTCGATCAGCCGTGCGAGCGAGCCGCTCGCCGGCTTCACGTCGACCAGCACGCAGCGCGCGCCTTCGTCCAGATAGCGTTGCGCGACCGCCTCGCCGATGCCGCTTGCCGCGCCCGTCAGGATCGCGACCTTCTGTTCCAGTCTCACTGGTTGTCTCCGGTTCGTTCTGCTGCTCGAAGGTCGCGAGGTGAGCGAACGCTCGCTGACCGATCAATTGCTCTGTTAGTGATCGAATGATCGGATACGCGATTCACGCTGTCAAGGCGACGCGGCGGCTTTCGATGATGCGCTGCGGCAAGGCGCAGCGCCGCGCTGGCTTGTGACCCGCGTCCCGCAAGGCGCGGCGCACCGGGTGCGGCGCGGCTGAAACAGTGATGAAGGGGACGGAGCGTGTGCGCGGGACGGAATTCGGGCTGCACGGCAGGGAGATACGTTATATCATCGCCATACTTCGTTTCTCATGCCTGCTTCACGCCATGGCCACCTCATCGCCCATCGACGCCCGGCTATCCCGGGCCGACGCATTCGCCGCCGAGCACGGACTCGCGTGGACGCCGCTGCGCCGCCAGGTCTACGAACGCGTGCTGGCCGCGCAGCGCCCGATCGGCGCGTACGACCTGCTCGCCGAGCTCGAGCCGCAGCGCGGCCGCGTGCCGCCCACGACCGTCTATCGCGCGCTGGATTTCCTCGTCGAGCACGGCTTCATCCACCGGATCGAATCGAAGAACGCGTTCTTCGCGTGCTGCGAGATCGGCGTGCCGCACGAAGGCCAGTTCCTGATCTGCGATTCGTGCGGCGAGACCGTCGAGATCCCGGGCAGCGACCTCGCGAAGCAGCTGTCCGCGAGCGCGCCCGCGCACGGGTTCGAAGTCCATCACCAGGTCGTCGAGCTGAACGGCCTGTGCGGGCACTGCAAGGGCAAGCCCGCGCATCGCTGACGCCGCCCCGCGCGGCGCTCGGCGCCGCCCCCTTCCAACGAGGAGTTCCATGTCCATTGCCCTGAAGCGCGCGCCACGACGCGCCCAGCCGCTTGTTCGCCTGCTGGCCGCCTCGGCTGCCGCGCTGTCGATCGCGGCGCCCGCCTGCGCGCAGGCCGCGACCGTCAACGTCGTCGCCGCCGAGAATTTCTATGGCGACGTCGCATCGCAGATCGGCGGCCGCCATGTCGCGGTCACCAGCATCCTCAGCAATCCCGACCAGGATCCGCACCTGTTCGAAGCGAGCCCGAAGACCGCGCGCGCGCTGCAGCATGCGCAGGTCGTGATCTACAACGGCGCGAACTACGATCCGTGGATGAGCAAGCTGCTCGGCGCGTCGAAGCAGGCGAAGCGCGCGACGATCGTCGTCGCCGATCTCGTCGGCAAGAAGGCCGGCGACAACCCGCACGTCTGGTACGACCCGGCGACCATGCCGGCCGCCGCGCGCGCGATCGCGGCCGAATTCGGCCGTGCCGATCCGGCGAACAAGGCCGACTACGACGCGAACCTGCAAAAGTTCGTCGCGTCGCTGAAACCCGTCGACGACAAGGTCGCCGCGCTGCGCGCGCAGTACAAGGGCGTGCCGGTGACGGCCACGGAGCCCGTGTTCGGCTACATGTCCGACGCGATCGGCCTCGACATGCGCAACCAGCGCTTCCAGCTCGCGACGATGAACGACACCGAAGCCAGCGCGCAGGACGTCGCCGCGTTCGAGAACGACCTGCGCAAGAAGCAGGTGCGCGTGCTGATCTACAACAGCCAGGCCGAAGCGCCGATGACCAAGCGCCTGCTGAAAATCGCGCGCGACGGCGGCGTGCCGAGCGTGAGCGTCACCGAGACGCAACCGGCCGGCAAGACCTTCCAGCAATGGATGACCGGCCAGCTCGACGCGCTCGCGGCCGCGCTTTCCGCCAGCAAGAAATGATCGACGCAACGACATGAGCCCCACTCCCCACGCACTCGCACTCGATCGCGTCACGCTCGAACTGGGCGGCCGCACGATCCTGCGCGACGTCAGCTTCTCGATCGAACCCGGCGAATTCGTCGGCGTGCTCGGGCCGAACGGCGCGGGCAAGACGACGCTGATGCGCGCGGTGCTCGGCCTCGTGCCCGTCTCGGGCGGCACGCTGTCGGTCGGCGGCGTGCCGGTCGTGCGCGGCAACGCGTCGATCGGCTACATGCCGCAGATCCGCAGCGGCCTCGCGAATCGCCGGATGCGCGGCTACGACTTCGTCGCGATGGCCGCCGACGGCCATCGCTGGGGGCTGCCGCACCCGAGCGCGGCGACGCGGCGCGACGTCGAGCGCGTGCTCGAGCTCGTCGGCGGCGCGGCGCTCGCGCGCCGACCGCTGTCGGAACTGTCGGGCGGCGAGCGGCAGCGGCTGCTGCTCGCGCAGTGCCTGCTCGGCAGCCCGAAGCTGCTGCTGCTCGACGAGCCGCTGATCAGCCTCGACCCGAACCACCAGCGCGGCGTCGTCGAGCTCGTGCGCAACGTGCAGCGCGAGCTCGGCATCACCGTGCTGTTTTCCGCGCACGAACTGAATCCGCTGCTGAACGCGCTCGACCGCGTGCTGTATCTCGGCAACGGCGTCGCCGCGCTCGGCACCGTCGACGAGGTGATCACCAAGCCGGTGCTGTCGCGACTCTACGGTTCGCCGATCGACGTGATGCGCGTGAACGGCAAGATCTTCGTGATGTCGGGCGACGTCGAAGTCGAGAAGCACGATCACGAACACGAGGACGACGACGGCCACTCGCACGGCGGTGGCGGCGGCCACGGCCATCACCACCACGGACACGCTCATCCCGGGCATTCGCACGATGTTTGAATACGACTTCATGATCAACGCGTTCGCCGCGTCGGGGATCGTCGCGGTGCTCGCGGGCATCGTCGGCTACTTCCTGGTGCTGCGCGGACAAACCTTCGCCGGCCACGCGCTGTCGCACGTCGGCTTCACCGGCGCGACCGGCGCGGTGCTGCTCGGCATCTCGCCGATGTGGGGGATGGTCGGCTTCACGCTCGCGGCCGGCATCGGGATGGGCGCGCTCGGCGAACGGCTCGCGGGCCGCGACGTCGCGATCGGCGTGGTGCTGTCCGGCGCGCTCGGCTTCGGGCTGCTGTTCCTGCACTTCTACACGTCGTTCGCGACGCAGGTCACCGCGCTGCTGTTCGGCAACGTGCTCGCGGTCAGCCGCGACACGCTCGCGGTGCTGGCCGGCATCGGCGCGGTGAGCCTCGTCGCGCTCGCACTGATCGCGCGGCCGCTGCTGTTTGCGTCGCTGCAGCCCGAACTGGCCGAAGCCAAGGGCGTGTCGCTGCGCACGGTGTCGATGCTGTTCCTCGCGGTATGCGCGCTCGCGGTGGCCGCGGCGACGCAGATCGTCGGCGTGCTGCTGGTGTTCACGCTGCTGGTCGGGCCGGCCGCGGCTGCGCAGAACGTGTCGACGCGGCTGTCGACCGGCGTGCTGCTCGCCGCGTTGTTCGCGCTGTTCGAAGCGTGGCTCGGGATCGCGCTCGCGTATCACACCGACTGGCCGACGAGCTTCTGGATTACCGCGCTGTCCGCGCTCGTGTACGGCGCGAGCCTGTTGCGGCGTCATTGAGCGTCGAGTGACACAAATGAAAAACGCCGGCTCAGCCGGCGTTTTTTCATGCTTCACGCGAGCGCGACGTGCGACCCGCGCCGCGGGTTACAGCCTTCGTGCGCCGTTCATCGCGCCAGCACGCGCGCATGATGCGCGATGTGATCGGCGATGAACGTCGAGATGAAGTAGTAGCCGTGGTCGTAGCCCGCGTGTCGGCGCAGCGTCAGCGGCTGGCCGGCCTTCGCGCATGCGGCTTCGAACACGTCGGGGTTCAGCTGGTTCGCGAGAAACTGGTCGGCGAGGCCCTGGTCGACGAGGATGCCGTCCGCGAACTTCGGCGCATCCGCACGCGCGACGAGTTCGCTCGCGTCGTGCTGCTTCCACGCGTCACGGTCGGCGCCCAGGTAGCCCGAGAATGCCTTCTCGCCCCACGGGCAGCGCGTCGGCGCGGCGATCGGCGCGAACGCCGACACCGAGCGGTACAGGTCGGGATGGCGCAGCGCGAGCGTCAGCGCACCGTGCCCGCCCATCGAGTGGCCGAAGATCCCGAGCCGCGCGCCGTCGATCGGCAGCTCGGCCGCGACGAGTTCGCGCAGCTCGCCCGTCACGTACGATTCCATCCGGTAATGCGTCGACCACGGCGCTTGCGTCGCGTCGACATAGAAGCCCGCGCCGACGCCGAAATCCCACGCGTCGGACTCGCCCGGCACGTCCGCGCCGCGCGGGCTCGTATCGGGCATCACGAGCGCGAGGCCGTGCTGCGCCGCGTACTGCTGCGCGCCGCCCTTGATCGCGAACGTCTCCTCGGTGCACGTAAGCCCCGCGAGGTAGAACAGCGCCGGCACGCGGCCGTGCGCCGCCTGCGGCGGCAGGTACACCGAGAACTTCATCGGCAGGCCGATCGCCTTCGAATCGTGGCGATAGAAGCGTTGCTCGCCACCGTGGCAAGCATGCGAAGAAACGAGTTCGAGCATGGGGTTCCCTTCCGTTCAATACAGCACGATCGGGCGAATCGATTCGCCCGTCTTCATCGAGTCGAAGCCGTCGTCGAGCTTCCCGAGCGGCAGCGCGTGCGTGTCAGGTCAGGCCGTGCCGCGCGACACGGCGAAACCGTGCCCGCCATGATCCCCGATCCCGCCGCCCGTCGCGTGCGCGAAACAGTCGCCGGCTTGCCGCGATGCGTCACCGCCGTCGCAACAGGACAAGTGCCCGAGTTTAAACGCCGGTCGTGAACCACGCATCCGTTCGCGCATACAGATCGACGAAACGCGCATGGCGGGCGGCCAGCGCGCGATCGTCGCGCGGCGCGGCGACCGGCGACGCAGTCGGCGCCAGCGTGCGCAGCGCATCTTCGCGCCAGTGCCCGATCGCGACGCCCGCGAGCAGCGCGGCGCCGCGCGTCGCGGCGTTCGGGCAATCGACCGCGTCGAGCGAGGCGCCGAGCGCATCCGCGAGCAACTGGCGCCAGCGCGGATCGACCGAGCCGCCGCCGGCCAGGCGCAGCGTCGTCACCGGATCGGCCGGGTTCGCGTCGCGGATCGCATCGAGCCCCGCGCGCAACGCGAACGCGACGCCTTCGAACGCGGCGCGCATCATCGCGCCGCGCGTGTCACCGAGCCCGAGACCGAGCCAGCCGCCGCGCGCATCGGGATTCATCAACGGCGAGCGCTCGCCCGTCAGGTACGGCAGGAAGCACAGCCGCTCGGACGGCGGCTGCGCGAACGCGTCGTCGTACGCCGCCGGCCAGCCGTCATAGCCGAGCCAGCCGCGCACCGCTTCGAGCGCGATGCCGACGTTCTGCATCGCGGCCATCGTGTAATAGCCGCCGCCGGCCGCCGTGCGATAGCGATGCAGCCCGCGCCGCGCGGGCGGCAAGCGATCGGCGAGCACGACGATCTGGCCGCCGCTGCCGGTGGTCAGCAGCGCGTCGCCGGCCGCGACGAGCCCGCTGCCGAGCGCCGCGCACGCGGTATCGGCCGCCCCCGTCGCCAGCGGCACGCCGGCCGGCAGCCCGAGCGCCGCCGCGGCCGTCGCGGCGAGCACGCCGCAGCGCGCGCTCGACGGCTGCACCGGTGCGAAGCGGTCGGCCGACAGGCCCAGCGAATCGATCAGCGCCGTATCCCACGCGCCGTCCGGCGTCGCGAGCGCGGTCGCGCACGCATCGCTCGGATCGGCCGCGACGTCGCCGCCCAGCGCGATGCGCAGCCAGTCCTTCGGCTGTACGGCCCAGCGCGCGGCCTGCAGCGCCTGCGGCTCGTGTGCGGCGAGCCAGCGCAACAGCGGGCCCGCCATGCCGGGCGCGACGGGATTCGGTGCGACGGGCACACCGGCGACGGGCACACCGGCGCCCGGCCAGTCGGCCGCGTCCGCTTCACGCACCGCGCGCGTGTCGGGCCACAACAGCGCGGGCCGCACCGGCTGCCCGGCCGCGTCGATCAGCACGACGCCATGCATCTGGCCGGAGAAGCCGATCGCGGCGACCTGCTCGCGCTCGGCGGCCGGCAGCCCGGCCGCGGCGCGCACGAGCGCCTGCCACCACACGTCGGGCGCGATTTCGGCCCAGCAGGGCTGCGGCGAAGACAATGCATAGGGTTCGCTCGCAACCGCGCGCTCGATGCCGTCGGCATCGAGCGTGACGAGTTTGATGGAGCCGGTACCGAGGTCGATTCCGAGCAGGCGCATGGCTGGGTGGCGTAGTCGAGTAAACGGATGTCGATGATAGCGGGATCGCGGCACGCGGCCCCGATTTGCGCGGCGTATTTGCCGCCCCGGGAACACGAAAACGCGGCCGCGTGCGGCGGGCTTCACGAGGCTGCATCTTGCGCGTGGAAACGGCCGCTCGCGGGTTAACCCGGCGCGATTTTTCGCAGGTCGTTTTTGCCACTATGCCGGCGCGCCGATACACACCATAAAGCCGACGATATTTGACATGGGGGCCCGCACTATTTTGAAGGGCTATAAAACCGGGGAACCTCACTCCAGCGGTGTTTCCCGATGATCTTCCCCCTGTTGCATGCCGAACCGGCATATCGAACCTGCAAAGAGCGGAATAGAACCCAGTGCTCTTGTTGCGATGGTGCATTCCGCATAACTTCGTACCACCCCGAAAACAAGATCATGGAGTGAGACAGATGCAATCGAACACGGTCCATCCGTGCGATGAGGTGCTGCCGACCGGCAAGCTTGTAACGCTTGGTCTGCAGCACGTCCTCGTCATGTACGCCGGCGCCGTCGCCGTGCCGCTTATCGTCGGCGGCGCGCTGAAGCTGCCGAAAGACCAGATCGCGTTCCTGATCAGCGCCGATCTGTTTTCGTGCGGCATCGCCACGCTGATCCAGACGCTCGGCCTGTGGATCTTCGGAATCCGCCTGCCCGTCATCATGGGCTGCACGTTCGCCGCGGTCGGCCCGATGATCGCGATCGGGACCAACCCCGGCCTCGGCATTCTCGACATCTTCGGCTCGACCATCGCGGCCGGCATCATCGGCATCGTGCTCGCGCCGATGATCGGCAAGCTGCTGCGGTTCTTCCCGCCGGTAGTGGTCGGCACCGTGATCGCGGTGATCGGGCTGTCGCTGATGGAAGTCGGGATCAACTGGGCGGCCGGCGGCGTCGGCAATCCCGAATACGGCAGCCCCGTCTACCTCGGCCTGTCGCTGCTCGTGCTCACGCTGATCCTGCTGATCAACAAGTTCGGCCGCGGCTTCCTCGCGAACATCTCGGTGCTGCTCGGCATCGTCGCCGGCTTCGTGATCGCGTTTGCGGTCGGCCGCGTGAATACCGACGGCGTGGCGCTCGCGCCGTGGGTCGGCTTCGTGATGCCGTTCCACTTCGGCATGCCGCATTTCGACCCGCTGTCGATCGCGACGATGGTGACGGTGATGTTCGTCACGTTCATCGAATCGACCGGCATGTTCCTCGCGGTCGGCGACATGGTCGATCGTCCGGTCAACCAGGACCGTCTCGTGCGCGGCCTGCGCGTCGACGGCCTCGGCACGCTGATCGGCGGCATCTTCAACTCGTTCCCGCACACGTCGTTCTCGCAGAACGTCGGCCTGATCGGCGTGACGGGCGTGAAGAGCCGGTACGTCTGCGCGACGGGCGGCGTGATCCTGGTGCTGCTCGGCCTGTTCCCGAAGATGGCGCAGGTTGTCGCGTCGGTGCCGCCGTTCGTGCTCGGCGGCGCGGGCATCGTGATGTTCGGGATGGTGGCGGCCAACGGCATCAAGGTGCTGTCGAAGGTCGACTTCGTGAACAACACGCACAACCTGTTCATCGTCGCGGTGAGCGTCGGCATGGGCCTCGTGCCGGTCGTGTCGCCGCACTTCTTCTCGAAGCTGCCGCCCGCGCTCGCACCGATCCTGCACAGCGGCATCCTGCTCGCGTCGGCCTCCGCCGTGATCCTGAACATCGTGTTCAACGGCGTGAAGGGCGAGAAGGATGCGCGTTGCGAGATCCGTCGCGCAGGACATGACTTCGACGGGCGCCCGGCCGACGTGCATCACTGATCGGTCCGCGCGCCGGATGCACGGCGCGACACGGCAAACGAAAAACGCCACGGCAAGCCGTGGCGTTTTGCTTTGCTGCGGAGAACCGCAGCGGAGATGATGGTAATGCCGGGGATGGCGATGCGGTCGCGACAAACCGGCCGCCCAAAAAGAAACGCCACGGACTTTCGTCCGTGGCGTTGTCGCATCTGGGAACCGCGACTTCAGCGAACCGGAGCGGTCGCCCGCCCCTGCCCGCCGTCGTGCTTACCCGTTCGTCGCCGCCGCCGACGCAGGCGCCGGTGCGGCCGCCTTGTCGTAGTCGACCGTCTGGTCCGGCGCGCGCGGCGTCTCGCCGGCTTGCTGGATCCATCCGCCGCCCAGTGCGCGGTACAGGTCGACCAGGTTCGTCCAGCGGGCCAGACGCGCGTTGATCAGCGTCTGCTGCGCGGTGTACAGGTCGGTTTGCGCGGTCAGCACCGACAGGTAGCTGTCGACCCCGTTCTTGTAGCGCAGGTCCGACAGATCGAAACGACGCTGCTGCGCGTGCTCGTTGCGCTGGAGCGCGGCGATCTGCTGGTCGTACGTGCCGCGTGCCGCCAGCCCGTCGGACACTTCGCGGAACGCCGACTGGATCGCCTTCTCGTAGTTGGCGATCTCGATGCGCTTCTGCACGTTCGCGAGGTTCAGGTTCGCGATGTTCTGCCCGCCTTCGAAGATCGGCATCGTGATCTGCGGCGCGAACGACCACGCCGCCGTGCCGGCCTTGAACAGCCCACCGAGCGTCGGGCTTCCGGTGCCGAACGCGCCCGTCAGCGAGATGCGCGGGAAGAATGCCGCGCGTGCCGCGCCGATGTTCGCGTTCGCGGCCAGCAGCGTCTGCTCGGCCTGCATCACGTCGGGGCGACGCGTCAGCAGGTCCGACGGCAGGCCGGCCGGCACGTCCGTCAGCAGGTTCTGCGCGTCGAGCGGCATGCCCGCCGGCAGATCGTCCGGCAGCGGCTCGCCGATCAGCAGCACCAGCGCATTCAATGCCTGCGCACGCGCGCGCGCCTGCGCCTGCTGGTTCGACAGCGCCTGCTCGACCACCGTCTGCGCCTGACGCAGCTCGAGCTCGGAGCCCGTGCCGTTGTCGAACTGCAGCTTGGTCAGGTCGTACGACGCCTGCGCGGTCTTCAGCGTGTTTTCCGTGACCTTCAGCAGATCGTCGGTCGACAGCAGCGTCAGGTACTGATCCGCGACCTGCGACACCAGCGAGATCTCGGTGGCCTGCCGTGCATACGACGTCGACAGGTACTGCGCGAGCGCCTGGTCCTTCAGGCTCTGCACGCGGCCGAACAGGTCGAGCTCCCACGACGCGGACAGGCCGACGTTGTAGGCGCGCGAGATGTACGGCGCACCGGTCTGCGAAAGGCCCTGCGGCACGCGCTGGATAGTGCCGGTGCCCGTGCCGTCGAGCGTCGGGAACAGGCCGGCGCGCGTGATCTGGTACTGCGCGCGGGCCGCCTCGATGTTCAGCACCGCGACGCGCAGGTCGCGGTTGTTCTTCAGCGCGATCTCGATCAGCCGCTGCAGGCGCGGATCGACGAAGAATTCGCGCCAGCCGATGGCGGTCGCCGCCTGGCCGTTGGCGCTGCGCGCGCCGGCAGCACCCGGCTGCGTCGCATAGACGCCGTCGGCCGGGTACGCCTGCGCGACGGGTGCGTCGGGCCGCTTGTAATGCGGCGCCATCGTGCAGCCCGTGGCAAGGAGCGCGACCGCGATTGCAGTCAAAGCGTGTTTTTGCATCATCACTGTCCCTTGTTGCCTTCGTCGCCGTTGCCCGGCTTCTCTTCGTGGTGCGAGTGCTCCTGAGCCAGGCGCAGCGCCTCGTCGACGTCTTCCTTCTCGCCGCTGAAGATCGCGCGAATCTTCACGAAGAACATCGGGATCATGAAGATCGCGAGGAACGTCGCCGTGATCATCCCGCCGATCACGCCGGTACCGATCGCGTGCTGGCTCGCCGAACCCGCGCCGTTACTGATCGCGAGCGGCATCACACCGAGAATGAACGCGAGCGACGTCATCAGGATCGGACGCAGCCGCAGGCGCGCTGCTTCCAGCGCGGCCTCGATCGGCCCCATCTTCTCCGTCATCTGCAGTTCGCGCGCGAACTCGACGATCAGAATCGCGTTCTTCGCGGACAAGCCCACCGTGGTCAACAGGCCGACCTGGAAGAACACGTCGTTCTCGAGGCCGCGCATCGTCGCCGCGAGCAGTGCGCCCACGACGCCGAGCGGCACCACCATGATCACCGAGAACGGGATCGACCAGCTTTCATACAGCGCCGCGAGACACAGGAACACGACCAGGATCGAGATCGCGTACAGCACCGGCGCCTGCGAGCCGGACTGGATTTCCTGGAACGACAGGCCGGTCCACGAATAGCCGATACCGACCGGCAGCTTCTTCGCGAGCCCTTCCATCGCGGTCATCGCCTGACCGGTCGACTTGCCCGGTGCGGCCTGACCCTGGATTTCCATCGCCGACACGCCGTTGTAGCGCTCGAGCTTCGGCGAACCGTACGTCCAGTGACCGGTCGCGAACGCACCGAACGGCACCATCCCGCCCGACCCGTTGCGCACGTACCAGACGTTCAGGTCTTCCGGCGTCATCCGGAACGGCGCGTCGGACTGCACGTACACCTTCTTGATCCGGCCGTCGGTGTCGAGGAAGTTGTTCACGTACTTCGACGCCCATGCGATCGAGAACGTCTGGTCGATCGCCTCCGCCGTCACGCCGAGCGCGTTCGCCTTCTCGCGATCGATGTCGACCTTGTACTGCGGCGTATCGTTCAGCCCGTTCGGACGCACGCCCTGCAGCGTCGGATCCTTCGCGGCCATCCCGAGCAGCTGGTTACGCGCGGCCATCAGCGCGTTGTGGCCGAGACCGGCGTTGTCCGTCAGCTCGAAGTCGAAGCCGGCGGCCGTGCCGAGTTCCGGAATCGACGGCGGGTTGAACGGGATCACCATCGCGTCCTTGTAGCCCGCGTAGCGGCCGAACATCCGGCCGATCAGCGCCTGGACCTTCTGGTTCGCGTGCTGACGCTGCGAGTAGTCCTTCAGTCGCACGAACACCAGACCGGAGTTCTGGCCGCGGCCGGCGAAGCTGAAGCCGTTGACCGTGAACGCCGATTCGACGATTTCCTTCTCGTCCTTCAGCAGGTAGTCGGAAATGTTCGCGAGCGTGCGCGCGGTCGTTTCCTGCGTCGAACCCGACGGCGTCTGCACGATCACGAACATCAGGCCCTGGTCTTCATCGGGCAGGAACGACTTCGGCAGGCGCACGAACAGCAGCCCGACCGCGACGATCACGACCAGATAGATGATGAGCCAGCGGCCCGAGCGCTTGATCACGTGGTGCACGCCGACGTGGTACTTCTCGCGGCTGTTGTTGAACGTGCGGTTGAACCAGCCGAAGAAGCCCTTCTTCTCTTCGTGATGGCCCTGCGGGATCGGCTTGAGGATCGTCGCGCACAGGGCGGGCGTCAGAATCAACGCGACCAGCACCGACAGCACCATCGCCGACACGATCGTCAGCGAGAACTGACGATAGATCGCGCCGACCGACCCGCCGGAGAACGCGACCGGCACGAACACCGCCGACAGCACGAGCGCCACGCCGACGAGTGCGCCGGTGATCTGGCCCATCGCCTTGCGGGTCGCCTCCTTCGGTGACAGCCCCTCTTCCGCCATCACGCGCTCGACGTTCTCCACCACCACGATCGCATCGTCCACCAGCAGGCCGATTGCCAGCACGAGGCCGAACATCGACAGCGTGTTGATCGAGAAGCCCACCATCGACATGATCGCGAACGTGCCGAGCAGCACCACCGGCACCGCGATCGTCGGGATGATCGTCGCCCGCAGGTTCTGCAGGAACAGATACATCACGAGGAACACGAGCACGATGCCTTCGAGCAGCGTCTTGACCACTTCCTCGATCGACAGCTTCACGAACGGCGTCGTGTCGTACGGATACTTCACGACGAGGCCGTGCGGGAAGAACGGTGCGAGCTCGTCGATCTTCGCGCGCACGGCCTTCGCGGTTGCGAGCGCGTTCGCGTTGGTCGCGAGCTGGATACCGAGTGCCGCGGTCGGCTGACCGTTGTACTTCGTGTCGAAGTTGTAGTTTTCGCCGCCGAGCTCGATCTTCGAGACGTCCTTCAGGCGAACCTGCGAGCCGTCCTGGTTGACCTTCAGCAGGATGTTGCCGAACTGCTCGGGCGTCTGCAGCAGCGTCGATTCGGTGATCGTCGCCTGCAGCACGGTGCCCGGCTTGGCTGGCGTGCCGCCGATCTGGCCGCCCGCGATCTGCACGTTCTGCGCGGCGATCGCGCTCGACACGTCGACCGGCGTGAGGCCGTAGTTCGTCAGGCGGGTCGGGTCGAGCCAGATCCGCATCGCGTACTGCGAGCCGAACAGCGTGACGGTACCGACGCCGTTCAACCGGCTGATCGGATCCTTCACGTGCGACGCCACGAAGTTCGCGAGGTCGTACTTGTTCATGCTGCCGTCTTCGGAGTTGAAGGCGAGCACCAGCAGGAAGCTGCTGCTCGACTTCGTCACCGACAGACCGAGCTGCTGCACGACCTGCGGCAGAACCGGCGTCGCGAGCGACAGCTTGTTCTGCACCTGGACCTGCGCGATGTCGGCGTTGGTGCCCGGCGCGAAGGTCAGCGTGATCGTCGCGTTGCCCGAGTCGTCACTCGTCGACGACATGTACAGGAAGTTGTCGAGACCGCTCATCTGCTGCTCGATCACCTGCGTCACCGTGTCTTCCACGGTCTTCGCGGAAGCGCCCGGGTAGTTCGCGGTGATCTGGATCGATGGCGGCGCGATCGTCGGATACTGCGAGATCGGCAGCGTGAAGATCGCCGCGACCCCGGCCAGCATCAGGATGATGGCGATCACCCACGCGAAGATCGGGCGATCGATAAAAAACTTTGCCATGAAACAGGCTCCCTGTTATTTCGCGCTCGAAGCGGCGGCGGCGCTCGCCGGCGCTGCACCCGAGGCGGCGGCACCCGACGCGGCAGCGCCCGACGCACCAGCACCCGACGCAGCGGCGCCCGAGGCGGCAGCGGCCGGCGCGGTGGATGCGGCTGCACCCGATGCGGCGTCGGCGGCCGGCAACTGCGCGGCGACCGACTTCACCGTCGCGCCCGGACGAACCTTCTCGACGCCCTGCACGATCACGCGGTCGCCCGCTTGCAGGCCGCCTTCGACGATCCAGTTCTGACCTTGCATGCCGGTCGTCTTCAGCGGACGCGGCTCGACCTTGTTGCTCGCGTTCACCACCAATGCGACCGGCTGGCCCTTCGCGTCATGCGTGACGCCGATCTGCGGCACCAGGTACGCGTTCTCGTTCACGCCTTCCTCGATCCGTGCGCGCACGAACATCCCCGGCAGCAGCACGCGGCCCGGGTTCGGGAACACCGCGCGGATCGTCACCGAGCCCGTCGTCTGGTCGACCGTCACGTCGGAGAACTGCAGCTTGCCGGCGTCGGAATAGGTCTTGCCGTCTTCCAGGATCAGCGACACCTTCGCCGCGCCCGGCCCGCTCGTCTTCAGGCGGCCGCTCTGCACGTCCTGGCGCAGCTTCAGCCCCTCGAGGCTCGACTGCGTCAGGTCGACATAGACCGGATCGAGCTGCTGCACCGTCGACATCAGCGTCGCCTGGCTCGCCTGCACGTAGGCGCCCGGCGTGACCTGCGAAATGCCGACGCGGCCGGTGATCGGCGACACGACGTCCGTATAGCCGAGGTTGATCTGCGCGGTATCCACCGCTGCCTTGCCGGCCGCGACGTCCGCCGCGGCCTGACCTTGCGTGGCCACCGCGTTGTCGTATTCCTGCTTGCTGACCGCGTTTGCGGCCACCAGCACCTTGTAGCGCGCGACGAGCGCGTTCTGCGTGACGAGGTTCGCCTGCGCCTTCGCGAGCGTCGCCTTCGCGCTGTTCAGTTGAGCGATGTACGGTGCCGGGTCGATCTTGTAGAGGCGCTGGCCGGCCTTGACGTCGCCGCCTTCGGTGAATTCACGGCGCAGCACGATGCCGTCGACCCGTGCGCGCACTTGCGCGACGAGGAAGGCGCTGGTGCGGCCCGGCAGTTCGGTGAAGACCGGGACGGCTTGCGGCTGGACGGTGACGACACCGACTTCCGGCGTTTGCGGCGGCGGTGCCGATTCTTTTTTTCCGCAGGCAGCCAGGAAAACCGCGGCTGCCGCGACAGTGATCAAGCGGTATGGAACCCGTTCGACGCGCATGGAGCGACCTCTGTTTGTAACCAATGGAATGAGTGCAGCGCCCCGCGGGAGCGCAACACGGATGCGCCTCGCGGCGCAGATCGAACACCTGAATTACGGGACTGCTGGATACAGCAAGTCGGCATGAGGACCTCCATGCCGACGAGATGCCGCGAACTGCGGATGGTACTTTGGCGGGAATCAGCAGAGTGGGATATTAACTGATTGCCACTTGGGTCATTCGATCGTAGGGTGGTATTGTATATACATTCACGAATGTATGTAAAAAGCCCGATCGCCCGCCGCGACCTGCTCAATCTTACGAATTATTTCCAATCGAGAGCATAGCGGCTCCCGGAGACGGCGACGAGGGTTGCAGACCCTATATTCACCTACGATCGTTCCATTCAGG
Source organism: Burkholderia ambifaria AMMD (assembly GCF_000203915.1). NCBI lineage: Bacteria > Pseudomonadati > Pseudomonadota > Betaproteobacteria > Burkholderiales > Burkholderiaceae > Burkholderia > Burkholderia ambifaria. Next base: position 2,928,082 of record NC_008390.1, read on the forward strand.
CCTGCACATGGTCAGACGTACCAAGGAGGAGGCGCTCGAGACGCGCAACCGCATTCTCGATGCCGCCGAGCACGTGTTCTTCGAGAAGGGCGTGTCGCACACGTCGCTCGCGGACATCGCCCAGCACGCCGGCGTGACGCGCGGCGCGATCTACTGGCATTTCGCGAACAAGAGCGAGCTGTTCGATGCGATGTTCGACCGCGTGTTCCTGCCGATCGACGAGCTCAAGCGAATGCCGCACGACGCGCCCGGCGGCAATCCGCTCGACACGATTCGCAAGATTCTGATCTGGTGCCTGCTCGGCGTGCAGCGCGACTCGCAGTTGCGACGCGTGTTCAGCATCCTGTTCATGAAGTGCGAATACGTCGCGGACATGGAGCCGCTGCTGCAGCGCAACCGCGCGGGGATGAGCGAGGCGCTGCACGCGATCGATGCCGATCTCGCGGTCGCCGTCCGGCTCAAGCTGCTGCCCGAGCGGCTCGACACATGGCGCGCGACGCTGATGCTGCACACGCTCGTCAGCGGTTTCGTGCGCGACATGCTGATGCTGCCCGACGAAATCGACGCCGAGCAGCATGCGGAAAAACTCGTCGACGGCTGCTTCGACATGCTGCGCTACAGCCCGGCGATGCTGAAGACGGGCGACTGACGGGCGCTCCGCCGACGGCGCGACGTGCGCCGTTTCATCGTCTGCGGCCGGGCGATCCGGCCATGCGCGCGGTAGTCAGCGCCGCGCCGCCCGAGCGATTCCTCTACTTTCCCCCGCGCTTGTCAGGCCGCCTTCGCGCGTTGCGCGCGGGCCCGCCGGTTCGACGCGGCCACCGAATCGCGCGTCGGCATCGCCGCGCCGCCGAGCCCCGCGATCCATGCATCGGTCGACATCACGGCCGCGAAATTCGACTGGAACACCACCGTGTACGCGCGGTGAATCTCCTCGGCGCTCACCGCGCCCGCTTCGTTCTCGTACGGCAACGCGCCGGTCGCGTCCGTCAGGTATTCGACGGCGAGCCCCGCGTGCGCCGCGTGATAGACCGTCGCCGCATTGCAGTTGTGCGTCATGTAGCCGGCGACCGACAGCGTGTCGATGCCGTGCGCGTCGAGCCACGCGGCGAGATCGGTGCCGGCGAACGCGCTGGCCTGTGCCTTCACGATCAGGTGCGCATACGGGCGGTCGGCGACGACCGGATGCAGCGCGACGCCGTCCGTGCCGGGCGCGAAGATCGGCGCGCCCGCCGGCGCGACGTGCTGGACGACGATCACGGGCACGCCGACCGCATGCGCGGCGTCGATCGCGCGACCGATGTTCGCGAGCGAGGTGTCGATGGGCGGATACTCGATTGGCAGGTTGCCCGTCACGTATTCGTTCTGGACATCGATCACGATCAGGGCACGGCGGGAAGCGGAAGACGATACGGCGTTCGACATGGCAGGCTCCGGGTTTGGCCGCGCCGCCCCGCTCCGGAACGGGGCGGACAGCAGCGCGATGCGATGCATTGTCGGATCGCATCGCGCTTGCCGACAGTGGCCCGATAGCCATTCTTCGATAGAATCGGGCCATCGCCATTCCGGAGCCCGTCATGCGCGCCGCTGCGTCGTCCGTTACCCCCGCCCCGACCGTCGTCGCCGTGATCGCGTACGACGGCATCAGCCCGTTCCACCTGTCGGTGCCGTCCGTCGTGTTCGGCAAGGAGCGCGATGCGGCCGCGGCGCCCGCGTTCGAGTTCCGCGTGTGCTCGGCCGAGCGCGGCCCGCTGTCGACGACGGGCGGCTTCACGATCACCGCGCCGCACGGGCTCGACGCACTCGACGACGCGGACATCGTCATCGTGCCCGCATGGCGCGACCCGGCCGAAGCGCCGCCGGACGTGCTGGTCGACGCGGTACGCACGGCGGCCGCGCGCGGCGCGCAGGTCGTCGGCCTGTGCCTCGGCGCGTACGTGCTCGCCGCGGCCGGACTGCTCGACGGGCGCCCGGCCACCACGCACTGGGCGTGGGCCGACGACTTCGCGCAGCGCTTTCCGCGCGTGAAGCTCGACCCCGACGTGCTGTACGTCGACGACGGCAACCTGATGACGTCGGCCGGCACGGCCGCAGGGCTCGACTGCTGCCTGCACGTGGTGCGGCGGCGCTTCGGCTCGGACGCCGCGAACCAGATCGCGCGCCGTCTCGTGATCCCGCCGCACCGGCAGGGCGGACAGGCGCAGTACGTGCCGCAGCCGGTCGCCGCGCATCCGCGCGACGCGCGGCTCGCCGGCCTGCTCGACTGGGTGCGCGCGCATCTAGACGTCGCGCACAGTGTGGATTCGCTCGCCGAACGCGTGCTGATGAGCCGGCGCACGTTCACGCGCCACTTCCGCCAGGCGACGGGCATGACCGTCACCGCATGGCTGCAGGCCGAGCGGCTCACGCGTGCGCAGCATCTGCTGGAAACCACCGGACAATCGATCGACGCGATCGCGCAGGCGGCCGGCTACGGGTCGAGCGTGTCGCTGCGCCAGCATTTCGCGGGCGCGCTCGGCACGTCGCCGTCGGCCTATCGGAGGGAATTTCGCGGCGCCGGGCCCGACGCGCGGCGCTAGCGTGGGCGCCGCGCCGCCGGCGCTCGGCCGGGTAACTCGCTAGCGGGCGCGAACGCTCACGCGCCGTTGATCCAGCGCGCCGCATACAGCAGCAACGCGACGAACACGATGATCGCCGCCCACGCCCAGACGGGCAGCGGGCCGGATTCGCGATGATGAACGGCGCTCGCCGCGCGGCCGCTCAGCGCGCCGCCGAGGTGCGACGGCAGCGGACGCTTCGCCGCGGCCATCAGCGACGCGGGCCGCAGGAACACATGCTGGCGACGCGCCGGACTCGCGCGCGCGCGGTTCGGCACGAGGCCGTGCTTCGCCTGCACGACCGCGCAGAATTCGCGGAAGAAATCGTCGGTCCACTCGTGCAGCGCATTCTCGATCTGCCGCGCCGGCAGCTCGGCGAGCGGCCCGCTCGCCGTCGCCCACACCACGTATTCGATGCGCGTCGCGGCCTCGTCGTCGTCCGGCAGCAGCACGAGCTCGACCTGCCCGCGCAGCGCGCCGAGGCCGTCGGCCCGCGCCTTGAAGTTGAGCACGCGGCGCGGCTGCCCTTCCGCGTCGCCCTGTTCGCTCGCCGAATGCGCACGCACGTCGTAGCGCGCACGCAGCGGGCCGAGCGGGACCGTGATCGTCAGCGCGAACTCCCCGTGCGCGAGCTTCACGAACGATTCGCAATGGTCGAAGCTCGCCCGCAGCAACGCGAGATCCTCGAGCGCCTCCCGCACGACGGCCGGCGCGAGCGGTACGCGTAACGTGTCGGTCAGTTCCATGATGCCTCCCCCGATGAACCCACGCCGTCTCAGGACGTCTCGATGAGATTGTCGACCCGTGCGACATCGAAGGCGACGTAGTGCGCAAGCGCGGACGCGGCCTCCCCCGGTTCCTCGTAACTCCACGCGGCGTTCTCGATCACGCCGTCTTCGGTCTGCAGATGGAAATACACGGCCTGGCCCCGCAGCGGACACGCCGTCGTGACGCTCGACTTCACGAGCCGCTGCATGTTGACGTCGCCGCGCGGCAGGTAATGGATGTCCGGCAGGCCCGTTTCGCGCACGGTCAGTGCGCCCTGCGAGTCGGCGTACGTGATCCCGCGATGGATCACGCGCACGCGATGGCGGTTCGGCACGATTTCTAGGCGAGGGTCGGCGGCATCGGACATCGTTTCTTCTCCGGGCGGCGGCCCCGGCGGGCAAGCCGGGTGCAGGAAACGAAAAAGCCACGGCACAGGGGCCGTGGCTCTCATTATGGGCGAAACTGCACCCGATTGCGCGACCGGACCGGGCCCGCGCAATCCGCTATTGCGTATTCCATCGGAACGCGGCCTTCGCGCCGCCCTTCGCCCCGACCGTGACCGCGCGCGATTCGTCGCTGCCCTGGTACGACGCATGAACGGTGTAGCGCCCCGGCGGCACTTTCACGAGCATGTACGGCCCGCGTGCGTCCGTCTTCAGCACTTCGGTGCCCTTGGCATCGACGATCCGCACATGGACGTCGGCCAGGAATTCGCCGCCCTGGCCGGTGAAACGCAGCGCCAGCGGCCACGCCGCTTCGCTATGCTCGAATGCCGTCGATTGATCCTTGCCGATGCCGCCCGATACGTAGCTGACATCGCCCTGCTGGCTCGCTGCGGGCAAGCCGTCCGAGCCCTCCGATTGCGCGTAGGCGCCGGGCGCGGCGCCGGCGAGGCCGGCGGCCAGTGCCGCGGCGGCGGCAATTCGGGACACGTTGCGTAGATATTGCATGGCTCTCTCCTTTCGGGTCGGAACACAGCACCACGGGGCCGAACGCCAGCAGCGCCCGCGAGGGCCGGCGAAGCCGGCCCGCAACGGCCGCCGGTCAGCTCAGGTCGACCGGCACGAAGATCTGTGCATTATCGCGCTGAATCAGGAGAGCAAGACTGTTGCCCGCTCCCTTGACCGCCTCGCGCAATTGCTCGGCGCTCGTGACCGGGCGGCCGTTGACCGCGAGGATCACGTCGCCGGGCTGGATGCCCGCGGTCGCGGCCGGCCCGCCTGCCTGCTGCACGATCAGCCCGTGCGACAGGTTGGTGGCGCTGCGCTCCTGCGGCGTGAGCGGCCGCACCGCGACGCCGAGGCGCCCCTGCTCGACCGGGCCGCCGTCGTTCGACGCCAGCTTCGCGTCGGTCATCGCGCCGAGCGTCACGCTGATCGTCTTCTTCGACTTGTCGCGCCACACCTGCAGGTCGGCCTTCGAGCCCGGCTTCAGGTTCGCGATCTGCGCGGGCAGCGACGTGGAGTCGGCCACCGGCGAACCGTTCACCCCGAGGATCACGTCGCCCGGCTGCAGGCCGGCCTTCGCGGCCGGGCCGTTCGGGTCGACCGAGCTGACGAGCGCGCCGTCCGGCTTCTGCAGTCCGAACGAGCTCGCGAGCGTCTGGTTCAGCCCCTGCACCGCGACGCCGAGGCGGCCGCGGCTCACGTGGCCCGTCTTCACGAGCTCGTCCTTGACCTTGATCGCCTCGTTGATCGGGATCGCGAACGACAGGCCCTGGAAGCCGCCCGTCTGCGAGTAGATCATCGAGTTGATGCCGATTACCTCGCCCTGCAGGTTGAACAGCGGGCCGCCCGAGTTGCCGGGGTTCACCGGCACGTCGGTCTGGATGAACGGCGTGTAGTTCTCGTCGGGCAGCGCGCGCGATTTCGCGCTGATGATGCCGGACGTGACCGTGTTGTCGAAGCCGTACGGCGAGCCGATCGCGACGACCCACTGGCCGACCTTGCTCTGGCCCGGGTCGCCGATCTTCACGGTCGGCAGGCCGCTCGCGTCGATCTTCAGCACCGCGACGTCGGACTGCTTGTCGGAGCCGACGACCTTCGCCTTGTACTCGCGCTTGTCGGTCAGCTTGACCGTGACGACGTTCGCGCCGTCGATCACGTGCGCGTTGGTGAGGATGTACCCGTCGGCGCTGACGATGAAGCCCGAACCGAGGCTCGCGCTCGGCTGGTCGTCCGGCTGCGCGTCGCCGCCCATGCCCGGCACCTGGCCGTAGAAATGCTTGAAAAACTGGTAGAACGGATCGCTCGGATCCATCGGCAGTTGCGGCTGCTGCACGCGTCGCGACACCTGCTTCACGACGTGTTTCGCGCTGATGTTGACGACCGCCGGGCCGTAGGTTTCGACGAGCCCGGAGAAATCGGGAATGCCCGTCTTCGCCGCGGCCTCGGCCGGCATCAGCGCAGCGGCCTGCGCAGGCGTGATGATCTGCGGATCGGCGTGGCGCGTGCCCGCGACATAGCCGGCGGACAGGGCGGCCGCCACGGCGACCGCGACGGCGCCGCGCGCAAGGAATCGAGTGTTCATCGTAGGACCTCCTCTTTGTTAGGACGCAGCGTAACGACCCTGACTTAAAGGAGGCTTAATCGACTTCGAGCGAGGCCTAGACCCGGTTTGGGCGCCGCCCACGGCCCGGCGCCTTGCATCACGCGGATTCGGAAGCCTGCGCCGGCATCTCGGCGTCGCCGAACACGACGCTCACGAGCAGGCCGCCCGCGGCCGCGTCGCCGAGCGACACCGTCGCGCCCTGCTGCGCCGCCACGCGCTTGACGATCGCGAGCCCGAGCCCGCTGCCCGACACGTCGGCGCGCGCCCGCGCGGAGCTGTCGCGGTAGAAGCGGTCGAACACGCGCTCGCGCTCGTCGGCCGGGATGCCGGGCCCGCTGTCGCCGATCTGCACGCACGCGCGGCCGGCCGCGTCGCGCGTCAGCGACACGTCGATGCGGCCGCCGTCGGGCGTGTACTTCACCGCGTTGTCGAGCAGGTTGCCGAACATCACGCGCAGCGCGCCGACGTCGGCGACGACGGTCGCAGCGGAACTCTCCTCGAAGCCGAGATCGATGTCGTGCCGCTGCGCAAGCGGCGCATGCGCGGCCACGCATTCGACGAGCAGCGCCTGCAGATCGACCGGCTCGCGCATCGTCGCGCCGTCCGGCTCGGCGCGCGCGAGCGCGAGCAGTTGCTCGGTGAGACGCGTCGCGCGCGACACGCCGTCCTGGAGATCCGCAATCGCCTCGCGACGCGAGGTATCGTCCTTCGCGCGGGCGACGAGCTGCGCCTGGATCTGCACGGCCGCGAGCGGCGTGCGCAGTTCGTGCGCGGCATCGGCGACGAAGGCCTTCTGCGTGTCGAGCGCCGCCGACAGCCGCGCGAGCAGCCCGTTCAGCGCGCGCACGAGCGGCTGCACCTCGAGCGGCAGGCCCGCATCGTGCAAGGGATCGAGCGCTTCCGGCCGGCGTGCCTCGACCGCGCGCGTCACGCGGGCGAGCGGCGCGAGCCCGCGCCCGACGATCATCCAGACCGCCGCGCCGAGGAACGGCAGCAGCACGATCAACGGCCACAGCGTGCGCAGCGCGACGTTCGCCGCGAGCCGGTTGCGCACCGACAGCGGCTGTGCGAGCTGCACGACGTTGTCGCCGACGATCGCGCCGTACACGCGCCATTCGCCGCGATCGGTGCGCTCGGTCGAGAAGCCGAGTTCCGCACGCGGCGCGATCGGCGCGCGCGGATGCGAGAAGTACATCAGCACGCCGTTGCGGTTCCAGATCTGGATCACGATGCCTTCGTCGCCGTTGGTGCGCGAACCGAACACCTGCGAGAACGGCTCGGACGGCAGCGCCGCGGCGATTTCCTGCAGCTGGTAGTCGAACAGCTCGTTCGCTTCGGCGAGCGCCTGCCGGTAGATCAGCCAGCCCGCGAGGCCCACGCCCGCGACGACGATCGCGAGCAGCCAGATCAGCAATTGATGACGAATCGACCTCACGCGTCAGCTTTCCTTGACGACCATGTAGCCGAGCCCGCGCACGTTGCGGATCAGGTCCGAACCGAGCTTCTTGCGCAGCGCGTGGATGTAGACCTCGACCGTGTTGCTGCCGATCTCCTCGCCCCAGCCGTACATCTTCTCCTCGAGCTGGCTCTTCGACAGCACCGCGCCGGGCCGCGCCAGCAGCGCCTGGAGCAGCGCGAACTCGCGCGCGGACAGCGCGACGGGCGCGCCGTCGAGCGTCACCTGGTGCGACGCGGGATCGAGCGTCAGCGCGCCGTGGCGGATCAGCGACTCGCTGCGCCCGGCCTGGCGGCGGATCAGCGCGCGCATCCGCGCACCCAGTTCGTCGAGGTCGAACGGCTTGACGAGGTAGTCGTCGGCACCCGCGTCGAGCCCCTTCACGCGATCGGCGACCGCATCGCGCGCGGTGACGATCAGCACCGGCAGCGACAGCCCGCGCGCACGCAGCGTGCGCAGCACGTCGATGCCGTCGCGTTTCGGCAGGCCGAGATCGAGCAGCAGCAGGTCGTACGCCTCGCCGCCGAGCGCCGTGAGCGCGGCGTCGCCGTCCTGCACCCAGTCGACCGCGAAGCCGTCGGCGCGCAAGGCCTTGCGTACGCCTTCGGCAATCATTCGATCGTCTTCAACGAGGAGAATCCGCATCGGAACCGGAACCCATGGGGCGAGTCAACATGGCGACCATTGTAGCGCCGCGAATCGCGCGCGCCGCCTGCAATGCAACAGAAAGGCGGATTGCAAGGAGCGTGTGCGCACTTGTCTCTACAATGTGCGCTCCGGCGCGCCGCGCGCCCCGCCCGAACCCCTGCATTTCCCGTATTCGCCCATGCCGATTTCCGATCTCTCCGCCCGGTTCGCCCCCCGCGCCCGCGCCCGCGTCTGCCTGCGGGCGGCCGCCGTCGTCGCCACCTGCACGGCCCTTGCGTTCGCACCTTCCGCGCAGGCCCGCAAGAAGCTTCACAAGGAAGCGCGCAAGACCGCCGTCGTGTCGCCCGCCGCGCGCGCGGCCGGCCTGCCGGCGTCCGTGCTGGTCGCGCTGCAGCGCGCGAAGGTGCCGGCATCGGCGATGAGCGTCGTCGTCGAGCGCGTCGGCGATCCCGAGCCGCTGATCGAATGGAACGCGAACCGGCCGATGCTGCCGGCGTCGACGATGAAGCTCGTCACGACCTTCTCGGGCCTGTCGATCCTCGGCCCCGACTTCCGCTGGCGCACCACCGCGTATGCGGACGGCCCGGTCGATCCGGACGGCACGCTGCAAGGCAACCTGTACATCAAGGGCACCGGCGATCCGAAGCTCGTGCCCGAGGAGCTGATCGACCTCGTCGACAAGCTCCGCAAGGCGGGCGTCAAGCGCGTGGCCGGCGGCCTCGTGCTCGACAAGAGCTATTTCGCCGCGTCGACGCGCGACCTGCCGTCGTTCGACGACGACGTGAGCGCACCGTACAACGTCGGCCCCGATCCGCTGCTGTACGCGTTCAAGGCCGTGTCGTTCACGGTGACGCCGGGCGACGACGGCAAGATCGCCGTCGATGTGCTGCCGCCGCTCGCCAATCTGTCGATCGACAACCAGCTGTACGAAGGCAGCGGATCGTGCGGCGCGGCCGCCGCGGCCGCGCGTCCGACGCTGACGGCCGGCAGCGGGATCATGACCGCGTCGTTCGCCGGCGACTATCCGCTGCGCTGCGGCGCGCGCACGACCAATCTCGCGATCCTCGATCACACGACGTTCTTCGCGCGCGGCTTCCTCGCGCTGTGGCAGCAGGACGGCGGCACGATCGCGGGCCCGGTCAGCGAAGGCAAGGTGCCCACCACCGCGCGCCCGCTCGCCGTCCATCACAGCCCGGTGCTCGGCAGCATCGTCTACGACATCAACAAGTTCAGCAACAACGTGATGGCGCGCAACCTGTTCCTGACGATCGGCGCGGTCGCCGGCAAGCCGCCTGCGACACCCGAGCAGTCGAGCCGCGCGATTCAGGCATTCCTGCGCAAGAGCGGGATCGCGATGCCCGACCTCGCGCTCGAGAACGGCTCGGGCCTGTCGCGCGACGAGCACGTGAGCGCGCTGTCGCTCGCCGCGCTGCTGCAGGCCGCGAACGCGAGCCCGGTCGCGCAGGCGTTCGTCGATTCGCTGCCGGTCGCCGGCATCGACGGCACGATGAAGAACCGCCTGACCAACGCCGGCGTGCTCGGCAATGCGCACATCAAGACGGGCACGCTGCGCGACGTGCGCGCGATCGCGGGCTACGTCGCGGGCGCGGACGGCCAGAGCTACGTCGTCGTCAGTTTCATCAACGACGATCACGCGGAAGCCGCGCGCGCCGCGCACGACACGCTGCTCGAATGGATCTACGCGGGCGCGCACTGACGGGACGACGCGCGCCGCGACGCGGCCCCCCCACGCACCGCCGGCGCATCGCGCCACAAAACGGGGCCGCACCGCGCGGCCCCGTTGCACATGGTTTTCCGTAGAAACCCTGTCCTCTGAGGGAACCCTCTACGCTGCCCCCTCGCCTAGCGCGTGGCGATTGCGTAGGCTGTTGGCCTGACCGATATCTACAACGGGCCATGGGCCCGGCCTCACGGCTTGCAGGGGAAAGGAGGAGACACGTCCATGCGATTCGACGTCGAATTGCTTCTGCTCGCGCTGGCGCCCGTCTTCCTGCTCTGCATCGCGTGGGAGGCCTGGCACCTCGCCCGCACGCGTGCGCACGACCATGTCTATGCGTGGCGCGACACGCTGTGCAACGCGGCGCTCGCGCTGATGCACCAGGGCGCCGACAAGCTCGCGTGGCTGTTCGTGATCCCCGTTTATGCGTACTGCTACGCACATTTCCGGCTGTTCACGTGGCACGACGGCTGGCTGTCGTTCGCCGTGCTGTTCATCGGCCAGGACTTCCTCTACTACGTGTTCCATCGCGCGAGCCATCGCGTGCGCTGGCTGTGGGCCGCGCACGTCGTGCACCACTCGTCCGAGCGGATGAATTTCTCGACCGCGTTCCGGCAGAGCCTGATGTATCCCGTCGCGGGCATGTGGGCGTTCTGGCTGCCGCTCGCGTTCGTCGGCTTTCCGCCGCAGCAGATCGTCGGCGTCGTGCTGATCAACCTCGCGTTCCAGTTCTTCGTGCACACGCAGGCGATCGGCAAGCTCGGCTGGCTCGAATACGTGTTCAACACGCCGTCGATCCATCGCGCGCACCATGCCCGCAACCCGCGCTACATCGACCGCAATTACGCAGGTGTGCTCGTGATCTGGGATCGCCTGTTCGGCAGCTACGTCGAGGAGTCGCCCGACGATCCGCCGCGCTATGGAATCGTCGAGCCGCTCGGCTCGAACAACCCGCTCGTCGCGACGTTCCACGAGTGGGTGTCGATGGCGGCCGACGCGTTGCGCATCGACGGATGGCGCAACAAGCTGCGCGCGATTTTCGGCCCGCCCGAATGGGCGAGCGCTTATCATGCGCAGATTGCAGAGGCCGCGAACCAGGATCCGCGCGCCGTGCCGCTTGCGGCTGCGCGTGACCAATAAACCGTTTCAGCCAACGGCCGCCGCGCAGCCCGGAACCGGGCAGGCACGCGGCAGATGAGAAATACATCAGGCCATATCTACGAGGAGATAGAACGATGCAATCACGACAACATGCACCTTCGCGCCACCGTCAACGTCTGCTGCGCACCGCACAGGTCGCGATCGCGGGCGCCGCGCTCGCGCTGCTCGCCGCGTGCGGCGGCGGTGACGACAACAACAACAGCGCGTCGAACACGCCGCCATCCGGCGTGAAAATGCAGATCGTGTCGTTCGGCGACAGCCTGTCGGACGCAGGCACCTACTCGCAGATCAAGCTCGGCTTCGGCGGCGGCCGCTTCACGACCAACCCCGGCCAGGTGTGGACGCAGAACGTCGCGCAGTACTACGGCGACACGCTGCAGCCCGCGAACCAGGGCGGCTTCGGCATCCCGCTGCAGGCGACCAGCGGCCTCGGCTATGCACAGGGCGGCTCGCGCGTGACGCTGCAGCCGGGCATCGGCCATGCGGACGCCAGCGTGCCGAACGCCGACTACGCGCAGGCCACGACGACGCCGATCGCCGATCAGGTCAAGCAGTATCTGACGCAGCACGGCAGCTTCAACTCAGGGCAGATCGTGCTGATCAACGGCGGCGCGAACGACATCTTCTACCAGGCGCAGGTCGCGCAGGCGCAAGGCAACACGCCGGCCGCGCAACTCGCGGCGGCGCAGGCGATCGGCCTGGCCGCGCAGCAGCTCGGCGGCCTCGTCCAGCAGATCGTCGCGGCAGGCGCGACGCACGTATTCGTGTCGAACGTGCCGGACATCGGCGGCACGCCGCTCGCGCTGCAAGGCGGCACGCAGGCCGCGTTCACGCAACTGTCGGGGCTGTTCAACCAGACGCTCGCCGGCACGCTGGCCGCGCTGAAGGTCGACAAGACCAAGTACGCGCTGCTCGACACGTTCACGTGGCAGGACGGCGTCGCGGCCAACTACCAGGCGAACGGCTTCGCGGTGTCGAACACCGACACCGGGTGCAACCTGAAGGCGATGGTCGCGGCGGCCACCCAGTACGGCGTCGCGAACGCGACCGCATTCGGCTCGTCGCTGTTCTGCTCGCCGCAGACCTACACGGTCGCGAACGCGGACCAGACCTACATGTTCGCCGACCTGGTCCACCCGACGACGCGCCTGCACCTGCTGTTCTCGCAATTCGTCGAGAAGCAGATCGCGGCATCGGGCGTCGGCAAGTAAGCCGCCCGCCACGCGCTGAAACGCAAACGCCCGACCGGTTTTTCGCCGGTCGGGCGTTTTTTATTCCGCATCGGATGCGCGACGCTGCGTCAGTCGCGCGCTTCGAATGCCGCGGCCGCGCGACCGAGACGATCGTTGACCGCGATCCACTCGACGGTCTCGGGCAGCTTCTCGACGAGGATGCGTGCGACCTGCGCGCGGTCGAGCGCGCGCAGCATCCCGTATAGGTCGCGTGCATACGCCTGCGGATCTTCCGGCGCCGCGACGAAATGCACGCCGTCAGCCTGCGCCCAGCGTCCCGCGCGCGACGCGCGTGCGACGAGCGCGACGCGTTCGCCGTCGGTCTGCGCGGCCGCGAGCAGCGGCTCGAGCGCGTCGAACGGCATGAGCGAGAGCGGCGTGCGCGGCGCGTAATGCGCCTTCAGCGTGCCGGACGCGCGCGGCGCGGTCGCGTCGCCGCCGTCGGGCAGGCGCGGCGCGCGGCCGAGCACGTCGGCGATCTGCTGCGGCGTCACGTGGCCCGGACGCAGCAGCGCCGGGAAGCCGCGCGACAGGTCGAGAATCGTCGATTCGATGCCGACTTCGGACGCGCCGCCGTCGAGCACGTGCACCGTGTCGCCGAATTCGTCGCGCACATGCTGAGCGGTCGTCGGGCTCACATGGCCGAAGCGGTTCGCGGACGGCGCGGCGACGCCGCCGTGGCCGCCGCGCCGCGCGCTGAACGCAGCCAGCAGCGCCTGCGCGACCGGATGCGACGGACAACGCAGGCCGACCGAATCCTGCCCGCCGCTCACGGCGTCCGGAATGCGCGCATGGCGCTTCAGGATCAAAGTGAGCGGGCCCGGCCAGAATGCATCGATCAGCGCCTGCGCATCGGCCGGCAGGTCGTCGGCCCAGTAGCCCGGATCGCCGCCGGGCGGCAGATGCACGATCACCGGATGGTTCGCCGGGCGCCCTTTCGCCGCGTAGATGCGCGCGACGGCTTCGGGGTTCGCCGCGTCGCCGCCGAGCCCGTACACGGTTTCGGTCGGGAACGCGACGAGCTGCCCCGCGTCGAGCAGCGCGGCGGCCGCGTCGATCTGCGCGCGCGTCACGGAGTTCGGGAGATCGATGGACATCGGCTGGCGCCTCAGTCGAGCGGCACGCGCAGCAGCTGCGCACAAGCGGTGGCGGCGGCGACGGCGTCGTCGCGCGTCTCGGCCGTGAAGTTCACGTGGCCCATCTTGCGGCCGACGCGCGCTTCTTCCTTGCCGTACAGATGCAGGTGCGCGGCCGGCATCGCGGCGACCGTGTCCCACGGCGGCGTGACGGCCCCGGCCGCCGCACCATTGGGGAACCACACGTCGCCGAGAATGTTCAGCATCGCGGCCGGCGAATGCTGGCGCGGGTTGCCGAGCGGCATGCGCGTCATCGCGCGCACCTGCTGCTCGAACTGACTCGTTGCGCACGCATCGACCGTGTAGTGGCCGGAGTTGTGCGGGCGCGGCGCCATTTCGTTCGCGACGAACGAGCCGTCTTCCAGCACGAAGAATTCGACGCACAGCACGCCGACGTAGCCGAGCGTATCGGCGATCCGGACGGCCGCCTGCTGCGCCTCTTCGACACGCGCGGCATCGGCGGCCGGCGCCGGCACGATGGTCAGCGCGAGGATGCCGTTGTGATGCACGTTCTGCGCGAGCGGGAAGGCGGCCGAGCGGCCGTCCGCGCCGCGCGCGATCAGCGCCGACACTTCGTACTTCAGCGGCAGGCGCTTTTCGAGCACGCACGGCACGCCGCCGAGCGCCGCATGCGCATCGCGCGCTTCCCGCGCGGTGCTCACGCGCACCTGGCCCTTGCCGTCGTAGCCGAGACGCGCCGTCTTCAGGATGCCCGGCAGCACCGCGTCGAGCGCGGCATCGTCGAGCGCGGCGAGGGCCGCCGCCGATTCGATCACGACGTGCGGCGCGACCGGCACGCCGGAGGCCTCGATGAAACGCTTCTCCGCGATCCGGTCCTGCGCGACCGCGACGCAGCGGCCGGCCGGCGCGACGAACGTCGTTCGCGCGAGGAAGTCGAGGCTCGCGGCCGGCACGTTCTCGAATTCCGTCGACACGGCCTCGCACAGCCCGGCCAGCTCGGCGAGCGCGGCTTCGTCGTCGTAGGCCGCGCGCAGGTGGCGGTCGGCGACCGCGCCGGCCGGGCTCGCCGGATCGGGATCGAGCACGGCGACGCGATAGCCCATCGACTGGGCGGCAAAGCAGAACATGCGGCCGAGCTGGCCGCCGCCGACCATGCCCAGCCACGCGCCGGGCAGGATCGGGGAAACGGAATCAGGAGTTGCGGTCATGTCAGTGGTCGGTCGCGGCGGGCGCTGCCCGCCGCAGTGAGGAAAGTCAGGCGGCCGCCGGAATGACAGTGCGGCCGCCGGTGCGCCGTCATGCCAGCGGCGGCAGCACCATGGCGTGCGCGGCTTCGTTCTGGCGCACGCGGAACGCGGCGAGCCGGTTCGCGTAGTCGGCCGACGTGCCGGACAGGATCGACACCGCGAACAGCGCGGCGTTCGCGGCGCCGGCCTCGCCGATCGCGAACGTCGCGACCGGCACGCCCTTCGGCATCTGCACGATCGAGTGCAGCGAATCGACGCCCTTCAGGTACTTGCTCGCGACCGGCACGCCGAGCACCGGCACCGTGGTTTTCGCGGCCAGCATGCCGGGCAGGTGCGCGGCGCCGCCGGCGCCCGCGATGATCGCGCGCAGCCCGCGCTCGCGCGCCTTCTCCGCATAGTCGAACATCTCGTCGGGCATCCGGTGCGCGGACACGACCTTCGCTTCGTACGGCACGCCGAATTCCTGCAGGATCGCGACCGCGTTCTTCATCACGTCCCAGTCGGAACTCGAACCCATCAGCACGCCGATCAGCGGCGCGCTGTGCGTGTGGGCGGTCTGGACTTCACTCATTTTCGTATGTCCTTGTCGACCCGAGTTAGCGCTTCAGCGCTTACTCGGGTCCCATGCAAAGCTCGCTCAGGCGAGCGGCTGGCCGGTGATGCGCTCGAGCGCTTCCTGGTACTTCGCGGCCGTCTTCTCGACGACGTCGGCCGGCAGCGCCGGCGCCGGCGCGGTCTTGCCCCACGGCTGCGTCTCGAGCCAGTCGCGCACGAACTGCTTGTCGAACGACGGCGGGTTGGTGCCGACCTGGTACTGGTCGGCCGGCCAGAAGCGCGACGAATCGGCCGTCAGCACTTCGTCCATCAGGTACAGCTTGCCGTGATTGTCGAGGCCGAATTCGAACTTCGTGTCGGCGATGATGATGCCGCGCGTCGCCGCGTAGTCGGCCGCTTCCTTGTACAGGCGGATCGAGATGTCGCGAATCGTCGCAGCCAGCTCGGTGCCGATGCGGCGCTCGGTTTCCTCGAACGTGATGTTCTCGTCGTGCTCGCCGAGTTCGGCCTTCGCGGCCGGCGTGAAGATCGGCTCGGGCAGCTTCTGCGCGTTCTGCAGGCCTTCCGGCAACTGCACGCCGCACACGGCGCCCGACGCCTGGTATTCCTTCCAGCCGCTGCCGGCCAGGTAGCCGCGCACGACCGCTTCGATCATGATCGGCTCGAGGCGCTTGACGACCACGCCGCGGCCCTTGACCTGCTCGACCTCGTCGGCCGCGACGACCGCTTCCGGCGCGTCGCCCGTCAGGTGGTTCGGCACGATGTGCGCGAGCTTGTCGAACCAGAAGTTCGCCATCTGGTTCAGCACGCGGCCCTTGTTCGGAATCGGCTCGCCCATGATCACGTCGAATGCCGACAGGCGATCGGTCGTGACGATCAGGAGCTTGTCGTTGCCGACCGCGTAGTTATCGCGGACCTTGCCGCGACCGAGGAGCGGCAGCGAGCGGAGCGTGGATTCGTAAAGGGTAGACATCGTCTTTTCGCAGATAAGGAGCCAAACAAAAAGGGAAACGCCGTTCCCCGCGGCAGGCGGGAACGGCGGTCTTGCAATGCGTCGGCGAACCGGCGGGCGATCGTGCCCGCCAGTTGCCGGCCGGCCCTCGTTCGGCCGGACGGAACGGCTGCCGGGGCCGGATCAGTCCGGCACCGGGCAACCGGCCCCAGCCTTTCGGCGGGGGCAATCGTACTACAGTCTCAGCGCACGACCTGCGCGAGCGCGCCGGACTTGTACTGTTCGGCGATCTTGTCGAGCGACACCGGCTTGATCTTCGCGGCCTGGCCTTCGCAGCCGAACGCGAGGTAGCGGTCGACGCACACCTTCTTCGCCGCTTCGCGCGCGGGCTTCAGGTAGTCGCGCGGATCGAACTTGCCCGGGTTCTCGAACAGGTAGCGGCGGATCGCACCGGTGATCGCGAGACGCAGGTCGGTGTCAATGTTGATCTTGCGCACGCCGTGCTTGATGCCTTCCTGGATTTCCTCGACCGGCACGCCGTAGGTTTCCTTCATGTCGCCGCCGAACTGGCGAATTTCTTCCAGCAGCTCCTGCGGCACCGACGACGAACCGTGCATCACCAGATGCGTGTTCGGGATGCGTGCGTGGATTTCCTTGATGCGCTGGATCGACAGGATGTCGCCCGTCGGCTTCTTCGAGAACTTGTACGCGCCGTGCGACGTGCCGATCGCGATCGCGAGCGCGTCACACTGCGTGAGCTTCACGAAGTCGGCCGCCTGCTCCGGATCGGTCAGCAACTGCTCGCGGGTCATCGTGCCTTCCGCGCCGTGGCCGTCTTCCTTGTCGCCCTTCATCGTCTCGAGCGAGCCGAGCACGCCGAGTTCGGCCTCGACCGTCACGCCGATCGAGTGCGCCATCTCGACGACCTTGCGCGACACGTCGACGTTGTACTCGTACGAGGCGACCGTCTTGCCGTCGGCTTCGAGCGAACCGTCCATCATCACGCTGGTGAAGCCGCTGCGGATCGCGCCCATGCAGACTGCCGGCGACTGGCCGTGGTCCTGGTGCATCACGACCGGGATGTGCGGATACGACTCGACCGCCGCTTCGATCAGGTGGCGCAGGAACGGCTCGCCCGCGTACTTACGCGCGCCGGCCGATGCCTGCATGATCACGGGCGCGCCGACCTGATCCGCCGCCGCCATGATCGCCTGGACCTGCTCCAGGTTGTTCACGTTGAAGGCCGGCAGGCCGTAACCGTGCTCTGCCGCGTGGTCCAGCAATTGACGCATTGATACGAGAGGCATTGTGGAACTCCTTGGAATGAAAACCGGTGCGCCCTGACGCCGGCGCGGCGCTCGCTCCCGTTCGATCGGGGGGCACGGCGCGGCTGAGCGTCGAATAGCGGCATTTTATCGCGAAGCGCCTCCGATTCCGACCGCCCGGTGGCGCCTGCTCGCAATTTGTTACCTTCGCACGGCACAATGCGGGCAAAAAACAGAAAAAAAGCCGCGCGGGGTATCGGACCCCGCGCGGCTTTTCGTCAATAAACGGTGCCGGATCGGCTCGGACGGCCGCCCCGGCGCACGCCGGCGCCTAGCGATCAGTAATGCTCGCCGACCCGCACGATCTTCAGCGTATTGGTGCCGCCCGCCTGCCCCATCGGCTCGCCGACGGTCAGCACGACCATGTCGCCGTGCTGCACGTAGCCCTGCTTCACGACGATCTCGAGCGCCGCCTGCAGCGCCGAGTCGCGGTCGCTGTTGAAGTCGACGTGCAGCGGCGTCACGTTGCGGTACAGCGCCATCGTACGCTCGCTGCCGACGCGCGGCGTCAGCGCGAAGATCGGCACGTGCGTGTAGTGCCGCGACATCCACAGCGCGGTCGCGCCCGATTCGGTCAGCGCGATGATCGCCTTGGCGCCGAGGTGATAGGCGGTAAACAGCGCGCCCATCGCGATCGACTGGTCGATCCGCGTGAACGTGCGGTCGAGGAAATCCTTGTCGAGCTCGACGTGCTCGGACTTTTCCGCCTCGACGCACACGGCCGCCATCGTCTCGATCGTGACGACCGGATACTTGCCGGCGGCCGTCTCGGCCGACAGCATCACCGCGTCGGTGCCGTCGAGCACCGCATTCGCGACGTCCGACACTTCCGCGCGGGTCGGCACCGGCGCGAGGATCATCGACTCCATCATCTGCGTCGCGGTGATCACGAGCTTGTTCGACTCGCGCGCCATCCGGATCATCCGCTTCTGCAGCGCCGGCACGGCCGCGTTGCCGACTTCCACCGCGAGGTCGCCGCGCGCGACCATGATGCCGTCGGATGCGTCGAGGATGCTCTGCAGCGCCGGAATCGCCTCCGCGCGCTCGATCTTCGCGATCATCTTCGGCTTGATGCCGTAAGGCGCGCCCGCGATGTTCGCGAGCTGGCGCGCCATTTCCATGTCGGTCGCGTTCTTCGGGAACGACACCGCGACGAGATCCGCGCCGAGCGACATCGCCGTGCGGATGTCCTCCATGTCCTTCGCGGTCAGCGCGGGCGCCGACAGCCCGCCGCCCTGCCGGTTGATCCCCTTGTTGTTCGACAGCTCGCCGCCCACCTTGACGACCGTGTGGATCTCGTCGCCGAGCACGCGCTCGACGGTCAGCACGATCAGGCCGTCGTTCAGCAGCAGCAGGTCGCCCGGCTTCAGGTCACGCGGCAGTTCCTTGTAGTCGAGGCCGACGCGCTCGTCGTTGCCGAGCTCGCAGCCCGCGTCGAGGATGAAGGCCTGGCCCGGCTCGAGCGTGGTCTTGCCGTTCTCGAACTTGCCGACGCGGATCTTCGGGCCCTGGAGGTCGGCCATGATCGCGATCTCGCGGCCGACCTTGCGGGCGGCCTCGCGCACCATCTCGGCGCGCTGGCGGTGATCGTCGGCCGTACCGTGCGAAAAATTGAGCCGCACGACGTCGAGGCCCGCCTGCATCATCTGCAGCAGAATCTCCGGCGAACTGGAAGCCGGGCCGATCGTGGCGACTATCTTGGTGGCGCGCTGCATGAAACTCCTCATCTGGATCAAGGTGGATGCGCTGGGTGAAACGCTGCGAGAGCCGGAATCGGCAGGCCCAGCGGCCGCCGTTCCGGGGGGCGTGCCGGTGCTTGCGCCCGGCATCGCTTTGTTCTGAATCTCGTGGTGCTGCACGGCCGCGTCGCCGGCGGCCGCCGGTGCGCGCGGGGCTGAGTTCGCCCGCGCGGGCGCGCGTTTGCGCTTGCCCGCGCCGGCCGGCTGCTCCGCTTTAGCGGAGCGCGCGGCCCTGGTCACCCCTGCGCGCGCCGCCACGCTCAGGCCGCCCGCGTTTCGAGCACTTCCACCGCCGGCAGCTTCTTCCCTTCGAGGAACTCGAGGAACGCGCCGCCGCCGGTCGAGATATAGCTGACCTGGTCGTGGATGCCGTACTTCGCGATGGCCGCGAGCGTGTCGCCACCGCCCGCGATCGAGAACGCGGACGATTTGGCGATCGCTTCGGCGAGCGTCCTGGTGCCGTTGCCGAACTGGTCGAACTCGAACACGCCGACCGGACCGTTCCACACGATCGTGCCGGCCTTCTCGAGCTGGCTCGCGAGCGCCTTGGCCGTATCCGGGCCGATGTCGAGGATCATGTCGTCCGCTTCGATGTCGGCGACCTGCTTCACCGTGGCCACGGCCGTCGGCGAGAATTCCTTGGCCGTCACGACGTCGGACGGGATCGGCACCGACGCGCCGCGCTCGCGCGCTTCGTCGATGATCGCCTTCGCCTCGGCGACGAGATCGGCTTCCGCGAGCGACTTGCCGATCGACAGGCCCGCCGCGAGCATGAACGTGTTCGCGATGCCGCCGCCGACGATCAGCTGGTCGACCTTGCCGGCGAGCGACTTGAGAATGGTCAGCTTGGTCGACACCTTCGAACCGGCGACGATCGCCACCAGCGGGCGGGCCGGATTGCCGAGCGCCTTGCCGAGCGCGTCGAGTTCGGCGGCCAGCAGCGGGCCCGCGCACGCGACCGGCGCGTACTTCGCGATCCCGTGGGTGGTCGCTTCCGCGCGGTGCGCGGTGCCGAACGCGTCGTTCACGTACACGTCGCAGAGCTTCGCCATCTTCTGCGCGAGCTCGTCCGAGTTCTTCTTCTCGCCCTTGTTCACGCGGCAGTTCTCGAGCAGCACGACCTGGCCCGGCGCGACGTTCACGCCGTTCTCGACCCAGTTCGCAACCAGCGGCACGTCGCGGCCGAGCAGTTCGGCGAGGCGCTTCGCGACCGGCGCGAGCGAGTCTTCGGGCTTGAATTCGCCTTCGGTCGGACGACCGAGGTGCGACGTGACCATCACGGCCGCGCCGGCGTCGAGCGCGGCCTGGATGGCCGGCACGGACGCGCGCACGCGCGTGTCTTCGGTGATGTTGCCGTGATCGTCCTGCGGGACGTTCAGGTCGGCGCGGATGAACACCCGCTTGCCGGCGAGCTGGCCGGCGGCGATCAGGTCGGTAAGACGCTTGACTTGGCTCATGTCGAACAGATTGAAGTAGTGGATGGGGAAAGGGGGTTCACGCTGGACGTGCGCGGGCAGCCGCGAAAGGGCGCCGGATGCGGCCGTGGCTGGCGGTTCGCATGACGCGCACGGGTAAAAAATCTTGAACGGGCATTCTAGCCGATCCATCCGGCAGACTGACCCGTGCGGCGGCGAATTCCGCCTATTTGGGATCGCACGCGGCCGCCGACACATTGCTGCATCGCAGCAATGTACACGCGCAAGCGGCCGATGCCCGGCCGGCCGGCGCCGCGATTCGTCAGAAGATCAGGCGCAGCACGGTGAAGACCAGCATCCCGATCACGATCGTACCGAGCATGCTGCGCCGCCACAAAAACCAGCCGAGGCCGGCGAGCGCCGCGTAGAACGGATGGTTGGACAGCGCGAACGACAGCCCGGCCGGCGTTTCGAGCACGTCGGGCAGCACGACCGCGACGAGCGCGGCGGCCGGCGCGTAGCGCAGCGCGCGCTGCGCGCGCTCGGGCAGCACGGTGCGTTCGCCGCCGAGCAGGAACAGCGCGCGCGTGACCGCCGTGACGATTGTCATCCCGACGATCACGATCCAGATGTCCGTCGCGCTCATTCGATTTCCTTCTCGTGCACGGTTTCGGTGCGGATGCGGCGCCAGTCGGCGCGTTCGACGAAGAAATCGGCCGTGCAGCCGGCCGCGAGCGCGGCCAGCACCGCGATCGGCAGCGCGAGCCGGTACGGCAGGTCGAAGGCGATCAGCGACACGACGCCCGCGACCGCGACGGCGGCGAGCGTCGAGCGGTTCGCGACCGCCGACACCATGATCGGGATCAGCGCAAGCGTGCCGGCCAGCTCCAGCCCCCAGCTCGCGGGAAAGACGCTCGCGAGCAGGATGCCGGCGAGCGACGACACCTGCCACGACAGCCAGCTCGCGAGCGCCATCCCCCAGAAGTAGGCTTCCTTGCCCGGCACGTGGCCGTACGCGAAGGCCTGTTTCTGGAACAGCAGGTAGATCACGTCGCCGTTGAAATAGCCGATCGCGAGACGCCGCCACAGCGGCAGGTAGGAAAAATGGGGAGCAAGCCCGGCGCTGAAGATCACGAAGCGCAGGTTGACCATCGCGGCGGTGAGCAGGATCGTCCAGATCGGCAGCTTCGCGACCAGGAGCGGCAGCACCGCGAGCTGCGACGAGCCCGCGTAGACCAGGATCGACATCGCGCTCGCCTGCCCGAGCGTCATCACCGACTTGCTCATCGCGATGCCGGTCACGAGCCCCCAGGAGAGGATCGCAATCAGTGTCGGGGAATAGTCGCGCGCGCCCTGGATCAGCGCGAAGCGGTCGGTGGCGGACAATCGAGCGAGCATCGGAAAGCGGGCCGCGGCGGGCGGTTCGTGCGGGCTCCGGCGTCTCCTGCCGGCACGGCCCGTCGTTATTGGAATCGGTACCGGACGATTATAGCGCCGGCCCTGCGGCGACCGACCGGCTCGACACCAAATGACGCTAAAATAAGCGTCTTTCCGGCTCAATGCTGCACACAAGCCGCTGTACCAATTGCTTCACAGGAGAACCCCATGTCAATGGCCGACCGCGACGGCAAGATCTGGATGGACGGCAAGCTGATCGACTGGCGCGATGCCACGATTCACGTCCTGACCCATACGCTGCACTACGGCATGGGCGTCTTCGAAGGCGTGCGCGCGTACCGGACGGCCGACGGCAGCACCGCGATCTTCCGCCTGCACGAGCACACCAAACGTCTGCTGAATTCGGCGAAGATCTTCCAGATGGACGTGCCGTTCGACCGGGAAACCCTCGAAGCCGCGCAGCTCGACGTCGTGCGCGAGAACAAGCTCGAGTCGGGCTACCTGCGCCCGATCATCTGGGTCGGCTCGGAAAAGCTCGGCGTGTCCGCGAAGGGCAACACGATCCACGTCGCGATCGCCGCGTGGCCGTGGGGCGCGTACCTCGGCGAGGAAGGCCTCGCGAAGGGCATCCGCGTGAAGACGTCATCATTCACGCGCCACCACGTGAACGTGTCGATGGTGCGCGCGAAGGCGTCGGGCTGGTACGTGAACTCGATCCTCGCGAACCAGGAAGCGACCGCCGACGGCTACGACGAAGCGCTGCTGCTCGACGTCGACGGCTACGTGTCGGAAGGCTCCGGCGAGAACTTCTTCCTGGTGAACAACGGCAAGCTGTATACGCCCGACCTGTCGTCGTGCCTCGACGGCATCACGCGCGACACGATCATCACGCTCGCGCGGGACGCAGGCATCCAGGTGATCGAGAAGCGCATCACGCGCGACGAGGTCTACACGGCCGACGAAGCGTTCTTCACGGGCACGGCCGCCGAAGTCACGCCGATCCGCGAACTCGACAACCGCACGATCGGCAGCGGCGCGCGCGGCCCCGTGACGGAAAAGCTCCAGTCGGCGTTTTTCGATATCGTGTCCGGCAAGAACGCGAAGTACGCGCACTGGCTGACGAAGGTCTGAGCGCGCCGCGCGACCGACCGCCCCACCACAGAGTGATAAGAGAAAGTCTCATGAGTGAAATCAAGGAAATGCCGCTGGTCGAACTGACGGCCAAGGATCTCCCCGCCTACTGCCCGAACCCGGCCATGGCGCGCTGGAGCGCGCACCCGCGCGTGTTCATCGACGTCTCGCACGGCGAGGCGCGCTGCCCGTACTGCGGCACGCGCTACAAGCTGCGCGACGGCGAGGTGGTCAAGGGCCATTGAGCCCGACCGGGCCCGCGGGCCCGCCGCACGCGAGGCGGCGCAGCCGGAACTCCGGCGCGCCGCCCTTTTCCTGTTCTGACAACCCGAACGCGGTGCATGCGCGCCGTGCTTCATTACGACATCGGAAGTCGACCTGATGCGTCGAGCGCTGGTTATCGCACCGAATTGGATCGGTGACGCATTGATGGCGCAGCCGCTTTTTGCGCTGCTGAAAAAAATCCATCCCCGCATCGTGATCGATGCCGTCGCACCCACCTGGGTCGCGCCGGTGCTCGAGCGGATGCCCGAGATCCACGATGTCTACGCGACCGACCTCGCGCACGGCAAGCTGCAGCTGCTGCGCCGCTGGCAGCTCGCGAGCGACCTGCGCGACGTCGGCTACGACGCGGCGTACGTGCTGCCGAATTCGCTGAAATCCGCGGTGATTCCGTGGCTCGCGAACATTCCGCTGCGGATTGGCTACACGGGCGAGCACCGCTACGGGCTGCTCAACGTGCGGCACGCGAACCCCGACAAATCGGCCGAGCGGCCGCCGATGACGACCCACTACGCGGCGCTCGCGTATGCGCCGGGCGCGAAGCTGCCCGAGTCGATGAAGATGCTGCCGCCGCCGCGCCTCGACGCCGACCTGAACGAGACGGCGCGCGTCTCCGCGCGTTTCAATCTCGATACACGCAAGCCGCTCGTCGTGTTCTGCCCCGGCGCGGAATACGGCCCGGCCAAGCGCTGGCCACCCGAGCACTTCGCGACGCTCGCGACGATCGTCCATCAGTCTTTCCCGTATACGCAGATCGTCGCGCTCGGCTCGCAGAAGGACGCCGCCGCCGCGCAGGCGATCGCCGACCACGCGCCGAACGTGCGCAACCTGTGCGGGCAGACGTCGTTGTCCGAGGCGTGCGCGCTGATCGCGCGCGCGAACGCGGTCGTGACCAACGATTCCGGGCTGATGCACGTCGCCGCCGCGCTGCGGCGGCCGCTCGTCGCGTTGTACGGATCGACTGATCCGCGCCACACCCCTCCGCTGTCGGACCTGGCGAAGGTACAATGGCTTCATCTCGAATGCAGTCCCTGCTTCGAACGCGAGTGCCCGCTCGGCCATCTGAAATGCCTGCGCGAACTCGGTCCCGAGCAGGTATTCGGCGATTTGCGCGGCATGCTCGTCGGGCAGCGCTGACCCTGACCGGCAGCGTCGCACGACGCGCCGGGCAATCCGATTCACCGGTGCAAGGCGGCCCCACCCGGGCCGCCGTGCTGAATACGGCGCGCGACGCGCGCGAGAGATAACCCCGATGCCACGTTTTGCCCGCCTGTTCGAAGCCGCTGCCGATACGCTGAACGCCTACTACCAGGCCGTCGCCGATGCCAATCTCGACGCGCTGCTGGGGTTGTGGATCGACGAGGACTTCGCCAGCTGCGTCTGGGCCGACGGCGAGCATCTGCACGGCCTCGACCAGATCCGCAGCGGGCTGGCCAACCGGCTCGCGACGCGCCCGGTCACGATCGAACCGCTCGACATCCGTGTTTACGACAGTCTCGGCACCGTCGTCTATACGATCGCCGAAGCGCATCAGCAGGCCGACCTGACGGCCGAACCCGACATGGTTTTCGCGACGTACGTGATGATCCACGAACGCGGCGAGTGGCGCATCGCGCATATCCACGCGAGCCCGATTCCTGAACAGGCGGCCGGACAATTCGCCGCGAAGATCCGTCACGGGCAGGGTCCGCTGCACTGACGAACAACGAAGCAACGCATTAGCGGGGCGATCATGAGTACGGCTTCTCCGCCCACCTCGCCGCTGACCGGGGCCCCGGCCCCCGACGACGATTCATTGCGCTATCGCGCACCGCGCTGGCTGCCGAACAGCCATGTGCAAACCATCGTGCCCGCGCTGTTCGCACGGCGTCCGGCTGTCGCCTACCGACGAGAGCGATGGGAAACCCCTGACCACGACTTCATCGATCTCGACTGGGTCGCGCACCTCGACAGTGCCGCGCCGCCGCCCGACGCACCGCTGTTCGTGCTGTTCCACGGCCTCGAAGGCAGTTCCGGCTCGCACTACGCGCTGGCGATGATGGCCGCCGCGCGCGCGAAGGGCTGGCACGCGGTCGTCCCGCACTTTCGCAGCTGCAGCGGCGAGTTGAACCGCCAGCCGCGCTTCTACCATCTCGCCGACAGCGCCGAAGTCGACTGGATCCTGCAGCGGCTCGCCGCGCAGCATCGCGGGCCGATCGTCGCGGCCGGCGTGTCGCTCGGCGGCAACGTGCTGCTGCGCTGGCTCGGCGAGCACCGCAGCGACACGTCGATCGTGCACGCGGCCGCCGCGATCTCGACGCCGATCGACGTGCATGCGGGCGGCCGCGCGCTGTCGCAGGGCTTCGCGATGGTCTATACGCGCAGCTTCCTGAAGACGCTCAAGCGCAAGGCGCTCGCGAAGCTCGACCAGTATCCGGGCCTGTTCGACCGCGACGCGATGCTGCGCGCCGTGACGATGCGCGACTTCGACGAGGTCGTGACCGCGCCGCTGCACGGCTTCGCCGACGCCGACGACTACTGGACCCAGGCCACCACGCGCCCGCTGTTGCCGGCCATCGACGTGCCCACGCTGATCCTCAACGCCCGCAACGATCCGTTCCTGCCGGAATCCGCGCTGCCGAGCGCCGCCGACGTGTCGCCGGCCGTCGAGCTCGACCAGCCCATGGACGGCGGCCATGCGGGATTCATGACCGGACCGTTCCCCGGCCGCCTCGACTGGCTGTCGGCGCGGGTGTTCGGCTATTGCTCGAAATTCGTCGATCATGGATGACATCGTCAGGCAGGCTCTCGCCAAGTGGCCGAACGTACCCGACTGCACCGGTTGGCTGCTGCTCGACCGGCGCGGCGAGTGGCGGCTGCGCGACGACGCCGCGCAGGCCGCCGGAGAGCTCGGCTCGCCGATTCGGCATGCGGCGCTCAACGCGTTCATCGGACGCAACTACGAATGCGACGCGCACGGCCAGTGGTTCTTCCAGAACGGGCCGCAGCGCGTGTACGTCGAACTCGCGTACACGCCGTGGGTCGTGCGCCTGGCCGAACGCGACGGGCAGCTCACGCTGGCCGACCAGACCGGCGCGCCGTTCGAGCCCGACGCCGCATGGCTCGACGATGCGGGCGGCGTGCTGTTCCGCGCGGCGGGCACGCCGCCGCGCATCGCGGCGCTGCACGACCACGACCTCGGCCTGTTCGCCGATCATGCGGACTTCGACGCGATGCCGCCCATGCTGCGCTGGCGTGATGGGCGCACGCTGGCGCTCGGCAACCTGGCGTGTGCCGATGTGCCGGCAACGTTCGGCTTCGTCGCGAGCCCCGCGCAGCGGGCGCGGTGCGACGCGCCGGATGGTGGCAACGGCAACAGCAACGACGGCGCCGCAAGCTGAAGCGCCGCCGCCCTGCCCACCTGACTGCCGTTATCCGCGGCCGTTCTTCTCGTCCTCGCGCTCTTCCTTGTAGCGCGCCTCGAATTCCAGCAGCCGCGCGCCGATGATCGACTGGTCGTAGAACGACACGTCCTTCGCGTCGCGCGCCTCCTTCAGCTGGCGAATCGCCGACGGCCACGCGCCGTCGAGCGCCAGCTTCTCCGCGAGCGCGCGGCGCCGCGCGAGCACGTCGCCCTTGCCGTCGCTCGCCTTCGCGAGGTAGTCCCACCAGTCCGGCTGCTCCGGGTCCGCTTTCGCCTGCTGGCGTGCGAGCGTCTGCGCTTCGTCGAAGCGGCGCGCGGCGATCAGCGCCTGCAGGTGCGCGACGATCGCCGCGTGCGACGCCGGCCAGCGCCGCTGCGCGAGCGCCGCGAGCCGCACCGCGTCGTCGGTCCGGCCCGCGCGGCGGGCGAGGTCGGCAGCGAGCACGTCGAGGCTCGGCGAACTCGTCTGCGGATCGTCCGCGCGCCGCTCTCGCGCGTCGAAGGCGGCACGGGCCGACGCCAGCGCCTTGTCGGCCGCGTCGTACTGGCCGAGCAACGTGTTCGCGAGCGCGATTCCGTACTCGTTCGCCGCGACGTTCGGCGCCGTGCGATCGTCGATCTCGAGCTGCATCCGGCGCGCCTCGGCCGCGATGTCGTTCGGCGCACGGTTCTGCAGGATGCGCAGCCGCGCGCGCACGAAGCCGTATTCGGCCGACTGGCGCGGTTGCCGGTACGGCGCGCGGCGCGCGCGATCCTCCATGTCGGCGATCCGTTCGCCCGTCAGCGGGTGCGTGCGCGCATAGGCCGGCACGCCCGCGTCGCCCATCGACGCGCGCTCGAGCCGCTCGAAGAAGCCCGGCATCCCGTACGGGTCGTAGCCGGCGCCCGCGAGCAGTTGGAAACCGACGCGATCGGCCTCGCGCTCGGCCGACCGGGAGAAGCGCAGCTGGTTGTCGACCGCAAACGCCTGCCCGCCCATCGCGATCGCGCTGCCGAGATCGCCGCTGCGCGCGAGCACGCCCGCCAGCACCCCGAGCAGCATCGTCGCGAGCGCGGTGTAGCCGGTCTTCTCGTTCGCGCCGATCATCCGCGCGATGTGCCGCTGCAGCACGTGGCCCATCTCGTGGCCGACCACCGATGCGAGTTCGGATTCCGTTTGCGTCGTGACGACCAGCCCGCTATTGATCCCGATGAAACCGCCCGGCATCGAGAATGCGTTGATCTGCGGATCGCGCACCGGGAACAGCTCGAAGTCCGGCGTGTAGCCGCCGATGTAGCGCGCCGCGGCGGCAGCCGCGAGCCGCTTCGCGATCGCGTTCAGGTAGTCGCGCGCGAGCCAGTCGTCGAGGTAGTCCGGGTCGCGCCGCACCTCGCGCATCACGCGCTCGCCGAGACGGCGCTCGGCCTGCGGCGTGAGCGAACCGCCGGAGCCGTCGCCGAGGTCGGGGAGTTCCAGCGCGCGCAGCGGTGCGCGCAGGCTCGCGACCGGCGCGGACGCGCCGTCGCCGCCGGAGAACCGGCTTTCCGCGCCGCCGTAGGTGCCGAATACGCCGGTCGCGATGCCGGACGGCACCGTGGAAATCGACGGCGAAGCGCCGGCCGCCGGCTCGAGCGGCAGCGCGGACAGGCGCTGTGCATGGCCGCTCGGCGGCAGCACGAGCGCCGTCGACAGCAACACGGCAAGCAACTGTTTGACACGCATGGCAGGATGAAAGCGACGCGTCCCGCGCGCCGGGCGCGCATCGCGGCGTTTGGTCTGAAGATCCCGGCCATTGTACCGGCGGGATCGCGACTGTTCGCTGCGGCGGATGCGCCGTCTGCACGCCCGGCGTCGCGCAGGCCGCTGCTATGATAGGCGCCCGTTGAAACGTTGCAGATGGTTGCGGCACGGTGCCCGACGCGGTGAATCGACCGGCCGCGACACAAGAGATCGGAGCAGGACATGTCAGGACTTACCCATTTCGACGCCGCCGGCCACGCGCACATGGTCGACGTCGGCGGCAAGCAGGAAACGCAACGCATCGCGATCGCGCGCGGCACGATCCGGATGCTGCCGGCGACGTTCGCGCTGATCCGCGACGGCAAGGCGAAGAAAGGCGACGTGCTCGGCGTCGCGCGCATCGCCGCGATCCAGGGCGCCAAGCGCACCGCCGACCTCATTCCGCTGTGTCATCCGCTCGCGCTGACGCGCGTGGCCGTCGACTTCGAACTCGACGACGCGCTGCCGGGCGTGCACTGCGTCGCGCAGGTCGAGACGTTCGGGCGCACCGGTGTCGAGATGGAAGCGCTGACCGCCGTGCAGGTCGGGCTGCTGACCGTGTACGACATGTGCAAGGCGGTCGATCGGGGGATGGTGATCACCGAGGTGAGCGTGAGAGAAAAGCGTGGCGGGAAGTCGGGGGACTGGAAGGCCGAGGACACCGCCGGCTGACGGTCGGCACCTACCGGCCGGTAAATTCGGGATAGCGCACGTTTATCTCATACAATTACCGGATTCCGCACGGGAGAGCGTGCGACCCAGCACAAAAAAAGCGAGCACGGGTGATGAATTCGCAAATGTTAAGAAGCGCATTGCTGGCCGGACCGGTTCAGCACGAGCGCCTTGTCAAACTGGATACGCCGCTGGGCCCCAACGTGCTGCTGCCGCATCGCGTCATCGGCCGATCACGGCTCGGGCGTCACTTCGAGTTCACGGTCGATACCGTGTCGGTATCCGACAACCTCGAGCTCAAGAAGCTGATCGCGCAGCCCGTCACGCTGTGGATCCTGCAGGCCGACCAGTCTTATGCGCCTCACCACGGCTACGTGCATTGCGCCCGCAGGCTCGGCTCGGACAGCGGCGTCACGCACTACCAGATCGTCTTCGCTTCGTTCCTGCACTTCCTGAAGTTCCGCCGCGACCAGCGAATCTGGCAGGACCAGTCCGCGGACGACATCATTGCCGACGTGCTGAACCAGCATCCGCAGGCCAAGGGTCGCTTCACCTTCAAGCTCCACCAGCCGCTGCCGCTCCGCTCGTTCTGCATGCAGTACGAGGATGACTGGAATTTCGTGCATCGCCTGATGGAATCCGAAGGCCTGTATGGCTTCTGGGAACAGGACCAGGACGGCAAGTCGCACCGGCTCGTCGTCGTCGACCGCGTCGACGCATTGCCCGCGCTATCGCCGCGAACGGTGCGCTTTCATCATGCGGGCACGGGTGACGAGGCCGACACGTTCGTCCAGTTCTCCGGCACGCGCACGCTGCGAAGCGTCGCCCGCGCGACACGCACGTTCGACTATAAGCAGCCGCCGAGCGCGGCCAATCCGAAGGCGACCCATACGCCGACGATCGCCAATCAGGGCGACCTGCCGCCGCAGCTCGAGGTCTACGAATACACCGGTGCGTACACGTATCCCGAACAGTCCCGCGGTGACCATCTGTCGAAGATATGGATGGAGGAACAGGAGTCGCGCGCGAAACGCTTTCATGGCGTCGGCGGCGTGCGGCGCATGGATGCCGGGCGGACCTTCGAGCTGGCGGATCACGCCGAACACGACAAGGACGATGCCGGGCAGCGCGAATTCGCCGTGATCGAGACGGCGTGGGTCATCGTCAACAACCTGCCCGTTGCGGACGAACAGGCGGTTTTCCCGCACAGCCTGCAAGCCGAGGTCGGCAGCATCGTGTTGGCAACCAATACGGGCCAGTCGCGCGTGCGTCATCCCGACGGCAGCGAAGGCTTCTTTCAGATCCGCGTCGAAGCCCAGCGCACGACCGTACCGTTCCGCAGCCCGCTCGAGCATGCGAAACCCGCGATGCATTTGCAAACGGCGATCGTCGTCGCGCCGCAGGGCGAAGAAGTCCATACCGACGCACTCAACCGGGTCAAGGTTCGCTTCCATTGGGACCGCCTGAACGACGGCGACGAAAAGGCGTCGTGCTGGCTGCGTGCCACCGCGTCGGATTCGGGCAATGGTTATGGGGCCGTTCACCCGCACCGCAGCGGCGAGGAGGTGCTGGTCGATTTCCTCGGCGGCGACTGCGATCGCCCGATCATCGTCGGCAAGGTCTACAACGGCGCGACCAGTCCGCAATGGCACAGCAACGGCATTCTGTCCGGATACCGGTCGAAAGAATACGCGGGCGCCGGCTACAACCAGCTCGTGCTCGACGACGCGACCTCGCAGAACCGCGTGCACCTGTACAGCAGCCAGACCAACGCGCACCTGCATCTCGGCTACCTGATCGACCACACGGGCAACAACCGCGGCAGCTATCTCGGCAGTGGTTTCGACCTGCGCTCCGACGCATACGGCGCCGTGCGCGCGAACCGCGGCCTGTACGTCACGACGCATCCGAAACAGCCGGCGAGCCAGCCGCTCGACGTCGGCGAGACACAGCAGCAGCTCGTTCGCGCCGAAGGCCTGCTGGAGGCCATGTCGGATGTCAGCGCCCAGCATCAGGCCGAGTCGCTCGACCCCGGCCACTCGGCGCTGAAGCAGTTCACCGACGCAACGCAGAGCAGCGCGAGCGGCAGCGCGTCGGGCGGCCGGACCGCCGCCGGCGGAACCGGTAGCGCCAATGCGTTCAAGGAGCCCGTGATGCTGTTCGGCAGCCCGGCCGGTATCGGGATGTCGACACAACAGTCCGTGCAGCTTGCCGCGGACCAGCACGTCAACCTCGTCAGCGGGCAAAGCACGCACGTGGCCGCCGGAAAGTCGCTGATCGCGAGCGTCCTCGACCGGATCAGCCTGTTCGCGCAGAACTCCGGGATCAAGCTGTTCGCCGGCAAGGGCAAGGTCGAAGTGCAGGCGCACGCGGACAACATCGAACTGACCGCCCAGAAGGCGCTGAAGCTGATGGCGGTCACCGAGTCGATCGAAGGCGCCGCGGCGAAGGAAATCCTGCTGACTTCCGGCGGCGCGTACATCCGCATCGCGAACGGCAACATCGAAGTGCACGCACCCGGCAAGATCGACATCAAGGGTGCGCAGCACGTGTTCAGCGGCCCCACGCACCTGTCGCAAACGATGCCGACCCTGCCGAACTCGACCGGCAACTACGATCAGGCGTTCATCGCGCACTGGGCCGGCACCGACATTCCGGTAGCGAACACGCGATACCAGATGTTCTCGAACGGCAAGCTGCTCTCGGAAGGCGTCACCAATGCGGCAGGTGAGACGGGGCTCACGCAGAGCCACGTGCCGCACGACGTCGTCGTCAAGTTTCTAGGGAAATCGAATGGCTGACGGACAACAGGACAAGGTGCTCGGGACCGGTGCGGCGATGCTGACCCCGACGGGATACCAGGATCGGCCGAAGGTGGCGATCAATATCTGCGACAAGCATGTGACGCCGGCACCGAAATGGATCGTCGGCACCTGTCCGTTCTACTATCGGCCGCTTCACGGGGCGTATATGGAGACGGTCGAGAAGGTCAGCATGTCGAGCATCTGGTCGACCATCAAGGGTTTCGCCCTATCGTGGGATCCGTGGACCGACTCGGACGTCGCGCACCGACTCCTGCACCGCCGTGAAGAATTGATCAAGATAGACAGCACGAATTCCGACTGGTCTCGTCATGGCAACTTCATGATGCGTCACATCGGGTGCGGACATAAGCCGCCCGATTACTACATCAGCTACGGTTACTACTACTGCTCCGACTATGGAGCGAATCTCTATCCGAGCCTCAGCCCCCAAGGGAAAGCGTGGCTGAACAAAGCGCGCAAGCTGCTCCAGGTCAACATGGAAGACGGGTTGAATCAGAACATGATGGGCAACACGATCCAGATGGCCAGCCCGACGCCGGGAAACGGTAGCGTCGATATGACGTGGCCACAGTTCGAGCTGGAAATAAACACCGAAAAGTTCAAGGAATTTGCATTCAAGACACACCCGATGGCCTACCTCGACGGAGGATTGGCCGACCTGCCAATCATGGATCTCGTCAGGATCGGGATGCGCCCGAACATTCAGGAATGGGGCGACGGAAGAACGTGGGGGCAGGCTTTCGATTCCGCCATCCCTGTTCTCCGGAAAAAAGCCGAGGAATCGGACGCCGACGATCCGGTCGGCAAGGCGCTCGGAAGGCTGCTGGCGAAGTGACATGCGAAAAGGCAAACGATGGCTTTGGGTCGCGGGATGCGTGCTTGTTCTCCCGATCGCTATTTACGGATATACGGAAATGACATCAGGGTGGGACACGGTATCGACCGAATTCATGCGCAACGACAAGCCGTACGGTGCGGGCGCATTTCGCGTGCAACGCAACGATTTCATGTCACTGAAGGTTGCGCGACCGGAACTCAAGTTCAAGCCGGAGAGCGAGCAGAAGAACCCTGACCTCGCGGAATTCACCGAAGCTTGGATGGACGATTCGAACCAGCGGCTGAACCGGTCGACCGTCAGTTTCCTGCGCGGCACGCTGGACGGGAGCGCCGTGCGCCACTTCCAGCAACCGGGCCAGACCGCGTCATGGTGGTACTCGCCTGACTGGCAGGTCCTGTACGTCAGTACGGGCTGGATGGATTACGCGGCGCCGCGCACCGTCGACGGTGCGTCCCCTCAGACAACCCGACTCTGGAAGTCGAGCGACGGTGGCCAGCACTGGGCCCAGCTCGAATGGCCGATGGAGCGCAACATCAACCGCTTGCTGTTCATTGATGCGCAACGGGGCTACGCCATCGGATGGGGACCCCGCGTGTGGCGAACGGCGGACGGCGGGCAATCGTGGCAGGAAATCAAGGAACCGCCGGGTGCCGCCCTTCAGGACAAGCCACGCCGGACTTTCGACGGGACCAACCTCGGTCCCGACGGTGTATTGCGCATTGCCTATCAGGTTGAAGACGCCGAGCATCCGCAACCGGCAACGGTGGTCTGGCGGCTCGATTGGAATCAGCAGGATTTCATCCGGGAAGCGGTGCTCCCCGGACAAGTCATCGTCAGCCTCGAATCGTCGCCGGCCCCCGTCCGGAATTACGCACTGTATGCGTTGTCGCGTACAAGCGGCGAATCCGGCAGCGGTCATGGTGCGGGCGTCATTTCGACCTGGACTAGCGAGCACCCCGAACACATCCAGGAACTGCATGCGTTTGACAGCCCGCTGACGCTCAACGGACTGAGCGCGGGTCGCAACGGCGTCCTGCTGGTCCACGCGACCGACCCGAACACCGCAAACGGCGGCGGCGCACCGATCGACCTGACGATCAGCAGCACCGACGGTGGAAAGACATGGCAGCAGACCGCCGACAAGGCTTCACAGGGCGGCTACTTCGATCCACAAACGAACACGCTCTATTCGGTGTTCGCCTATACGCTGCGGAAACGGCAATTCTGATCGGCGCCCGATGCGTTTGTCGCAGGCCGTGTCCGCGGAAACGAACGACGTCCGCGGCACGGCCAGCAACGAGATTCCTCTATCGACTTCAGCCAATCCCATGCGCCATCGATCTCGACTGAAGGGGCTGGCCGTCATCGCGATCGGCGGCATCGTATTGAATCTGTTTTACGAGAGCACCGGTCCTCACTGGAAGACCGTTTCGTCGCAGATCACATGGTCCGACCCGCCAGCAGGTGTGGGTGATTTCTACATCGCCGGCAACGAAATCATGTCGCTCACGTTTGCCGATCCTGTCGTGACGCTGAAGCCGGCCGGCGAGTGGAAGGTTCCGACGGTCGCCGAACCCACCGAAGCATGGATGAACAGTGCGGGAGAAACCCTCAATCGACGAACCGTGAATTTCTTCCGCGGCACGCTCGATCACGGACTGCAGCGCTTCTTGCAAGCGCCCGGCCAACACACCGCGTGGTGGCATTCGCGAGACGGTCAGGTCCACTTGATCAGCATCGGCTGGCTGGACTATACGTCGCAGCATTCCGAGGACGACCTCGTCTCGCGGCAAACCCGTGTCTGGAAATCGCTCGACGGCGGCCGCCACTGGTCGCAGATGGCATGGCCGGAGCACGAAGATATCGACGACCTGCTCTTCATCGACGCGCAGCACGGCTATGCGATTGGCCGCGGCCCCACCGTCCGGCGAACATCCGACGGCGGCGAGTCCTGGCAACTGATCGCACTACCGCCGGATGCAGTCGTCCCCAGTGGCCGTCGGCGCAACCTCAGAGCGGTGAATCTTGGTCCCGACGGCACCCTGCGAGTGGCTTACCATGTCGATCCGTCGGCAACGGGGCCCGCTCGCAGCATGGTATACGGGCTTCCGCCGAATCAGCAGACGTTCGTTCCCCATATCGTTCTGCCGAACCAGACCGTCATCCGACTCGCTTCGACGCCGGCCACGACCAGCGGTTACGCGCTTTACGCACTGTCTCTCCTCGACGACGAGGGCGGCAAAGATACGGCACCGGATCGCGCACGCCGGGCCGGCGTGCTTTCGACGTGGACGGACACGCAACCCGCGCGCGTCCGGCAAGTGATGACGTTTGACATGAAGCTCATCGTGAGCGGCCTCGACGTGGGCCGCGACGGCCTGTTACTCGTATATGCCACCGATCCCGGGCAAGCAATCGACGATCCACCAATCCCCCTGATGATGAGCAGCACTGACGCAGGCAGGACCTGGAAACAGAATGCCGACGGGATCGTCTATCACAACCGGTACTTCGACCAGGATACGAACACGCTCTACTCGCTGCTCGATGAAAGACTGAAGAAGCTGTCATTCCCCATCCGACATTCCCCCGCCTCACAAGACTGAATCCCCTCGCTACATCCGGAGACCTATTCGATGAAAAAAGCGCTGCATCGCGCCGCATTCGTACTGTGCGCTGCCGCGGCGGCCACCGCCTCCGCCGCCAGCCCCTGCCCCGCCGCCGACACCGCCGCACGCGCGGCGCTCGACGCGCAGCACCGCGTACAGCAAGTCCGTAATCCGCAAGGCGACGGCGGCGGTACCGTCGACGTCTCGCCGCTCTTGCGCGACGCGCTTCGCGCATACAAGCAGGCGCTCGTCGGCGCGATCGACGCGCGGCTTGCGTGCAGCGACGAACACGTCGAGCCGGCTGCGCTGAAACGCACGCTTGCGGCCACGCTCGGCGTACCCGCCCAATCCACCCAATCCGCCGAGCCGAAAAACGGCGAATCGGCATTCGGCCGCAACCCGGACGTCGACGTTCAACGCGACGGCACGTCCCGCCCGCTCCTCTTCGTGCGCGCCGGCTTCGACATCCCATGCGGCGACGACAACCTGCTCACGGCCTATGCGTGGGAAAACGGCGGCTGGCGACGCGTGCTGCGCTGGCAGGCCGACGACTACAAGGACATCGGCGGCGCCTACGGCGGCGGCTTCTGGTTCGGCGCATTGCCCGGCGGCCAGGTGGCGATCGTCCACGGCACGCCGTGGTGCTCGTCGCGCTGGAGCCGGTTCGGCGCGGACGTGGTCGCGCCGGCAAACGGCGCGGCCGCGCAACGCACGCTGTTCCATACGGCTCACGGCTACGTGATCGACGACGACGCGATCCGCTTCAAGGTGCGCCCCGATGGCTTCGAGCTGCGCACGACGGTCGGCTCGCGCGACAGCGACGTGATGACACGGCCGGGCATCTTCCGCTATCGCGTCGACGGCGACACCGTGCAACGCGTGCAGCCGGTCGCGGTCAACGGCCGCGATTTCGTCGACGAATGGCTGGGCGTGGACGATGCGCTCGCGGGCGCCTGGAGCGAACCCGCGGCCGCTGGGGCGGCGCTGCAAGCGCGGCAGGGATTCATTGCGGAAAGCAAGGCGCCCGATACCGGGTTCGCCTATGGACCGGTACGCGGCTGCTCGGACAGCAAGGATCGCTTCCAGGTCGAACTGGATTTGACGGGCAAGGACGGCAACACGGTTGCGCGACGCTACGCGCTGATCCGCCAGGAGCGCAACGGGTTCACGATGCTCGGGCTGCGCAAGGCGGCCGAGCCGGCGTGCCACGGCGCGAACCTGATGCCGCGGCACTGAACGTCGGCGGCACGGCGGCGCCGGACAGGAATCGACGGCAAGCGGCACGCGCGACGCGGCGTGCCCGGCCGCCCGTCATTGCGCGCGTCGCGGCTCGAACACGAACGGTTGCGTGAGCAGGAACGGATTCGCGGTGGCGCCGGTCTGCGCGCAGGTCGCGTGCGTCATCGCGTCGACGGCCGCGCGATCCGCCGCCGCATTGCGGCTGCTCGTCGTCACGGTGACGTTCTGCGCTTCGCCCGAGGTCGTCATCAGCGCGCGCACGAGCACGGTGACCGGACGCGTGAGCGGCTTCGCGCTATCCGGATAGACGGCGCGCGGAATGTGGCAGGTCAGCTTGCTTTCCTGCGACGACGACAGCATCGCGCAGCCGGAAACCAGCACGGCGACGGCAGGCAGGATCAGGAGGGTCGAGCGAAGGGCCATGGTCGAATATCGTTCTTCAGTACTGTTGCGGACGAACGCCGCGCCGGCGGAGATCGCCCTGCGCCGCGGCCATCGGACCGGCGCGCCGTTACGGCCGCACGACCGACGGCTGCCCGGTCGCGATCCTGCTTGACGGGTTCCCGGAGATCCGGGGGCGGCGTTCGCGGTAGCGGCCCGCAGCGGGCGGCCGCGCACGCGAACGCTTTGCCGCATTGTGCACGCGCCGCCTTGCGCGTGGCCGCGATTTGACAATGGTTGACGCGAATCACACCGGATTCGGCCGGCATCCATTCTCCGGGGGAAGCAATCGCCGCCCCCTCCCGCCCCGCCATCGCCCACCGCCTCACCGCAATGCGGCCAGCGCCGGGATTCCCCGCCCGGCGCCGCGCGGTGTCGGCACGGTGTTCAGCGGGGTGTCACTCGGAATCGTCGTCGGAGTCGTCCTCGTCCGCATCGGCCGGCACTTCCCCGTACTTCGCGACGACGGCCGCCTTGAACGCCTTCAGCGCCGGTTGCTGGTCGCACAGCTTGTACAGCAACGCCAACTGCTGCGGCCAGTCCTTCAATTCCTTCGCGAACACATGCAGGCGCGCGACCGTATCGAGCGCATCGGCGTCCCGGCCGGCCAGCGCCTGCAGCGCCGCATAGCGGCGCAGCACCGTCTCGCCCGGCAGCAGCGCGATCGCGCGCTCGTGCGCGGCGAGCTTGAGCGGCAGGTTCTCCGGCGAAATCGTCAGCAGCGTGGCCACCCCGTAATCGCCCCACGCGCCGAACAGCTGCGACGGCGCATCGCGGTACTGCGCGGCCGGATCGCTGCCGTAATACAGCACTTCCGCGCGCTGGTAGTCGCGCAGCACGGGTACCACCGCCAGCACGCCGCCGACCGACAGCACCGCGAACAGCCCGAACGCCGCGCGGCCCGGCAGGACGCGCAGCGGCTTCACGTCGAGCAGGCCGATCACGAACATCGCCGGCAGCAGGAAGAACATGTACTGCTGCGGATATTCGACGAGCGCATGCATCAGCAGGATGCCGATCAGCGCGAGGCCGAACACGCGCGTGCTCGACTGCGGCGCACGCACCGCGCGCACGAACCACGTCACGAGCGCGACGACGAGCACGCCGAGACCCAGCAGACCGGACTTCGCGAGCAGGTCGATGAAGATGTCGTGCGAGTTGTTCGCGATCTCGACACCGCCGAGCGTGCGCACGAGCGCGAACTGGTGCGACGGGAATTCGCCCCAGCCGACGCCAAGCAGCGGATGCTCGCGGAACATCGCGAGCCCATACTTCCACAGCGCGAGCCGCGGCGCGATCTGCCCCGCGTCGCGCATCCGCTCGGCGGCCGACTCGGCAAGCCCCAGGTGGAAATGCACGTTGGCCCAGCGCACCGCGACGTTCACCGCGACGAAGGCCACCGCGAGCGCGGCCGGTATCAGCCATGCGCGGCGGTTGGCCGGCGCACGGCGCGACTCGAGCCACGCCATCCAGAAGCCCGCGACGACCATCACCGCGACCTGCAGCCACGGGCCCCGCGACACCGTCAGCGCGAGACCGACCGACAGCACGATCGACAGCGCGAACCAGGCCCATACCGCGAGCCGGCGCGTCTGCACCAGATACAACGCGCCCGCGAGCGCAAAAGCGATGTAGGTCGCCAGGTGGTTCGCCTGCGCCATGTTGCCGTAGGGACGGCGATCGACCGCGATGTTGTAGACCACGACGAACGGCGACACCGCGGTTTCCAGATGGAACAACTGCACGACCTGGCTCGCGACCGCGAACACGCCGCCGACGAGCAGCGCGCCGGCCATCATTCGCGCGGTGGCTTCGGCGAGCCCCTCGCGCGCGAGCGTGTAGCCGGCCTGCATCGCGACCAGCGCGGCGGCCAGATAGCCGAGCGCCAGCCAGTTCATCGACGGCACTTTCAGCGGCATCAGCGCGACCTGCGCGAGCAGCACCGCCGCGAACCCGAGCGGCGCGACGAACGCGGCCGGCGCCGCGAACGGCTCGGCCGGGCGGCCCGTGCGCGCGAGCAGGACGACGGAGAGCCCCACCAGCAGATACAGCACCAGCGCGGCAAACTCGGAATAGAAGGTCGGGATCGGATACGTGTGATTCGTGATCGCGTACGGCACGATCAGGGCGACAGCCAGCGCAACGAGCGGCAACGAACGGGAAAAAGTAGAAGGCATGAGCGAACCGGATGTCAGCAACCGGCGCACTATACAAAACTTTCCCCCGTCTGTGCGGCCCCGCCGCCCCGTCACCCGATACGGCCGGGCCGGCTCGGCAGGCCGGCAATGCGTGCGCGGCGCCGTGCGCGCGCCCACGCAGCGGCCCGCGGGCCGCCTGCACTATGCGCGGCATTCCGCCGGCGCGTATTTCGCGGGCAACGTCGCCGCCTCCGCCGGCAACGGTCCGGCGCCCGGCGCCGGCAGCGATGACGCGGCCTTGCCGGCGGCAAAGCATTCCCAGGCGATCGCGCCGGCCTGCATCGCGCCCTTTTTCAGCGGCACCCGTGCGGTCGGTGTATCGGCCTTGTCCGGCGCGGACGGCACCAGGACGAGCGTATTCGCGCCGGCCGCGGCGACGCGGGTGGTGAACGCCACCGTGATCTGGCCCGTATCGGCGTCGATCCGGACGGATTCGACGTTCCGGGTGGCGACCGGCGGGCTGTAGCCGCCATCGAGGCCCGCGCCGCTCGCGGCATTGTCGGCAACCGCGAGCCGCGCGGACGACGCGAGCGCGAGCCCCTCGCCGACGCGCGACCGCGCGAGGTAATCCTGGTACGCGGGAATTGCATAGGCAGCGATCACGCCGACGATCGCGAGCACGATCATCAACTCGATCAGCGTGAAGCCGGCCGGCCGCCAACGCGGCACCGGCCGGCGCGCGCGCCGCAGATCGGCGGCGACGCGACGGAACAGGGAAACTGAAAAGGCTTCGAACATGACTGGCTCCGGAAACGAAAAACGCCTGCCGAATCAGGCAGGCGTTTCGATCGTAGCCAGTGGGCCGCGGCCCCGGCAGTCGGCCGGACGGCCAACGTCATTGTGGATGCGGACCGCTGCGGCGGCGCCGGAGCGCGTATCCTGCGGCAACGACGAACAGCGCGCCGGCGATGCTCGCGCCGTAGATCGCGGCCTGCGTATCGAGCACCGGCCAGCGATCGCCGACCGGGTCGTGCACCATCAGGCCGCCTGCGATCCAGCCGAGCAGCCCCGCGCCCAGTGCGACGACGATCGGGAACCGGTCGAGCAGCTTCAGCACCAGCGTGCTGCCCCACACGATGATCGGCACGCTGACGACGAGCCCGAAGATCACCAGCGCCAGCCGGTGCGACGGATCGGCCTGCTCGGCCGCGCCGGCGATCGCGATCACGTTGTCGAGGCTCATCACGGCGTCGGCGATCACGATCGTCTTCACCGCGTCCCACAGCCGGTCGGCCGGCTTCACGTTGTCGTGCGCGTCGGCATCCGGCGCCATCAGCTTGACGCCGATCCACAGCAGCAGCAGGCCGCCGCCGAACTTCAGGAACGGCACGTCGAGCAGCGCGACCGCGAATGCGATCAGCACCACCCGCAACAGGATCGCGCCGGCCGTGCCCCACACGACGCCGCGCAGCCGCTGGTTGGCCGGCAGGTTGCGGCACGCGAGCGCGATCACGACAGCGTTGTCGCCGCCGAGCAGGATGTCGATGATGACGATCTGGAGCACGGCGCCCCAGTGCAGCGACGTCAGGAATTCAAGCATGTGTGGATATAGGTGCGGGGCGACGACCCTCTGACGGGCGGCCCGGTTCATTACCGGCACATGCGTCGCGCATGCCCGGGGCTTACAAATTCATTGCGCGAGCATAACAAAAAACGCCGGCTAAGCCGGCGTTTTTTGCAGGACGAACCACGCGGAAATTACAGCGCCTTCTTCAGCAGACGGCCCATTTCCGACGGGTTGCGCGTGACGGTGATGCCGCACGCTTCCATGATTTCCAGCTTCGCTTCGGCCGTATCCGCACCGCCCGAGATCAGCGCGCCGGCGTGGCCCATGCGCTTGCCCGGAGGCGCCGTGACGCCAGCGATGAAGCCGACGACCGGCTTCTTCATGTTGTCCTTGATCCACTCGGCGGCATTGGCTTCGTCCGGACCGCCGATTTCGCCGATCATCACGACCGCATCCGTATCCGGATCGTCGTTGAACATCTTCATCACGTCGATGTGCTTCAGACCGTTGATCGGGTCGCCGCCGATACCGACTGCCGACGACTGGCCGAGGCCGAGTGCCGTCAGCTGGGCAACAGCTTCATACGTCAGCGTGCCCGAACGCGACACGACGCCGATGCGGCCCTTGCGGTGGATGTGACCCGGCATGATGCCGATCTTCAGTTCGTCCGGCGTGATCGTGCCCGGGCAGTTCGGCCCGAGCAGCAGCGTCTTGCGGCCTTCGCGACGCATGCGGTCCTTCACTTCGATCATGTCACGGACGGGGATGCCTTCCGTGATGCAGATCGCGAGATCCAGGTCGGCTTCGACGGCTTCCCAGATCGCTGCGGCTGCGCCTGCCGGCGGAACGTAGATGACCGACACGGTCGCGCCGGTTTCTGCCTTCGCTTCCTTGACGCTCGCGTAGATCGGAATGCCTTCGAAATCTTCGCCGGCCTTCTTCGGGTTCACGCCCGCGACGAATGCTTCGCGGCCGTTTGCGTATTCACGGCAGGCGCGCGTATGGAACTGACCGGTTTTGCCGGTAATGCCCTGCGTGATGACCTTCGTGTCCTTGTTGATCAGAATCGACATGTATTTTGACCTCTGTTCGATTGGCGTCGCGTGCAAACCGCGCCGCCATGCGTGTTCATTAGCGCGCGCTTACTTGCCTGCGGCAGCCGCGACAACCTTCTGCGCAGCCTCTTCCATGCTGTCCGCCGAGATGATCGGCAGGCCCGAATCGGCCAGCATCTTCTTGCCGAGGTCCTCGTTCGTGCCCTTCATGCGCACGACGAGCGGCACGTTCAGGTTCACGGCCTTCGAACCGGCGATCACGCCTTCCGCGATCACGTCGCAGCGCATGATGCCGCCGAAGATGTTCACGAGGATCGCCTTCAGGTCCGGGTTCTTCAGCATCAGCTTGAACGCTTCCGTGACCTTCTCGGTCGTGGCGCCGCCGCCGACGTCCAGGAAGTTCGCCGGCTCGCCGCCGAACAGCTTGATGGTGTCCATCGTCGCCATCGCGAGGCCTGCGCCGTTCACGAGGCAGCCGATGTTGCCGTCGAGCGAGATGTACGCGAGGTCGAACTTCGACGCTTCGATTTCAGCCGGATCTTCTTCGTCCAGGTCGCGGTACGCGACGATTTCCGGGTGGCGGAACAGCGCGTTCGAGTCGAAGTTGAACTTCGCGTCGAGTGCGATGACCTTGCCGTCGCCGGAAACGTTCAGCGGGTTGATTTCAGCCAGCGACGCATCGGTTTCCCAGAATGCCTTGTACAGGCCTTGCAGGATCGCGCGCGCTTGCGGGATCGAAGCAGCCGGCACGCCGATCTTCGCGGCGAGGTCGTCCGCCTGCGCGTCGAGCAGGCCCGTCGACGGCTCGACGATGACCTTGTGGATCAGTTCCGGGTGCTTTTCGGCGACTTCTTCGATGTCCATGCCGCCTTCGCTCGAACCCATCAGCACGATCTTTTGCGAGATGCGATCCACGACGAGGCTGACATACAGTTCCTGCTTGATGTCGGCGCCTTCTTCGATCATCAGACGGTTGACCTTCTGGCCTTCCGGACCCGTCTGGTGCGTGACGAGCTGCATGCCGAGGATCTGGTTCGCGTATTCGCGGACCTGCTCGATCGACTTCGCCACCTTCACGCCGCCGCCCTTGCCACGGCCACCCGCGTGAATCTGAGCCTTCACGACCCACACCGGGCCGCCGAGCTCTTCTGCCACCTTGACGGCCTCGTCAACCGAGAACGCCGGCTTGCCGCGCGGTACCGCGACTCCGAATTTCCGCAGGATTTCCTTACCCTGGTACTCGTGAATCTTCATGCGTGATTCCCTTCAGTCTGAGAGTTGGATGAAAAGTCGCTTAAGACGCTTCTTCGAATGATTTCCGTTCATTCCTT
Organism: Burkholderia ambifaria AMMD; assembly: GCF_000203915.1. Lineage (NCBI taxonomy): Bacteria > Pseudomonadati > Pseudomonadota > Betaproteobacteria > Burkholderiales > Burkholderiaceae > Burkholderia > Burkholderia ambifaria. The sequence continues at coordinate 2,971,250 of NC_008390.1, forward strand.
CGTGCTGCCTTCACCGGGCACGTCCGGCCGGCTCGCGCCATACCAGCGCGGGTAGTACTGCCGCACGACCTCGCCGTCGAACCGCAACGCCCGGCAGCGGCCGAGCTGGAAAGGCGCGTCGTCGTGCGCGCCGCCATGATCCGGCCCTTCGCCGCCTTCCTCGCGCACGTTCCACACCTCGCCGGCGAACGCCTGAATCGCTGCCGTCGGCAGCACGGCGCACAGTTCGGTGAGATGGGAACAGCCTGCGACGCCGGCGAGCAGCCGGTTCGCGTTGCGGCGGAAATTGCGGAAGAGATTGAGCCCGATGAGGGCCCGATAGGCAGGAGTGGCGGATTGACAGTGACCGGGATACGGAACCCATTCCGAGGACGCTTCGGCGTCGACGACGTTGAGATCACGATCGATAGTCACGCGCAGCCAGAGTTCGTGGATCGGCAGGCCCTGGGGCCGGATGCCCGACGCAAGCGCGACATCGCGCGGCTTGTGGTCGGTCAGGCAGGCTTCGATGTCCCACAAGCCGTCGCCGCGCTCGTAGGCTTCCGCTCGGATTGCGCGTCGATGTCGCAACTGACGGGGCACGGGCTCGGATAGCGGCATGCTGGAGGTTGAGGCCGAAGAGGAAAACCCGTGGATTTTAGCATATCGGGTATTTGAGGCAGCCGGCCGCGACGGCGGGTATTCCCGCCTGTCCGGAAACGGTTGCATTGCAGCAAAATCGCGCGCAGCGCGCGTGACGCGCCGGTCAGTCGTCGACCAGGAAATCGTCGCCGACCTTCAGCAACTTCACGATGATCCCGCTCGAGAAGCCGCGCGCGGCAAGGAAGCGCGCCTGCTTCGCGCGCTCGGCCGGCGTTTGCGGCAGTGCACCGAATTTCTTGCGCCAGACGGCCTGCGCACGTGTCCATTCGGTCTCGCGCAACTGCGCGTTGACTTCCTCGACGAGCGTGTCGCCGACGGCGTGACGCTTCAGTTCGCTGACGATGCGCGCGGCGCCGACGCGCGACGCGCGGCGATGCACGAGGCTCTCGGCAAAGCGCGCGTCGGACAGCCAGCCTTCCTTTTCCAGCGCATCGAGCACCGGCTCGACGGATTCGTCTTCGCCGACGTACGGCCCAAGCTTGCGCGCGAGTTCGGCGCGGCTGTATTCGCGCCTGGACAGATAACCGAGCGCGCGGCCCTTCAACGAACGCGGCGGCTTCGACGACTTGCGCTTGCCGGCGCCCGGATCGTCGGCGGCAGATGTGCTTGATGACGTGCTTGAAGATGCGCCGGACGCCCGGCGCGTGCGGCGCGGATGCTGGCTGCTGCGGGTATAGACGTCTTCCCTGGCCGGCGCCGCCGCAGCGGCTGCGCGCTCGCCGGGGAAGCTGACACCGGAAACACGACGGCGGGAGCGATCGTGCGCGTCGAACGATTCGTCGTCGTCGAACGGATCGTCCGGCGCGGCAATCTCAAACGAAACGAGGGCATCGTCGGATGCCCTCGTCGCGGTGCGGTTCGTGGCGTTGCCGCCTGCGACCGACCGGTCGGCAGCCGAGGATCCGGCTCGCCGACCGGAGCGACCCGCCGTTTCGGGCGCGTCGCTCTCCTCCGGCTTGCCTGCCTGACCTCGGCGCCCGACCATCACTCTTCTTCGTCCATCGCCTCGGCTTCGTCGTGGACCGCAGCCGCACCTTCAGGCATGGTGACCACGCCGAGCGATTCGCGGATACGGTTCTCGATCTCGCGCGCGATTTCCGGATTCTCGCGCAGGAATTCACGCGCGTTGTCCTTGCCCTGACCGATCTTCTCGCCGTTGTAGCTGTACCAGGCGCCGGCCTTGTCGACGATCTTCGCCTGCACGCCGAGATCGATGATCTCGCCCTGACGCGAAATGCCTTCGCCATACAGGATGTCGAAGATCGCTTCGCGGAACGGCGGCGACACCTTGTTCTTGACGACCTTCACGCGGGTTTCGTTGCCGATCACCTCGTCGTTCTTCTTGATCGAGCCGATCCGGCGGATGTCGAGACGCACCGACGAATAGAACTTCAGCGCGTTGCCGCCCGTCGTGGTTTCGGGGTTGCCGAACATCACGCCGATCTTCATCCGGATCTGGTTGATGAAGATCACGAGGCAGTTCGTGCGCTTGATCGTGCCCGTCAGCTTGCGCAGCGCCTGCGACATCAGGCGGGCCTGCAGGCCCGGCAGCGAATCGCCCATCTCGCCTTCGATTTCGGCCTTCGGCACGAGCGCCGCAACCGAGTCGATGACGATCATGTCGATCGAGCCCGAGCGCACCAGCGCGTCGGTGATTTCGAGCGCCTGCTCGCCGGTGTCCGGCTGCGAGATCAGCAGTTCCGGCACGTTCACGCCGAGCTTCGCCGCATATTGAACGTCGAGCGCGTGCTCCGCGTCGATGAACGCCGCCGTGCCGCCCAGCTTCTGCAGCTCGGCGACGACCTGCAGCGTCAGCGTGGTTTTACCCGACGATTCCGGACCGTAGATCTCGACGACCCGGCCGCGCGGCAGGCCGCCGACGCCGAGCGCGATATCGAGACCGAGCGAGCCCGTGGACACGACCTGGATGTTCTCGGCCACTTCGCCGTCGCCCATGCGCATGATCGAGCCCTTGCCGAACTGCTTCTCGATCTGTGCGAGTGCGGCCGCCAGCGCCTTGCTCTTCTCGGCGGTCATCCCGGAGCCCTTCTTGCTATCTTCCATGAATCGTCCTTTGCTATGATGAGCAGCGTCTGTTAGAGGCGCGCCCACTTCAAGCGCTGCCCATGAATGCAGACACTGTATAAAAAAACAGTGTTTTGTGCAAGCCCGCAATGCAGAGCGTTGTACACGAATAACTTCGGAGACAGCCGCGCCGGCGCGAATGCCCGCCGGCCATCGGTCAGCACCATGCGAATTCTCATCGCCGAAGATGACAGCATACTCGCGGACGGCCTCACCCGGTCACTCCGCCAATCGGGCTATGCGGTCGACCACGTGAAGAGCGGCGTCGACGCCGATACGGCGCTGTCGATGCAGACATTCGACCTGCTGATCCTCGATCTCGGGCTGCCGAAAATGTCCGGGCTCGACGTGCTCAAGCGCCTGCGCGCCCGCAATTCCAACCTCCCCGTGCTGATCCTGACCGCCGCCGACAGCGTCGACGAACGCGTGAAGGGGCTCGACCTCGGCGCCGACGATTACATGGCCAAGCCGTTCGCGCTCAACGAGCTGGAAGCGCGCGTGCGCGCGCTGACCCGGCGCGGCGCGGGCGGCGGCCCGACCGTCGTGCGCCACGGCTCGCTCGCGTTCGACCAGGTCGGCCGCATCGCATATGCGAACGATCACGTGCTCGATCTCTCCGCGCGCGAGCTCGGCCTGCTCGAGGTGCTGCTGCAGCGGATCGGCCGGCTCGTGTCGAAGGAGCAGCTCGTCGATCACCTGTGCGAATGGGGCGAGGAAGTCAGCAACAACGCGATCGAAGTCTACGTGCACCGGCTGCGCAAGAAGATCGAACCGAGCGGCGTGCGGATCTCGACCGTGCGCGGCCTCGGCTATTGCCTCGAGAAGGTCGCGCCCGCCGCGCCGACCGATACGGCAGCGCCCCAGCCCGTGGTGGCCGGCACGCCGCTGCGCTGAAGCCGGGCGCGCCGCGATGGCCACCCCGGCCCATTCCCGCCGCCCGAGCGGCGCGCCGGCGTCGGCCGCCGACGATGCACGCGACGCGCGCTACGAGAACCCGTTCGCGCCGCCCGATGAAACCGATGCGCCCGAGGCGCCGCGCCCACGCTCGCTGTTCGGCGAAATCCTCGACTGGATGCTCGCGCCGCTGCTACTGCTGTGGCCGATGAGCATCGCCGTCACCTATCTCGTCGCGAAGACGATCGCGAACGGCCCGTTCGATCGCGCGCTCGAGACCAACGCATACGTGCTCGCGCGGCAGATCCATCCGGTCAACGGCGTCGCCGAGCTGACGCTGCCGCAGCAGACGCGCGACTTCCTGCGCGCGGACAACGTCGACAGCGTGTACTTCCAGGTGCTCGGCACCCGCGGCGAGCTGGTCGCGGGCGAGGCCGACATGCCGCTGCCGCGCGACGAGGACCGCCCGCCGCCGGGCGTCGTCGTGTTCCGCGACGACCTTTTGCGCGGCAACGACGTGCGCGTCGCGTATACGACCGTCGCACTGCCGGAGCCGGGCGGCGCACAGCCCGTGCTCGTGCAGGTCGGCGAGACGCTCGACAAGCGCAACGCACTCGCGAACGACATCATCAAGGGCGTGATCCTGCCGCAGTTCGTGATCCTGCCGCTCGCGATCCTGCTCGTCTGGTTCGGGCTGTCGCGCGGGCTCGCGCCGCTCAACGCGCTGCAGGCGCACATCCGCGCGCGGCGGCCCGACGACCTGTCGCCCGTCGAGGCGCAGCGCGCGCCGCCCGAGATCGAGCCGCTCGTCACGTCGTTCAACGACCTGCTCGCGCGGCTCGAGCAGAACATGGCGTTGCAAAAGCGCTTCATCGCCGACGCCGCGCACCAGATGAAGACCCCGCTGGCGGGCCTGCGCACGCAGGCCGAATTCGCGTTGCGCCACCCCGTGCCGCCCGACGTGCAGCGCTCGCTCGAACAGATCGCGACGAGTTCCGAGCAGGCCGCGCGGCTCGTCACGCAACTGCTCGCGCTCGCGCGCGCCGAGAACCGCGCGAGCGGGCTGACCTTCGAGCCGGTCGAAATCGGCGCGCTGGCGCGCCGCACGGTGCGCGACTGGGTGCAGGCCGCGCTCGCGAAGCGCATGGATCTCGGTTACGAAGGCCCGGAGGACGACGCGCCGCTCGACGTCGACGGCAATCCCGTGATGCTGCGCGAGATGCTCGGCAACCTGGTCGACAACGCGATCCGCTACACGCCCGAAGGCGGCCGCATCACCGTGCGCGTGCGGGCCGAGCAGGCGGCGCGGCGCGTGCATCTCGAAGTCGAGGACACCGGGCCCGGCATCCCGGCCGCCGAACGCGAGCGCGTGGTCGAGCGCTTCTACCGGATCCTCGGCCGCGAAGGCGACGGCAGCGGCCTCGGGCTCGCGATCGTGCGCGAGATCGCGACGCAGCACGGCGGCACGCTGACGCTCGACGATCATGTCTATCAACAGGCGCCGCGCCTTGCCGGCACGCTCGTGAGCATCAGCCTGCCGCTGTCGGAGCCCGCCGCGGATCCAGCCTGACACGCGCAGGCCCTCACCTCACCCGCACCGCGCACCCCGCCGCGATCGCATCGAAACCGGTGCTTTACCGCCCGTTTGCGACCTGATCGAGGGGCGAAGCGGCCGATTCGGCGCGGGTTAACGCGCAGTGGTTTTGTGCCCGCAAGTCAGTGCGCCGTAAGTTTCCGTGCCAATAATCGTCGACAGGCCCGCCCACCCAAGGCGGCCGCATATTTATATCAAGGGACTTGGAGACGATTCATGGCAACCTTAGGCGGGCAAATTTCGCACTCGCCGATGACGGCCGAAGAAAAGAAGGTAATCTTCGCGTCGTCGCTCGGCACCGTGTTCGAGTGGTACGACTTTTACCTGGCCGGGTCACTCGCGGCCTACATCAGCAAGAGCTTCTTCTCCGGGGTCAATCCGACCGCCGCCTTCATCTTCACGCTGCTCGGCTTCGCGGCCGGCTTCGCCGTGCGACCGTTCGGCGCGATCGTGTTCGGCCGGCTCGGCGACCTCGTCGGCCGCAAGCACACGTTCCTCGTGACGATCGTGATCATGGGCATCTCGACCTTCGTGGTCGGCTTCCTGCCCGGCTACACGACGATCGGCATCGCGGCGCCCGTGATCTTCATCGCGATGCGGCTGCTGCAGGGCCTCGCGCTCGGCGGCGAGTACGGCGGCGCGGCGACCTACGTCGCCGAGCATGCACCGGCGAACCGGCGCGGCTTCTACACCGCGTGGATCCAGACGACCGCGACGCTCGGCCTGTTCCTGTCGCTGCTCGTGATCCTCGGCGTGCGCACGCTCATCGGCGAGGAATCGTTCGGCAACTGGGGCTGGCGCGTGCCGTTCGTCGCGTCGATCCTGCTGCTCGCGGTGTCGGTGTGGATCCGGTTGCAGCTGAACGAATCGCCGGTGTTCCTGCGCATCAAGGCCGAGGGCAAGACGTCGAAGGCGCCGCTGACCGAAGCGTTCGGCCAGTGGAAGAACCTGAAGATCGTGATCCTCGCGCTCGTCGGCCTGACCGCCGGCCAGGCCGTCGTCTGGTACACGGGCCAGTTCTACGCGCTGTTCTTCCTCACGCAGACGCTGAAGGTCGACGGTGCCAGCGCGAACATCCTGATCGCGATCGCGCTCCTGATCGGTACGCCGTTCTTCCTGTTCTTCGGCTCGCTGTCGGACCGGATCGGCCGCAAGCCGATCATCCTCGCCGGCTGCCTGATCGCGGCGCTCACCTACTTCCCGCTGTTCAAGGCGCTCACGCACTACGCGAACCCGCAGCTCGAACTCGCGACGCAGAAGGCACCGATCTCGGTCATCGCCGATCCGGCCACCTGCTCGTTCCAGTTCAACCCGGTGGGCACGTCGAAGTTCACGAGCTCGTGCGACATCGTGAAGAGCGCGCTCGCAAAGGCCGGCCTGAACTACGAGAACGTCGCGGCGCCGGCAGGCTCGACCGCGCAGATCAAGGTGGGCGACACGGTGATCCCGGCCTATGACGGCAAGGCGCCCGATGCGAAGGCGCAGGGCGCGGCGTTTGACAAGACGCTCGCGTCGACGCTGAAGGGCGCCGGCTATCCGGCCAAGGCCGACCCGGCGCAGCTCAACTGGCCGATGACGATCGTGATACTGACGATCCTCGTGATCTATGTGACGATGGTCTACGGCCCGATCGCCGCGATGCTGGTCGAGATGTTCCCGACGCGGATCCGCTATACGTCGATGTCGCTGCCCTATCACATCGGCAACGGCTGGTTCGGCGGCTTCCTGCCGGCGACCGCGTTCGCGATCGTCGCGGCGAAGGGCAACATCTATTCGGGGCTCTGGTATCCGATCGTGATCGCGCTGGCCACGTTCGTGATCGGTCTGCTGTTCGTCAAGGAGACGAAGGACTCGAACATCTACGCGCAGGATTGATGAGGTCGGGCAGGTGGGGGGCACCCCGCCTGCAACCCGGGCCGCCGGCAACTTTTTTCGGGGAAGATGAAAAAGGTGTTGACAGCCCGGCGGCACATCTGCATAATTCAATTCTTCGGCGAATTAGCTCAGTCGGTTAGAGCGACGGAATCATAATCCGCAGGTCCGGGGTTCGAATCCCTGATTCGCCACCAAATGCGAAAAGCCGCTGTTCCGCAAGGAACAGCGGCTTTTTTCATTGCTTCATCCGGCACACACGCGGTATCGCGCGTCGCCCGTCCTTCAGGCCACGCGCGCTCGGCGCTACGCCACCACCGATCCACGCTCCTCGACAGAATCCGCACGCACCTTCCCGCGCCAGTTCTCCCCGCCCTCCAGCGCCGGCGTCGACTCGAACAGCTCCGCGAGCCAGTCCGCGAACACCCGCACCTTCTGCGACAGATGCCGGTTGTGCGGATACACGATCGAGATCGGCTTGGGCTTCGGATTGCAATCGGGCAGGACCTCGACCAGCGAGCCGTCGCGCAGGTTGGGCAGCACCATGAACAGCGTCGGCTGGATCATCCCGAACCCTTCGAGCCCGCACGTCACGTACGCATCCGAATCGTTGACGGTGACACTGCCGTTCATCCGCACCTCGAGCGGCTTGCCGTCGATCATGAACACCCACGGAATCGCCCGCGCACCGTGGCTCGCGCGGAAATTGACCGCATGATGATCGGCCAGGTCGGCGATCTCCTGCGGCTCGCCGTGACGCGCCAGATAGTCGGGCGACGCGCAGGTCACGCGCTTGAGCATCCCGATCCGCCGCGCGACCATCGACGAATCCTCGAGCGGCCCGACCCGGATCATGCAGTCGATGCCCTCCTCGACCGGATCGACGTAGCGGTCCGACAAGCCGAGGTCGAGCGTGATGTCCGGATAGCGCTGCCGGAAGATCGACAGCGCCGGCAACACGACGCGCCGCCCGAGCGAGCTCGGCATGTGCACGCGCAGCACGCCGCTCGGCTTGCGGTTGCCGGACTGGAAACTCGCGTCGGCCTCCGCGATCTCCGAGATGATCTTCATGCAATGCTCGTAGTACGCGGCGCCCTCCGGCGTCAGCGACAGCCGGCGCGTTGTCCGGTGCATCAGCCGCACGCCGAGCAGCGCCTCGAGATTCTGGATGATGGTCGTGACCGACGCGCGCGGCATCGCGAGCGTGTCGGCCGCGCGCGTAAAGCTGTTCGCGTCGACCACGCGGGTGAAAACTTCCATTGCCTGGATGCGGTCCATGCTGCGCCCCCTTCGAATCGCCAACAGGACAGAATAGAGCGCGCAACGGGCGCGGCACAAGCCCCCGCCCATTGTTCTCAACTTCTGAATAGTGAACGCACTTCGGACTGGAAAGTAACCGGCTTTCGTTCAGTTCGGCACGACGATTCGTTCCGTCCCCGCCCGCCGCCCGCGGCATGCCCGCCCCTTACCGCACGAACCGCTCGCGATAGCCCTGCGGCGACACGCCGAGCACGCGCACGAAACTGCGCCGCAGCGTCTCTTCCGAACCGAAGCCGCACCGCGTGGCGATCCGCTTGACGGGCCACGCGGTTTCGCCGAGCAAACGCTGCGCGGCCTCCACGCGAATCTGCTCGACGGCGCGCGCGGGCGTGCGGCCGGTGCCCGCGCGGTAGTGGCGCACGAAGCTGCGCTCGCTCATGCTGACGCGCTCGGCGAGCGCGGGCACCGACAGGTCGGCCGTCAGGTGGTCGGCGATCCATGCATGCAGTTCGCCGAAACGATCGTCGGTGCGCTGCATCGACAGCATCGCGCTGAACTGCGCCTGCCCGCCCGGCCGCTTCAGGAACACGACGAGCTCGCGCGCGGCGTCGAGCGCGACCGCGCGACCGAGATCCTCCTCGACGAGCGCGAGCGCGAGATCGATGCCGGCCGTCACGCCGGCCGACGTCCACAGCCCGCCTTCGCGGATGAAGATCGGATCGGGCTCGACGCGCACGTTCGGGTAGCGCGCCGCGAATTCGTCGCAGCGCGCCCAGTGCGTGACCGCACGCCGCCCATCGAGCAGGCCGGCCTCGGCGAGCAGGAACGCGCCGGTGCACACCGATGCGACACGTCGCGCGCGCTGCCCCTGCTGCCGGACCCAGCGCACCATCCGCGCATCCTGCGACGCGGCGCGCACGCCCTTGCCGCCGGCCACGATCACCGTATCCGGCCGTCCCGCAGAGCGCAGCGAATCGGCCATCACGACGAGGCCGGACGACGTCTCGATGGGCCCGGCCTCGGCGGCGACGACACGCGGCGCGTACGGCGCGGGCTGACCCCTTTCCTCGGCGAGTTCGTTGACGGACGCGAACACCTGCAGCGGCCCGCTCACGTCGAGCAGCTGCGCACGGGGGAACGCGAGAATCAGGATCGAGCGCGGCGCGGTAGGCATGGCGATTGGCTGAAAACGTGGGTGATATGGCAATTTCGCCAAACACTACGCGCCTAGAATCGATCTGTCCATCGTGCGCCGATCGCGGCGCCCCCTTCCCTACGGAGCGTTCGCATGACCCTGCATATCGGCCTTCTCGTGTTTCCGGGCGTCCAGCAACTCGATCTCACCGGCCCGCACGACGTGCTCGCGTCGCTGCCCGACGCGGCTGTCCATCTGGTCTGGAAATCGCGCGACACCGTCGCATCGAGCAGCGGCCTCGCGCTCGCGCCGACCTGCACGTTCGACGACTGCCCGCCGCTCGACGTGATCTGCGTGCCCGGCGGCATCGGCATCAACGACCTGCTGCTCGATGCGGAAACGATCGCGTTCGTGCAGCGCCGCGCGGCCACCGCGCGCTATGTGACGTCGGTCTGCACGGGCGCGCTGCTGCTCGGCGTGGCCGGCCTGCTGCGCGGACGCCGCGCGACGACGCACTGGGCGTTTCACGAACTGCTCGAACCGCTCGGTGCGGTGCCGGTGCGCGAGCGCGTGGTGCGCGACGGCAACCTGATCACCGGCGGCGGCGTGACGGCCGGCATCGACTTCGCATTGACGATCGCCGCCGAACTCGCGGGCGACGAAGAGGCGCAGTCGATCCAGCTGGCGCTCGAATACGCGCCGGCGCCGCCGTTCGACGCGGGCTCGCCGGATACCGCGCCCGCGTCGGTGCTGAAGCGCGTGACCGAGCGCTCGGCGGCGGGGCTGGAGAAGCGCAGGCAGACGATCGACGCGGCCTTGCGTGCGATGGCGCGCTGATCCCGCGCATTCGACCACACCGCCCGCCTTGCGCGGCCTCCACACTCACGGACCTATCGATGAACATCATCCGCAGCACCGCGTTCACCGCCGAGCGCCCATGGGGCGCGCTGGACATCGCGAACCTGAACGGCATCACGGTGCGCCTGCACTGGACCGATCAGCCGTACCGGTGGCACGTGAACGACGGAGAGGAAATTTTCGCGGTGCTCGACGGCCGTGTCGAGATGCGCTACCGGGAAGCAGGCATCGAGCACGCGACGGTGCTCGAAACGGGAGACGTATTCCACGCGACGATCGGCACCGAACACGTCGCGCACCCGCTCGGCGAAGCACGCATCCTGGTGATCGAGACCGAAGGCAGCGTCTGACGACGGGAACCCAGCGGCGCGCGTCGCGCCGATTCGACGGGCATCAGCCCGAGATGGTGCCCGTGCCCTGCGACGGGATCAGCTTCGGTTGCGGCGTGCACAGGCACTGGCACAGGTCGTGTTCGAGCGCGACGACCTTGCCCATCACGGTCATCGTGCGCTCGCCGCCGTCGGACACGATCACGCCCTGCGTCTTGCATGCGGCGCAGAACACGGGCGCGCCGAGATAGGCGAGCTCGCGGCCGTCGAACGACGAATTGGCGATGCCGTCGAGCACGACGCCGCCATGGTCGGTCGTGTCGCCCTTCAGAATGAATTTGCGGCTCATGGTTCGGCTCTCCCTCGGAAATGCCGCGCGGCACGGCGTCGGGCCGCGTACGCGCAGTCGATATCCGCCCGTCGGTCGCGGGCGTTTCGCGAGGATATCACCGCGCGCTCGGGCGCCGTCGTACGGATCAGAACTTGTGCCGCATGCCGACGCGCGCCTGCAGCTGCCGATCGTTCGCGGATGCACCGGGCCCGTTGATCGCCGCGACGGCCAGATGCCCCGTCGAGTCGGTGCCCGATGCGCGCTGATAGACGGCGCTCACGTAGACGTCGGTGCGCTTCGACAGGAAATAGTCGAGCCCCGCCGCGACCTGGTGATACGTCGCGCCGTCGCGGCCGTTCACGCCGCCGCCGCGCGTGTAGTCGTACGCCACGCCGCCGAACAGCGAGGTCATGAACTGGTAGCGCACGCTCGCCTCCGCGTTGTTGAACACCGCGTTGCCGGACACGCCGCCCGGGTTCGGCCCGGACGACAGGTCGCCGAGCTGACGGAACGACGTGTTCGTATACATCGCGCCAAGCGTCATCGCGCCGATCGCATAGGTGCCGCCCACCACCGCGACCTGCAGCGTGCGCGCGGATGCATAGCCGGAATACACCGGCGACAGCATGTTGCTGCCCGGCACGCCGCCGACGCTCGGCGCGGGGCTGCCGGTCGTGCCGAAGAACGACACGTTCGGATTGCGCGCATTCAGATAGCCGGCCGCCACCGCAAGCGGCCCGCGCGTGTAGGCAACTGTTGCCGACCACACCTGATTGCGCGTCGCCGCGCCGGCGACGCCGCCCACCCCATACATCGCCGCGACGCGAGCCCCGCCGTAGTCTTTACTGGTGAACTTGATCGCGTTGTTGGTCGAGTTCGCGTTGTTCACGTTGTCGAGGTCGCCGGGATGCGCGACCATGTAGCCGCCGAACAGCGCGGCGGCCTCGAGCGGCCCGAGGATGTCGACGTTGGTGTCGTACTGCCGCCCGAGCGTGACGGTGCCGAACGGCCCCGACAGCCCGACGAACGCCTTCTTGCCGAACATCAGCCCGCCCTGCCCGAGCCTGCCGGTGCTCGGATCGAAACCGTTCTCGAGCGTGAAGACCGCGGCCAGCCCCCCGCCGAGATCCTCGCTGCCGCGCAGCCCCCAACGGCTCGCCTGCTGCACGCCGCCGAGCATTCGCAACGCGGGCTTGCCGCTCACCGCGCCGTGCGGGCCGGGCGTCGCGATGTTGCTCGCATAGGTCAGCCCTTCATCGATAATCCCGTACAGCGTGACGCTGCTCTGGGCGTGCGCCGCACCCGCGATCAGCGCGACACCCGCGCCGGCCAACAGCTTCTTCTTCATCGAACGATCTCCAGTGCGCGGGTCGAATGGCGATACACGGGCGCACGCCGCCCGCAGGCGCGCGGCCTGCTCCGGTGCAAGCCGGAACGGTCGGGGTCAGCCGGGAAAGATGGTCAACGCAGTGCGTCGGCAACGACGGGCGGCGGCGTCCAGCGCCGGCCGGCCGCGACTTCGTACGCATGGCCGAACTGCAGCACGCCCCAGTCGTCGCGGTAGCCGCCGACGATCTGCATGCCGATCGGCAAGCCGGCTTCGGAGAATCCGCACGGGACCGACAGGATCGGCGCCTCGGTCGACGACAGCAGCCAGCACACACGCATCCAGTCGATGTAGGTCGTGCTCTCGACGCCGAGCACATCGGCAGGCGCGCGCAGCGCGGCGTCGAACGGCATCACCTGCGTCGTCGGCAGCACGTAGAACGCGTAGCGCTGCAGGAACGCGCGCATCCGCTCGAACAGGCGCGTCTTGCGCACGAACATGCGGCCGAGATCCGCGGCCGAGAGCGAACGATGCAGCCGGTATTCGTCGTGGAGTTCGGGTTTGAGCGCCGCGCGCTGCCGCTCGTCGAAGCCGTCCAGCAGCGTGCCGATCATCCACGCGCGCTCGATCCGGAACAGGTCTTCGGCTTCGGTGAGATCGGGGTCGTCGAATTCGACTTCGCAGCCGAGCGATGTGAACACGCGCGCCTGCGCATCGACCGCGCGCCGGATCTCGGGATCGACCGGCACGCCGGGCAAGCCGCGCGACATCGCGATACGCGTGCCGCGGAAATCGCGTTCGAGCGGCTGCGCGAAGCACGCGCCGGGCTCGGCGATTCCGGTCGCGGTTTCGCCGCTCGGCCCGGCGATCGCGGACAGCAGCAGCGCCGTGTCGGCGACATCGCGCGCCATCGGCCCGTCGACGCCGAGCGTCGCCCAACCGTTCAGGTCCGGCGCGCGCGGCACGCGCCCGGGCGACGGCCGCAGCCCGACGACGTTGTTCCACGCGGCCGGGTTGCGCAGCGAACCGCCCATGTCGCTGCCGCACGCGAGCGGATTCATCCCGCAGGCGAGCGCCGCGGCCGCGCCGCCGCTGCTGCCGCCGGCGGAGCGCGTCAGGTCCCACGGGTTGCGCGTCGCGCCGAACACCTCGTTGAACGTATGCGAGCCGGCGCCGAACTCCGGCGTGTTCGACTTGCCGATCATCAGCGCGCCGGCGCTCGCGCAGCGCCGCACGATCAGCGCGTCGTGCTGCGGGACGTGCTCGGCGAACAGCGTCGAACCGAAGGTCGTGCGCACGCCGCGCGTCGCGGTCAGGTCCTTCTGCGACACCGGCAGCCCGTGCAGCGGCCCCTGCCATTCGCCGCGCGCCCAGTGCGTGTCGAGCTCGCGTGCGCGGGTGCGCAGCGCATCGGAGTCGACCACGGTGACGAGCGCATTCACGCGCGGGTTGATCGTCGCGATGCGCGCGAGATGCGCATCGAGCAGCTCGCAGGCGCTGATCTGCCGGGACTTCAGCAATTCGAGCATGGTGCGCGCGGGCAGGTCGCACAGATCGCCGGCGGCAAGGTCGGCCGGCGACGGCGAAAACGAAACGGTGGTGGTCATGGAATGGATCGAAGAAGATGGAAGTCAGTCGGTCAGTGATCCTGATCGCTTCGGTCCGATGCGAACGCGAGCGCGACGAGCGACAGCAGGCCGCAGACGATCACGTACCACGCCGGCGCGGCCGGATTGCCGGTCGCCCCGATCAGCCAGGTGACGATGAACTGCGCGAAGCCGCCGAAGATCGACACGCCGCCCGCATACGCGATCGACAGCGCGGTCGCGCGCGTGCTCTTCGGAAACAGCTCCGCGAGGATCACGCCGTTCGCGCCCGCATTGACCGAGTGCAGCGCGGCGAGCAGCATCACGACCGCGTACATCGTCGCGATCGACGGCACCGCGCCGATCAGCCAGAAGCCCGGCAGGATCAGCACGGTCAGCGCAACGCGCGTCCACAGCGCGACGCGCTTGCTGCCGAGCCGATCCGACAGGCGTCCGCCGATCGGCGCGGCGACGAACATCACCGCACCGGAGAGAATCCCGCACCACAGCGCGGTATCCATCGACAGGTGCAGCACGCGGATCGCGTACGTCGACATGTAATAGAGGACGATGAAGTGCGCGGCGGTGCCGCCGACCACGAGGCCGAGCGCTGTCAGCACGGCGCCGCCGTCGCGCCGCAGCACGGTGCCGAGCACCGCGGACGAGCGCCGTGCGGCCGCGGCCGGCGCGTGCTGTTCGAGCGCATTGAAGCGCGCGCGCAGGTACAGGCCGACCGGCGCGATCAGCACGCCGGCGAGAAACGGCACGCGCCAGCCCCACGACTCGAGCGCGGCCGGTTCGAGGAAATACGACAGCAGGAAGCCAACGAACGAACCGGCCAGCGCCGCCGCGCCCTGGCTCGCGAACTGCCAGCTCGTGTAGTAGCCGCGTTCGCCGGGCGGTGCACGCTCGGCGAGCAGCGACGTCGATACGCCGACTTCGCCGCCGGCGGAGAAGCCTTGCAGCAGCCGTGCGAGCACGACCAGCACGGGCGCCGCGGCGCCGATCTGCGCGTAGGTCGGCATGACGCCGATCATCCCGGTGCCGATCGCCATCGTGACGAGCGTGAGGTTCATCGCCGGCACGCGGCCGAAGCGGTCGGCGACCAGCCCGATCACGACGCCGCCGATCGGCCGCGCGATGAAGCCGACGCCGAACGTCGCGACCGACATCAGCAATTGCTGCTGCGCGGACGCGGCCGGGAAAAACAGTTTTCCAAGCAGCACCGCGAAGAAGCTGAACACGGTGAGATCGAAGAATTCTAGGCCGTTGCCGATCGTGATCGCGACGATCAGCTGGCGATTGGACGGGGATGCGGCAACGGTGCCGACATGCCCGCCGAACGTGCTGTCCGCTCGGGGCGCCTTCATGAAGGTATGTCTCCGTACTGGTTGTGCGTATCGGTTGCGTGTGTGGTGCGTGTGTGGTGCGCGGCCCGTTCGACGGCCTGCGCATGCAGTCTAGGCATTCAAAATACGCAGCCCGGAGCGACATTTTTCGATCGTGATAACGCCTGGTTATCGCGCGCTTTGCCCGCGCGATCGCGGTGTAGGATACGAACGTCGCTACTGCCGCCGCGCCCCGCCACGCCGTGAAACACCATCAGCTCCGGGCGCTTGCCGCCATCGCCGAACACGGGAGCCTGCGCGCCGCCGCGCGTGCGATCCATCTGTCCCAGCCCGCACTCACCAAGGCCATCCGCGAACTCGAGCAGGACCTCGGCGTGCCGCTCGTCACGCGCAACGCGCGCGGCGCGC
This sequence comes from Burkholderia ambifaria AMMD, assembly GCF_000203915.1. Lineage (NCBI taxonomy): Bacteria > Pseudomonadati > Pseudomonadota > Betaproteobacteria > Burkholderiales > Burkholderiaceae > Burkholderia > Burkholderia ambifaria. Next base: position 2,986,920 of record NC_008390.1, read on the forward strand.
AGCTCACGCGCTTCGGCCAGGCGGTCTATGCACGCGCGCGGCTGATCCTCGCGGAGATCCAGCACGCGCGCGACGACGTGATCCATCTGTCGGGCGGCAAGGAAGGCGCGCTCGCGTGCGCGCTGACGCCGCTGATGTCGCTCGGCTTCCTGCCGGCCGCGCTCGACGCGTTCCGTCAGCGCATGCCGACGATCCGCCTCGACGTGCGCGAAGGCTTTCTCGACACGGCGCTGCCGCGCCTGCGCGACGGCACGCTCGACTTCGTGATCGCGATCGTCGATGCGACGCGGCTGTCGCCCGAATTCACGTTCCGGCCGCTCATCGAATCGGCGCTGATCCTGATGACGCGCGCGAGCAATCCGCTACGCCACTGCACGTCGCTCGCGCAGCTGCAGGATGCGCAGTGGGTGCTCAACACGTCGCCGGAAAGCATCGGCCGGCTGCTGCAGAACATGTTCGTCGCGCACGGCTACGCGGCGCCGCAGCCGATCGTCGAATGCACGTCGTTCAGCGCGGCGTTCGCGCTGTCGGTGCATACCGACAGCGTGTCGTGCGTGCCGCAGCTCTTCATGGAGATCGACTGGATACGCGAACGGATGGTCACGATCGATGTGAAGGAGACGATTCCGACCGTATCGGCCGGTGTGCTCACGCGGCGCGATGCGCTGAACACGGTCGCATGCGACTACCTGATCCACTGCTTCGTCGAGGCCGTGCGCCGGTACGATCCCGCGAAACTGCTGTGGCGATCGTGACCTGTCCTATTCGATTCGAATCGCACTACGAATATCGATTTTCTTTATAAGAAAAATCACGTCTAATTTCGTACAATTACTAAATACAAATCGAGGCAGAAGGTTTATATAGGACCAATCCTGCCGATAAGATTCAACAACGCAACGGGCCCGGAACCCGTTATTTTGAGACCCTTCGCGCTGTCGATCAACACATCATTTCGTAATACTTATTCGCGTGAGTCATTCGTTCAAATACGACGCGTCGACAGATAGAATTAAACAAACAATTCTATTTACCGATAAAAAAATGGACGAACTCCTGCCAATGCGGCTATTCATCAAGGTAGCCGAACTTCACAGTTTCGCGCGTGCAGCCACGGAACTGAACATCTCCAACTCGTCGGCCACCCGCCTCATCATGGGCATCGAGGATCGGCTCGGCGCACGCCTGCTGAACCGCACGACGCGCAGCCTGTCGCTCACCGATGCCGGTCATCTGTATCTCGCGCAGATCCGTCACGTGATCGAGGAAATCGACCGCGTCGAGGACACGATCGCGTCGATGCATCACGAGCCGATCGGATCGCTGAAGATCGCCGCGCCGGTCATGTTCGGCATGCACGTGCTCGCCCCGGCGATCGATGCGTTCAAGACGCAGCATCCGGCCATCGTGCCGGAAGTCACGATCGTCGACCGCCATGTCGATCTCGTATCGGAGGGCTTCGACGTCGGGCTGCTGCTGTCGCAGCGCATCAGCACCAACACGCTGGTGACGCGCCCGCTCACGCGGCTCAAGCGGATCGTCTGCGCGGCGCCCCGGTATGTCGAAGCTCACGGTGCACCGATCCATCCGCACGATCTCGCGTCCCATTCGTGCCTGACGTTCCATGCCGACTTCGCGGGCGAATACCTGTCGTTCGATCACGAGCCGACACGCGTCGCGGTGCGGCCGAACAAATCCGCATCGTCGAACAACATCGGGCTGATCCGGAACTGGGCGCTGTCGGGCATGGGCATCGCGGTGCTGCCCGACTTCCTAGTGGAAGCGGATCTCGCCGACGGACGGCTGCTCGCGCTGCTGCCCGACTATCGGCTCGAGGAGCTCGAGATGAATATCGCGTACCCGAGCCGACGGCACTTTCCGCGCAAGACGCGGCTTTTCGTCGATCACCTGGTCGAGTATTTCGTCAGGTGAAAGAAGGGTTCAATCTGAACTGCACCCCAAAAGTTGGACACCCGTCCAACCTTTGGGGTGTTTTTCATGACGAAGTACAACGAGCAGTTCAAGCAACGCATCGTTGACGAGTATCTGGCCGGCGGAATCGGCATCGAATCGCTGGCGCATCGGTACAGAGTGGGCCGCTCGGTCGTGGGGCGCTGGGTGGCGAGCTATCGGGAGCATGGCAGCGCGGGGTTACGCAAGAAACACGTTTGCTACGACGCTGAGTTCAAGCTATCGGTACTGCAGCGCATGTGGCGAGACGAGTTGTCATACGGCCAGGTATCGGCCTTGTTCGATATTCGCGGCGCGGGCTGCGTAGCCGGCTGGGAGCGCCTGTATCATGAGGGCGGTATCGATGCACTGTCCCCTCGCCGACGAGGGCGCCCCCGAAAGATGGCCACTTCACTTCCGCCCAAACCCACCGAACCCGGCACACCGGATGAACGCTCGCGCGAAGAATTGCTCAAGGAAAACGAGTATTTGCGTGCGGAGGTGGCCTACCTAAAAAAGCTCGATGCGCTGCTGGCGAAGAAGCAGGCAGCGCAAAAGAAAAAGCGCAAATAGTGCACGAGCTTAGGCAGCACCATCCGGTAGCGGCACTTCTGAAGGCGGCCGGCTTGGCGCGTAGCACGTTCTATTACCAGCTTGGGACGCTGAGCGTCGACGATCGCCGTGCCGATCTCAAGGCGAAGATCCGGGCGGTGTTCGACCATCACAAGGGCCGCTACGGCTATCGACGCGTCACGGCTGCGATTCGGCAAACCGGGCATCTCGTCAACCACAAGGCCGTGCAGAGGCTGATGCAGCAATTGCAGTTGAAATCCCTGCTGCGCCCGAAGAAATACCGCTCCTGGCGAGGCGAAGTCGGCAAAGCCGCACCCAACCTGCTGCAACGTCAGTTTAGTGCCGCACAGGCCAATCAGAAGTGGGTGACGGATGTGACGGAATTCAACGTCGGCGGTCAGAAGCTGTACCTGTCGCCGGTGATGGATCTGTACAACGGCGAGATCGTGGCTTACCAGATGGATCGACGCCCAAGCTTCGAGTTGGTCAGCGGCATGCTCAAGAAGGCGCTGACCAAACTCAAACGCACGGACAGACCGCTATTGCATTCGGACCAAGGCTGGCAATACCGAATGCCGGCGTTTCGCCGGCAACTGAAGCGGCGCAAACTGACTCAAAGCATGTCCCGCAAGGGGAACTGCCTCGATAATGCTGCGATGGAAAGCTTCTTCGGCACGCTCAAGTCCGAGTGCTACAAGGGACATCGCTTCACTTGCGTGGAGCATTTGCGCGACACGCTCAATCACTACATCCACTACTACAACCACGAACGCATCAAGCTCAAATTGAAAGGGCTGAGTCCCGTGCAATACAGAACTCAGCCCTTGAGCGCCTAGCCTTCAACTGTCCAACTTTGCGGGGTCAGTTCATCGCGCGCACCTTTTTTGCATCGACGCCCCGCGCCGTCGGCGAACCCGCGGCCCGCCGCGCAGCCGCGCCAGCCGGGCCGCGGGCGGCCGCATCGCCGCCCACGCACGGTGCGGGCACACCTGTTGCGCGGCTGCATCTCAGTAGTGAACCGCTCTTGGCAGCCGGCCGTTGAGGACTACACTAATCCTTAATGAGGTGCGGCCGGAGCCCGTGCCTCCAGGGAGACGCCGCCATGAATCGGCCACTGAATCGCATCCTGCCGCGCATGACCGGTAGTGCATCGGTCTGGACGTGGGTCAAGTGGTCGTTGCTGGCCGCGCTGGTGATCGCCGTGGCGATCCTTGTGCGGCTCGTGATGACCGAGATCGCGACGTCGCGCATGCAGGCGCACTACCTGTCCGAACTCACGCGCGATGTCGGCTACACGGTCGAGGCGGGCGCGAGCGACCACATCCGTTTCCCTGCGAACGGGCCGTACGACGAGCGCCTCGGTTATTCGATGATTCCCGCGTTCCAGGAGCGCCTGCTCGCACGCGGCTTCGTCGTCGGCAAGCAGGCGCGCGATTCCGACCGAATGCTGTCGCTCGCCGATCGCGGCCTGTTCCTTCCTTACGAAGAGAAAGATCAGGCCGGGCTGATGCTGTTCGACTCGACCGGATCGCCGCTGTTCGCGACCGTGTTCCCGCAGCGCGTGTACGCCGACTTCGACACGGTGCCGCGCGTGGTCGCCGATTCGCTGATGTTCATCGAGGATCGCTACCTGCTCGACCCGAACCAGCCGAACCGCAATCCGGCGATCGACTGGGGACGCTTCAGCCGCGCGCTCGCCGATCAGGCGCTGCACGTCGTCAACCATCACCAGGCGCGCCCGGGCGGCAGCACGCTCGCGACGCAGATCGAGAAGTTCCGCCATTCGCCCGACGGCCGCACCGCGACGCCGCCGGAGAAGCTGCGCCAGATCGCGTCCGCGTCGATCCTCGCGTACCTGAACGGCCCGCAGACGATGCTCGCGCGGCGCACGATCCTGGTGCGCTACCTGAACTCGGTGCCGCTCGCCGCGCGGCCGCACGTGGGTGAAATCAACGGTATCGGCGACGGTCTCGCCGCGTGGTACGGCCGCGACTTCAACGACGTGAACCGCATCCTGTCCGCGCCGACCACCGGCGACAACGTCGACGAACAGGGCAAGGCATTCCGCGAGGTGCTGTCGCTGATCATCGCGCAGCGCGCGCCGTCGTACTTCCTGAATCGCGGCTATCCGGCGCTGCAGAAGCTGACCGACAGCTACCTGCGGCTGCTGTCGAACGGCGGCGTGATCTCTCCCGCGCTGCGCGATGCGGCGCTCGCCGCGCAGATCGAGCGCGCCGCGCCCCCGGCCGCCGCGCGCGTGCAGTCGTTCGTGTCGCGCAAGGCCGTGTCGTCCGCGCGCGCGTCGCTGCTCTCGGCGCTCGGCATCAGCGACCTGTACCAGCTCGACCAGCTCGATCTGGAAGCCACGAGCACGCTCGACAACGGCGTGCAGCAAGCGGTCGCCAACCGGCTCGCGCTGGCGTCGACCCGCGACGGCGCGCAGGCCGCCGGCCTGTACGGCTTCGAGATGCTCGCGCCGAAGGACGACCCGTCTCATCTGACGTACAGCTTCACGCTGTACGAGCATCGCAACGGCGCGAACATGCTGCGCGTGCAGACCGACAGCGTGAACCAGCCGTTCGACGTGAACCGCGGCGGCCGCATCAACCTCGGCTCGACCGCGAAGCTGCGCACGCTGATCACCTACCTGCAGATCGTCTCCGAGCTGCACGCGCGCTACGGCAACCTGCCGAACGCGCAACTCGCGCACGTGAAGCCCGATCCGATCGACGGGCTGTCGCGCTGGGCGCTCGACTACCTGTCGCACACGCGCGACCGCTCGCTGCAGGCGATGCTCGATGCGGCGGTCGAACGCAAGTACTCGGCGAGCCCCGACGTGTTCTACACGGGCGGCGGCGCGCAGGTGTTCTCGAACTTCGAAAAGTCGGACAACGGCCGCATTCTGACGCTGCATACGGCGTTCGAGCATTCGGTCAACCTGGTGTTCGTGCGGCTGATGCGCGACATCGTCCATTATGAAATGCTGAAGGCGGCCGGCCCGTCGACGTCGTGGCTCGGCGATCCGGAGCAGCGCAAGCATTACCTCGAGCAGTTCGTCGACGGCGAAAGCAAGGTGTACGTGAAGCGCTACTACACGCGCTACGCGGGCAAGACGCCCGACGACGCGCTCGCGCTGATGCTGCAGGACGTGCGCAAGTCGCCGCCGAAGATCGCGACGGTGCTGCGCAGCGTCGCGCCGAACGAGTCGCTCGCGTGGTTCAGCGCGCACATGCGCGCGCAGCTGAAGGGCACGCCGGCCGCGACGATGTCGGACTACGATCTCGCCGCGCTGTACGCGAAGTACGCGATCGACCGCTTCAACCTCAACGATCGCGGCTACATCGCGAGCGTCCACCCGCTCGCGCTGTGGACGCTCAATTACCTGCGCGCCCACCCGAACGCACCGCTCGCCGACGTCCAGCGCGACAGCCGCGATGCGCGCTTCTACACGTACTCGTGGCTGTACAAGACCCGCTACCACGCGACCCAGGACCGGCGCATCCGCCACATGGTCGAGCTGCGCGCGTATGGGGAAATCACGAAGGCGTGGCGCGCGCTCGGCTATCCGTTCGAGGAAGTCACGCCGTCGTTTGCGGCCGCGATCGGCGCGTCGGGCGACCAGCCGGACGCGCTCGCGAAACTGATCGGCCTGATCGCGAACGGCGGCCAGAAGGCGCCGACCGAGACGATCACGCGCCTCGACTTCGCGAAGGGCACGCCGTACGAAACGCGCTTCGTGCGCGCGGCCGCGCAGCCGCAGCCGCTGCTGTCGCCCGAGATCGTCAACGTGGCGCGCACGCTGCTGGGCGACGTCGTGCAGCACGGCACCGCGCGGCGCCTCGCGGGCGGCTTCACGCTGCCCGACGGCAAGACGCTCCCGGTGTACGGCAAGACCGGGACGGGCGACCAGCGCTTCAATGTGTACGCACGCGGCGCGCGGCTGATCGAGTCGCGCAAGGTCAACCGCAGCGGCACGTTCGTGTTCGTGCTCGGCGACCGCTTCTTCGGCGTGCTGACGGCGACCGCGCACGAGCCGTACGCGGCGCGCTACGACTTCACGAGCGCGATGGCCGTGCAGTTGCTGAAGTCGATGGCCCCGGCGCTCGCGCCGCTGATCGAGCGCCCGGTCGAAGCCGGCACGCGCACGGCGGGCCCCGCGCCGCAGGCGGAAACGCCCACGCCGCAGGCTGCGCCAGTCTCGCCGTCCTGAGCACGGCCCGCGGGCTCACGCGACGACGCGCCGCTCAGTGCGAGCGGCCGTCGAAATGCGTGACGGGCAGCGCGTCGATATCGACATCCTCGAGGCATCGCACGTTGATCGCGGCCATCTCGGTGCCGTTCGGATGCGTCCCCTCGCCGAACGCGTGAATCCCGCAGCGCTTGCAGAAGCGATGGCGGATCACGTGCTTGTTGAACATGTAGGTCGACAGATTGTCGTCGGGCGTGAGAAGCGTCATGTGGTCGCGCGGCACGAACCACATCAGCGCGCCCTTGCGCCGGCAGATCGAGCAGTTGCAGGCCATCACGCCCTGCAGGTCGCCTTCCGCCTCGAACTTCACGTCGCCGCAATGGCAGCTTCCGCGATAGAGCATGGTCGTCTCCCGGTGCGGCCCGTGCACGACGACGGCGCCCGGGCGGGACACCGTTGGCCGGGCCGATCCATGCAGGTACAGTAGCGCGCACATGCGCCGCACGCAATGTCCGGCGGCGCCCGTCCCGACCCGTCCCAACCAAGGAAAACCGTCATGCTCGAACTGCGCCCCGGCTGCGAATGCTGCAACAAGGACCTGCCGCCCGATTCGGCGGAAGCCCGCATCTGTACGTTTGACTGCACGTTCTGCGCGACCTGCACCGACGAGGTGCTGAAGGGCCGCTGCCCGAACTGCGGCGGCGACCTGGTCGCTCGCCCGCGCCGGCCGGCGAGCCTGCTCGCGAAGTATCCGGCGTCGACGGAGCGCATCCACAAGCCGGGCGGCTGCGCGAACGCCGCCTGACGGCGCCGCATCGCGCGCCGCTTCCCGTTACGACATCTCGATGCGCGCGCGCGTGATCGCGAGCAGCGACGCCATCGCGCGGCGCGCGCCGTCCTCGTCGCGCACGCCGATTGCGTCGGCCACGGCCGCATGCTCGGCGAGCGACGCATTGAACACGTGCGCCCGGCGTGCGTTCAGGTGCAGCTGCGCCTCGAGCGTGCGGTCGATCAGCGCGCCGAGCGGCACCAGTAGCTCGTTGCCGCCAGCCTCCAGCACGCTCAGGTGAAAGCGCAGGTCCGCGCGCACCCATTCGTCGACGTTGCGCGCGGCGGCCATCGCGCGCACCGCGTCATCGATCGCGTCGAACGCGCCCGCCCCGTGCGAACGCGCGGCCAGCGCGGCCGCGTGGGGCTCGATCATTTCGCGCATCTCCTGCAGCTTGAGCGCGAACGCGAGCGGCGGCGCGACCCGCGCGTACCAGTCGAGCAGGTCGGCGTCGAGCAGGTTCCATGCGCGGCGCGGCCGCACCCGCGTGCCGACCTTCGGCCGCGACTCGACCAGCCCCTTGGACGTCAGCGTGCGCAGCGCCTCGCGCAGCACCGTGCGGCTCACGCCGAACATCTCCATCAGGTCCGGCTCCCGCGGCAGCAGTGATTCGGGCGGATAGTCGCCGCGCAGGATCGCCGTCGCAAGGCGGAAGGACGTCTGTCCATGCAGGTCGCGTTGAATGATCGTTCTCCGTTGGCCGGGCACGCCGCGGCTGTCCACTATCTGCACAATAGTGCTATTAATACTATTTTTTATCACGCTACGCTAGGATAACCGTCACGTACTCGACGGCGCCGCATCCGCACGTCCGCGCCGCGCAACCCAGGAGACTCGCGACATGAAAATCATCCGCCTCGAAACCTTCGTCGTCCCGCCGCGCTGGCTGTTCCTCAAGATCGAAACCGACGAGGGCATCGTCGGCTGGGGCGAGCCGGTGGTCGAGGGCCGCGCGCACACGGTCGAAGCCGCCGTGCAGGAACTCGCCGACTATCTGGTCGGCAAGGATCCGCTGCTGATCGAGGATCACTGGCAGGTGATGTACCGTGCGGGCTTCTACCGCGGCGGCCCGATCATGATGAGCGCGATCGCGGGCGTCGACCAGGCGCTGTGGGACATCAAGGGCAAGCATCACGGCGTACCGGTGCACGCGCTGCTCGGCGGACAGGTGCGCGACCGCATCAAGGTGTATTCGTGGATCGGCGGCGACCGGCCGAGCGATGTCGCGAACAACGCGCGCGCGGTGGTCGAGCGCGGCTTCAAGGCCGTGAAGATGAACGGCTCCGAGGAGCTGCAGATCGTCGACACCTACGACAAGGTCGAGCAGGTGATCGCGAACGTCGCGGCGGTGCGCGACGCGGTCGGCCCGCACGTCGGGATCGGCGTCGACTTCCATGGCCGCGTGCACAAGCCAATGGCGAAGGTGCTCGCGAAGGAGCTCGATCCGTACAAGCTGATGTTCATCGAGGAGCCGGTGCTGTCGGAGAACGCCGAGGCGCTGCGCGACATCGTGAACCAGACCAACACGCCGATCGCGCTCGGCGAGCGGCTCTACTCGCGCTGGGACTTCAAGCACATCCTCGCGGGCGGCTACGTCGACATCATCCAGCCCGACGCGTCGCACGCGGGCGGCATCACCGAGTGCCGCAAGATCGCGACGCTCGCGGAAAGCTACGACGTCGCGCTCGCGCTGCACTGCCCGCTCGGCCCGATCGCGCTGGCCGCGTGCCTGCAGCTCGATGCGGTCAGCTACAACGCGTTCATCCAGGAACAGAGCCTCGGCATCCACTACAACCAGGGGAACGACCTGCTCGACTACCTGCGCAACCCCGAGGTGTTCCGCTACGAAGACGGCTTCGTCGCGATCCCGCAAGGGCCGGGGCTCGGCATCGACGTCAACGAGGAGAAGGTGCGCGAGATGGCGAAGACGGGCCATCGCTGGCGCAATCCGGTGTGGCGCCATGCGGACGGCAGCGTCGCCGAGTGGTGATGCGGAGGTGAAGTGAGAGGAGATGCATTGCGCGGCGGACCACCCGCGCATTGCAGGTCGAGACGGCCGCCCGACAGGCGGCCGCTTTTACATCCGCGGCATGCGGCTCATGCGGCTCACGCAGCTCACGCGGAAACGGCACCCCGCTCCGAACCTGCCGTCAGCCGAGCGCCGCGAACCCCGGCACGCAGAACGACAGCACCGCGGCCGCGACGAACACCGCGATCATCGTCAGCGCTTCGAGATGCAGGATGTTGCGGAACGTGTGCGCGTCTTCGGTCGACGCGGTACGGCGCAGGCGCGGCAGCGCGGAGAAGCGGTTCAGCCCGCCGAGTACGAGCGCGAGCGCGACGAGCAGCAGCTTGAGCAACAGCACGCGCCCCCACGTGCTGCCGTCGAGCGGTGCGAGCGAGCCGCCGAGCCCGCGCAGCGCATTGAGCACGCCGGTGCCGAGCACGAAGACGACCGCGATCGCCGAGGTTCGCGACAGTTGCTGGCCGATCCGGATCAGCGCGCCGCGCGCGACCGACGAACCGAGCACCGGCAGCACCGCGAGCCCGGCCGCGAGCACGAGGCCGCCCCACACCGCGGTGGCGAGCAGGTGCAGCGTCTGCACGCCGACCGCTGCCGACAGCGGGCCCGTGTCGGCCGCATGGCCGAGCGACGCCTTGCCGGCCGCGACCACGATCACCGCGAGCCACAGCACCGCGTGCGCGACCGGGCCCTCGGGCTTCGCCAGCGCGACGATCGCGAGCAGCACGGCACCGGCGAACGCGACGCTCCACGCAAAGCCCGCATGCGTCTGCATCAGCATGGTCGGGATCGCATCGAACGCGCCGCCGAGCCCCGCGCCGCTCATCGACGCGGCTTCATACACGAGCCAGCCGAGATCGGCGAGCACGAGCGCCAGCGCCGCCGCGACCAGCGAATGTTGCGCGCGCAGCCATGCATGATGCGACGGCGCGACGACCGGCCGCGCGCCGTCCTTGCCGAGCCACGCCTTGAGCAGCGCCGAGCCGACCGCCATCGCGAACGTCGCGTCCATCAAGGCCGCAAGCGCGACCTGCCCGATCCACAAGCTGTCGATCCTCATCGCGCGCGCCCTCCCGGAAACGGCCGGCCGGCGACGCGGCGGCAGCAAGTGGAACGACAGCGGGGAGACGGCAACGGCACGGTAGGGAACGTCATCGATGAATCCGGAAACGGGAGAAATGACTGGGTCTGCGGCGGAGGCGGCGCCGCGCGACCCGCGAGTGTACGGTCTTCGATGGTCAAAGCGCACGCCGGTTCACATCATCCGTACATATCGCGCGGCAAATTGTCGCAAGTCGCAAACAGACAGGAACCGATGTCCTTTTGCCAAATAGCCGTCATTACCCATCGATGATAGAATGCCGCGTCGCAGCAGCCCGGCTGCCCTGCCATCCATGCGCCGAGCCGATCGTAGCCCGGACAGGTCCCCGACGAATAAACATGGAGTCTCGTGTGTCTTCAAGACGCCTCTTCCGTCCGTTGCTCGCCGTTCTCTTGATCGGTGGCGCGGGCCTTATGAGCGCTGCTCAAGCGCAGACCAAGCCCACGGAGCAAGCGCACGCCCAGCAGGCGCCGCTCAAGGCACCCGATACGATGGCCGAGCGTGTGCGCGGCTGTACCGCATGCCACGGCGTTCACGGCCAGGGCACCGATAACGACTACTTCCCGCGTCTTGCCGGCAAGCCGGCCGAGTACCTGTACAACCAGCTCGTCAACTTCCGTGACGGACGGCGCAAGTACCCGCCGATGAACTACCTGCTGACGTACCTGAACGACGATTACCTGAAAGAGATCGCCGAGCACTTCTCGGCCGAGCGTCCGCCGTACCCGACGCCCGCCAAGCCGACGCTGCCGGCCGCCACGCTCGCGCGCGGCAAGCAGCTCGTCACGCAAGGCGATCCGTCGCGCAAGCTGCCGGCCTGCGTGGCCTGCCACGGCGCCGGGCTGACCGGCATGCAGCCGGCGATCCCGGGCCTCGTCGGCCTGCACGCCGATTACCTGAGCGCACAGCTCGGCGCATGGCGCTCGGGCAACCGCCACGCGAAGGCACCGGATTGCATGCACGACATCGCGTCGAAGCTGTCGGATGAAGACGTCACGGCCGTGACCGCGTGGCTCGCCGCGCAACCGGCGCCCGCCAACCCCGTGCCGGCCCCGGCGCGTTCGATGAAGACTCCGCTCGCCTGCGGCAGCGAACCGCAATAAGGCAAGGGAGACAGACACAATGAAACGCAAGTCCCTGTTTGCACTCTCGGCTGTCGCGATCGTCGCGGCAGTCGCCCTCGTGCCGGTCCTGTGGCCGGGCAACGACACGCTGCACGGCGCTGCTGCCGTCGCAGCCACGCCGGCCGACCAGGCCGCGCTGATCAAGAAGGGCGAATACCTCGCGCGCGTCGGCGACTGTATCGCGTGCCACACCGTGCGCGGCGGCAAGTCGTTCGCGGGCGGCCTGCCGATGGCGACGCCGTTCGGCACGATGTACACGCCGAACATCACGCCGGACGACAAGGACGGCATCGGCAAGTGGACGTCGGACGACTTCTACCGCGCGATGCACACCGGTCGTTCGAAGGACGGCAGCCTGCTCTACCCGGGCTTCCCGTTCGCGAGCTACACGAAGGTCACGCGCGCCGATTCGGACGCGATCTACGCGTACCTGCGTTCGGTCCCGCCGGTCTCGGTGCCGAGCCGTCCGCACGAACTGAAGTTCCCGTTCAACAACCGCAACCTGCTGATCGGCTGGCGCACGCTGTTCTTCAAGGAAGGCGAATACAAGCCGGATCCGACCAAGTCGGTCGAATGGAACCGCGGCGCGTACCTCGTCGAAGGCCTCGGCCACTGCTCGATGTGCCACACGTCGATCAACATGATGGGCGGCCCGGTGAACTCGGCAGCCTTCGCGGGCGGCCTGATCCCGCTGCAGAACTGGTATGCTCCGTCGCTGACGAACGACAAGGAACTCGGCCTCGGCGACTGGCACGTGCAGGAGCTGTCCGACCTGCTGCAGGCCGGCGTGTCGAACAAGGGCGCGGTATTCGGCCCGATGGCCGACGTCGTGCACAACAGCCTCCAGTACATGAACGACGAAGATACGCGCGCAATGTCGACGTACCTGAAGTCGATCCCGCAGAAGGCTGAAGCGCCGAAGAACATGCAGTACGAGCCGTCGAAGCAGTTCGGCAACACGCTGTTCGACCAGGGCAAGAAGATCTACGCGGACAATTGCGCGACCTGCCACGCCGAAACCGGCGCAGGCAAGCCGCCCGCGTATCCGCCGCTCGCGGGCAACCATTCGATCGTGATGGAATCGGCAGTCAACCCGATCCGCATGGTGCTGAACGGTGGCTACCCGCCGAGCACGTTCAAGAATCCCCGTCCGTACGGGATGCCGCCGTTCGCACAGTCGCTGTCGAACCAGGAAGTTGCGGCAGTCGTCACGTATATCCGGATGTCGTGGGGCAACAACGGTACGCCGATCTCGCCGCAACAGGTGAGCGACCTGCGTTCCGCGCCGCTT